>NZ_CP018914.1:600000-885000 GCF_001951015.1 Rickettsia rickettsii
ATATTGAAAACATCGAAACTGTTCTTGACTATCTTTAGATAAATTGTCTTGATTAATTAGATTTAATTTAGCTTCAGCAATTTCAGCTAAATTAAAACTCATTGCTGTCAAAATTTTGATATCTGTAGGAGCATTTTTGATTAAATTTGTTGTTGCTGTTGCCCTTTCGTTAAGTAAATAAATATTAAATAAGCTATAGCTTGATGAAGCGCTATCGTTTGGTCGATCCTTTAAAATGCGTAATAATTGTTCTTCGTCTAATGATAATTTTCCTTTATTATTATAGGCTACTGATAGATTATAACGGAAAAATAGATGAATTTACTTTCCTGTTTTTGCTCATTGTTTACTAGATTCGCTGGTCGTGGTGCAGGTAATGTTATTATTTCATCATATTTTTTGGTAGCAAGCAATATTTCAGAAAAAGAGCCTAGAATAGCAAAATCTTCTATATTTGCTAATTGTTTAATAATATCAGGTTGAAATTCAGGTTTTACAAATAATAATATTTAGATATTTTTGATACCATTCTCCGTGAGTTTTAAGTAAATTTAAAACTATAGGTGCTGATTTAAGTATATCTTTAGCTACTTCTTCCATTAATGCAATATTTTTTTCTACTACGGCTAAACGAACAATATTTTCCTTAGCGATAAATTTATTGATAATCTTAGTGATAGGGTTAGAAGAATTGGAGCTAGGTTTGTATTCAAAAAATATTTCTACTTTAGAATTTTTATTAATTAAAGCATTATATTCACTAATCGCATAATCTTTAAATAACTCATGATTTTTAAGTTCTTCGTAACTGTATTTTTTAATACACAGTCCAATAGCTTTTTTGGGGTTTTTACCTCTTTTATCTCCTTAATTGCTAAATTAGCAAATTCTGAAGCTAATTTTGAATTTTTTATTTCTTCAATAGTTCTTAAATAATTATTTTTTATATCAAAATCCTTAACTATTGCTGAGTACAATTCTATAGCTGTATTTAAAGTAATATTGGAGCTTCACGTGGTAACCATAAAATATGGGTATTTTCAGAAAAGTTAATAGAAGACTTTTTTGATTTCATATATGATGCCTAGTTATTTTTAACAAGGCATCATACATTAGTTTAATGCTTAGTCAAAAAATTATTAATATTTTTTAATAATTACCCACCGAATTGCTCTTTAATAATTCTATCTTCCAGCGTATGGTTTTTATTAAAGAGCAGTTTGACAGGCTTATCCTTAGTAGATTTAACGGTAACATTTGTGATATTATTAAACTCCTGAAAGTCGGCAGTAGCATTTACCGGTCGTTTATTTGTATTAAGTATTTCAAATTTAATCGTAGCAGATGAAAGCAGTAAAGCACCGTGCCATCTACGCGGTCTAAACGAGCAGATAGGGGTTAGGCATAACATGTTTGACTCAAGCGGTAAAATAGGACCGCTGGCAGATAAATTATAAGCACTACTTCCGGCAGGTGTTGCAACTAAAGCTCCGTCTGCTACTAATTCGTTCATTCTCTCTATCCCGTTTACTTCTATTCTAAATTTAGCAGCTTGATTAGTTTTACGAAATATCGATACTTCGTTAATAGCAAGTGCCGTATATATTTGACCGTTCGTATCTGCGACTTGCATAAGAAGAGGATTTAGGATAGAAACCGTACTGTCGTGTATATTTTGTAATAATTTTTTGGTATCTAAAGGATTCATTAAAAAGCCGAGGCTTCCTAAATTAACTCCGTAAAAAGGTATATTAAGATGCATATAGCGGTGAATATTATGTAGTAATTCTCCATCCCCGCCTATTACGATAATGACCTCCGCTTCCTCTATTTTACAATAATTATAGAGTTTTTTTATTTCCTCTATAATAGCTAAATGTTTGGAATTGTGGTTATAAATCAATGCTATTTTATTTATATTCATTATATGAATTTCTTTTTTAATATATAGACGCTTAACTAATAATAAGTTATAAGAATAAAATAATAAAATAAATATTAAGTTAAATTATGTCATCATTCAACATCAAAAATCATAAAAATGATCTGCTATTTGTACCGCTAGGGGGCTCTAATGAAATAGGTATGAATCTTAATCTTTACCATTATCAAGGTCAATGGTTAATGATTGATTGTGGTAGCGGTTTTGCCGATGATTATTTACCCGGTGTTGATATGATAATTGCTGATAGCAGCTTTATCGAGAAATATAAAAAAGATATAGTAGGTCTGATTTTAACTCATGCTCACGAGGATCATTTAGGTGGAGTCCAATATTTATGGAATAGACTTAAATGTCCTATTTATAGTACTACTTTTACAGCAAATTTTCTAAAAATTCGTTTAAATGAATATGATTTTGCTAAAAATATAAAAATTCATGAAGTAAAACCCGGTAGTAAAATAAATCTAGATCCTTTTTCCTTAGAGATGGTGCCACTGACTCACTCGGCTCCTGAAATGCAAGCAATTATGATCCGTACGGATGCAGGTAATATTTTACATACGGGGGATTGGAAATTTGATAACGATCCGATACTTGGGAAAAAAGCCGATGAGGAGCTTTTAAAATTTTACGGAGATGAAGGGGTTCTTGCACTTGTTTGTGATTCAACTAACGTATTTAATAAAGGAAGCTCAGGTTCTGAGGGGGATGTTAGAAAAAGTTTAGTAGATATTATAGCCGGTTGTCCTCAAATGGTAGTAGTTTCAACCTTTGCCTCTAATTTAGCACGGCTTGATACAATAATTCATGCTGCAGGGCTTGCGGGTAGAAAAGTAGTCTTAACCGGTAGAAGTTTGCACCGTATGATGCTTGCTGCGCAGGAAAGCGGCTATTTGAAAGATATTGCTCCTCTAATTAGTGAACGTGATGTTAGCAGATTTAGAAGAGAAGAATTATTAGTAATTGCTACCGGTTGTCAAGGTGAGCCTATGGCTGCTACCGCAAAACTGGCTAGTAATTCTCATCCGTCTATAAAGCTTGTTCCTAAGGATACAATGATTTTTTCTTCAAAAATTATTCCGGGTAATGAAAAGAAAATATTCAGGCTATTTAATATATTTGTTAAGGCCGGTGTAGAAGTTATTACAGAGCGAGACCATTTTGTACATGTTTCAGGACATCCATCGATTGACGAGCTACAAAAAATGTATTCTCTAATTAGACCGAATATTTGTATACCTGTTCACGGCGAGCCTGTACATATTCATGAACATGTTAAGCTTGCTAAGAAAAACGGCATAAAACAGGTAGTAGAGGTTGAAAATGGTAGTGTAGTACTGCTTGAACCTAATAATGCAAAAGTAATTTCAAAGGTTGAAAACGGTTATTTAGCTGTTGACGGTAATTATTTGCTGCCCGTTGAATCTCCGATTTTCAAAGCTAGAAGACGTATGCGTGAGTCGGGTATCGTGGTAGCATCAGTAGTCATTAATAAAAAAGGACTGCTTGCTGCAAACCCAATGCTGTCTATGCCCGGGCTGCTTGATCCGAAAGAGGATATGGCATTAGTTAACCTCATTAAAAACCACATTAAAGAACTTGTGACCATTCAAAATAAACAGGCTAAAAAAGCATTGTCGGATGAACAAGTAATCGAGGCAATAAAAGGAACAATCCGTAAAACCTTAAAACAAGAAATTAATAAGTCACCCGTTATAATAGTAAATCTTGAGAAAGCTGTGGAGTAGTGAAATTGTTATTGTGAGTAGGTATTGTTTTATGGCTCGAGAAATTCGCTCAATGTCATTCCCACAGAAGCAGGAATTCAGAAACACAACTTCAATATTGATACAGAAGTTACATATTTGATAAAAAAACCATATAAAAACTTGTTTTTATATGGTTTTACTGGATTCCCCCCATTCGTGAGAATTACATAAACAAGCCAAGCAACGATACATACAAACCTGCAAGTGACAAAGAAAAAATAAGCACATGAACAAATTTAAAAATATTGCGGTTTATGGGGGAGGGAGTTTTGGTACTAGCCTTGCTTCTTTAGCAGCACAAAACTGTAATAACGTTACTTTATTTTTACGTGATGAGGCAATAGCAAAGGAAATTTTACATAACAAAACTAATGTAAAATATTTAGGGGATATTAAATTACCTGCTCATTTACAGGCTACTACAAACTTAGATATAATTAAGGATTTTGAATTAATTATTATTGCAGTGCCGTCTTACGCTTTTGATGACTCAATAAAATTATTAAAAACTCACAGCATTTCTAAAGACAATACTCTTCTAATTGCAACAAAAGGCTTTGCCCGTAATCCTACCACATTATTTTCAGATAGGTTAAAAACTCTATTACCGCATAGTCCTACAGCGTTTTTTGTAGGTCCGAATCTAGCAAAAGAACTTGCTAAAAATTTACCTGCTTCGGCAAGTATTGCAAGTTTAGATATAGATATAGCAAATAAAATAGCTTATAACCTAAGTTCAAAAATTTTTACTACTAATGTGTCAAGCGATATTGTAACATTACAGGTAGCAGGAGCTTTAAAAAATATTTTTGCTATTAAAAGCGGGATTGATTTAGCAAGAAAGCAGGGCGAGAATGCAAGAGCAACGCTTATAGTAGCTGCCTTAAAAGAAATTGCTATTTTGTCGAAAGCGTTAGGTGGTATGCAAAAAAATTCTGATATTTTACTAGAGGGCGTAGTAGGCGATTTAGTGCTTACTTGTTATTCGTTAGGTTCACGTAATACAAAATTTGGTTATGAACTTGGAATTAGTAGCGATAAAAAGCAATTTTTACAGGAATATAAAGAGCTAGTAGAGGGAAGAGAAGCATTAAAATTAGTTTTGGATTTGATAAAAAAATATAATTTACATATGCCTATAATTTCCGAAGTAGCTTCATGTGTTATTCCTTATGTCATTCCTGCAAAAGCAGGAATGACATATGAATCCACACAACAATGCCTCCGCAGGAATGACATATGAATCCACGCGAGCAATACCAATAAATATGAAAATTTCATATTAAATTAGACACCTTAAATCACATAAAGTTTTTAAAGTTTTAATTAGAAATTTATTTTGGTCTGATGAAGTAAAAATCTTTACAAAATTTAGTGAAAAAAATAAAACCTCATATATTATAAGTAATTATATCTTTAGCTCATTACATGATAATCTTTAGTATAGTTTTTTTTAAAACCGTTTCGGTATTATTAAGTGTAGTAATAGGATTTTTAGCAGGTAAATATTCAAATGTTGAAAGAGATAGTATCTCTTCGTTACTATTCTATTTTATATCGCCTATAGTATTTTTTACGATACCTGCTAGTACAACCTTAACACTTGCCGCATTAAGCATTACGGTTGTAACATTTGTAATTGCAACACTCTTATCGCTCTTTTCTTATTATTTTTTTGGTAAATTTTGGCAGGATCATACACGTAATATTATAGCTTTGTCTGCAGGTACGGCAAATGGCGGGTATTTTATGTTGCCTATAGCTACAGCACTTTTTGATGATTATACATTAAGTATTTACATGATGGTTGTTATAGGAGTGAATATTTATGAATGTTCCGTCGGCTTTTATATTTGTATGAGGAGCTTTGCTAATACCACCGATAGTATATTAAAAGTAGTAAAATTACCGATTTTAAATGCTTTTTTCTTGGGATGTTTATTTAGTTTTTGCGGTTTGACTTTACCGGATTTTTTAGATGATTTTATATATAATATGAAAGGCTCTTTTTCGATACTCGGTATGGTGATGGTGGGTCTTGCTCTTTCGTCTCTACAAAAATTTGAAGTCGATATCAAATTTACTCTTGCTACTTTTGCTGCTAAATTTCTATTCTATCCTTTGGGAGTAGGGTTATTTATCATGTTTGATCATTTTGTAACAAAATGGTATAACAATGATTACTATAATGCCCTAAAACTACTTTCTACGGCACCACTCGCAGCAAATACTATAGTTATAGCGAATTTACAGAAATTTTACCCTGAAAAAGTTGCAGCTACTGTGTTTTTATCTTTGCTTTTTGTAGTTATATATATGCCGACCATGGTCAGTATATTTTTAAGTGACTTAAATTAATAACATGATGACAATTGATGACAATGATTTTTTTACAATTTATTCTAAATTGGTATTAATAGGTTCATATGAAAATTAATTCAATAAAAATTGGTCCCTATATTAATTTATTACCTCTTCAATATATACCGAAACATAAAATTTCTTATTTGGAATTCGGTGATCCTAAAAATAAAAATATAATAGTATGTGCTCACGGTTTAACTAGAAATGCTCATGATTTTGATAAAATAGCTAAAGAGTTGAGTAAAAATTATAGAGTAATTGCAATAAATTATCCCGGTCGCAGTGATAGCGAAAATTTTAAAAAAGCTAATCATTATAACTATACGACTTATATTAAAGATACGTTATTTTTTTTAAAAAGGCTAAATATCAAAAATCCTATTTGGCTTGGTACTTCAATGGGCGGCATTATAGGTATGGTACTTGCCAGTAAATATAAAAATATTTTTAAAGCCTTAATATTAAATGATATAGGGGCGTTTATTGATGCGGCTCCTTTAATTAAAATGGGAGGTTATGCTAAAAAAACGATACTCTTAGATGATTTGGCTAGTGCAAAAGAACATTTAAAACTTATTTATGCACAAAGCGGTATTAAAGATGAAGAAGATTGGGATTATTTAACAAAATATAGTGTCATTTCTACATTCGGCGGAAAATATAAAATGAATTATGATCCTGCTATAACAAAAGGAATGAAAAATGCTAGTAACCAGGAAGATATTAAACTATGGTCTGTATGGAATAAAATAAAATGTAGAATATTAGTAATTCATGGGATGAAATCTCAAATTTTAACAAAATCTACTCTTAAAAAGATGAAAGAAACAAAAATTTTTGATCTTTATGAAATAAAATATGCCGGTCATGCTCCTTCTCTAATGAACCCTGAAGAAATTAACTATGTCAAATCTTGGTTAGAAAAGAAGTCTTAGATTGTATGACCTTGTATTGTACGAACGTTCAGGATGTCATTCCCGCTTTCGCGGGAATCCAGAAAAATAACCTTAATCTTAGTACAAAAATTACATATTTCATACAATAAACATATAAAAAAATTGTTTTTTATATGTTTTTCTGGATTCCTGCTTTCGCATGAATGACATAGGCATCATTTAAATTAATAAATAATAATTATGAAAATTACTACTAAAGTACTAATAATAGGTTCAGGACCTGCGGGCTTAAGTGCCGCTATTTATACAGCTAGAGCTGCTTTAAAACCAATATTAATAAATGGTATGCAGCCAGGCGGGCAGCTTACAATTACCACCGGTGTTGAGAACTATCCAGGATTTGCGGAAACGGTGCAAGGACCTTGGCTTATGGAGCAGATGTATATGCAGGCTAAAAATGTCGGTACGGAAATTGTTAGTGATTACGTAGAAAAGGTGGATTTATCAAAAAGACCTTTTAAAGTATTTACAGGAGCAGGAAATGAATATGACGCGGAGAGCATAATCATTTGTACCGGTGCGGAAGCAAAATGGCTTGGTATAGCTTCAGAGCAGAAATTTCGTGGTTTTGGTGTTTCGGCATGTGCTACTTGCGATGGTGTCTTTTTTAAGAATCAAGAAATAGTTGTAGTAGGGGGAGGAAATAGTGCAGTAGAAGAAGCTTTATACTTAACCAATCATGCTAACAAAGTCACTATAGTGCATAGAAGAGATAGTTTTAGAGCTGAGAAAATATTACAGGATCGATTATTTAAAAATTCTAAAATATCAGTAATTTGGGATCATGTAGTAGATGAGATTGTAGGTAGCAATAAACCAAAATCCGTTACTGGAGTTAAAATTCAAAATGTTCACACCAAAGAGATTAGTTTATTGAATTGTAGCGGTGTATTTATAGCTATTGGGCATGCACCGAATACGGGGCTATTTACCGGACAAATTGCAATGGATGACGATAATTATATCATCACGAAGTCAGGCACTACTAGAACTAGTGTAGAAGGTGTTTTTGCTGCTGGTGACGTTCAGGATAAAATTTATAGACAAGCAGTAACTGCTGCAGGAACAGGCTGTATGGCGGCTCTTGAGGCTGAAAAATTTCTCAATAAATAATTTAGATTTTTTAGCTGTAAATTAACATATAAGTTAATAAAAAAATTGTTGCATTTAGTAAGACACTTATTATAGTCATTGTGTATTAATTTAATTAGGTACAAATATATAATGACTTGGAACAAATATACCACCACAAAAACAAAATATTGATACATATCCATTACTTATGAAATTTTTAGTTGGATGAGGTAGTTTTAACATACAAAATTTAGAAGCATTGAAAAATGCTAATTTAGAAATAGAGCTAGCAGAAGCCGAAAAATTTTTAATATATTCGGCAATTAAATTTTACTTAAATCATTTTTATCCAAATAGCCAAAGTGAAAAATTTACAGAGCTAGAAATAACCGGAGTTAGATATGATCAAGTGATAAAGGCTCCTGATATTAGGTTAGCTACTGATAAGCCTACGACTACTAATATATTTAAAAATTTGACTTTGGACTCAATATGTTACATCAGAATTGGAGTTTTAATGGAGATGACTCAAATGGTTGGCTGTTAGCAAGTATAAATCTTAATAAAGGCGGTTATTTAATAACTTAGAAAAAGTATTTCTCTCAGCTGTGATCTCTTTAGAGTCACAATTAATAAATCCTAAGAAAAAATATTACTCTGATATTTCATCTGAGGTTATTGAGTATACATGGGGTAAAGGAGTTAAAGGTAATTATTTAGAGCCATTCAAGAATTTAATAGCTTTTGAAGTCCCTCTGAGTTATGGGTTAAAATAGCTGAGGCTATAAAGGTAGATAAAGTATCAAATGTATTGTGAGAAAATATTCTAGAAGACTTAAACAAGATAGGTGTATGACTTTATTATAATATAACTGAAAACTCTGCTATATTATCTGACATTGGATATAAATTTCCTCAAGAAATATTGAATCTTATATTAAATGCAATAGCTCCTGAAGATATCATTAATATTATAAAACATGCTAATTTGGCAAATATTTCTTATGATGTATTAGAAAGTCAAATGGGTGGTGAAGATTTTGGTATAAATAATTCATTATAAATATTTTTCTTGCTAGTATTGCCGTATAATTTTAATATAAGTTTATAACACTTTTCTCGAGCCATGCAACAACGCCAATGTTCGCTCGCAATGACGATTTTAGTATCCACGCAGGTAAAAATATATGAACTTACTTAAAAACATTACGGGAAAGAATTATATAAACGGTGAATTTATAGAGTTCGGTAAGCAAATATCCGTTATTAATCCTGCGACCTTAAAAGAAATTGCTACAGTTCCGAATTTAGGATTATCTGAGATTAATTCAGCGATTAATAATACGGTGACTAGTTTTGCTTTATGGTCACAAAGTTCATTTGAAGCGAGAATAGCGATTCTTAGAAGATGGTATAATTTAGTAATCGAAAATATTGAGGAGTTAAGTCATATATTAACCCTAGAGCAGGGTAAAGTACTTGCTGAATCAAAAAAAGAAATTTTATATGGAGCCTCTTTTATTGATTGGTATACATATGCTATACATAATATTCATTCGACTATCAAACCCGGTAATAGTAACACTCATAAAATTGTTACGCAATATGAGCCTGTAGGACCGTCTGCTGCTATAACTCCTTGGAATTTTCCAAATGCAATGATTGCTCGCAAGGTAGTACCTGCAATAGCTGCGGGTTGCAGCGTTATATTAAAACCGTCAAGTCTTACGCCTCTATCAGCTTTAGTACTTGCGAAATTTGCAAGCGATGCCGGTTTGCCTTCCGGAGTATTTAATGTAATTACAGGTAGTTCAGATATTATAGGTAAGGCTTTTTGTGAAGATTTTAGGCTTCGGAAATTATCATTTACCGGCGCTACAAATGTCGGTAAAATTCTATATCAAAATGCCGCAAATACTCTAAAACGTTTATCTTTGGAACTTGGCGGCAATGCTCCTTTCATTATAACGGCAGATAATAATTTAGAGAAAGTAGTAAGTGATTTAGTAATCGCTAAAACTAGAAATAGTGGACAGTCTTGTACTTCACCTAACAGAATATTTATAGAAGAATCTATATATGAAAAATTTATAGAAATTCTAAAGGCTAAATTTACTAAGCTTAAAGCTGGTGACGGATTTGATAAGGAATCGGATGTAGGTCCGTTAATTAATTCTGCTGCCATAGAAAAAATACAAAAGTTACTCGCTGATGCACAAAGTAAAGGAGCTAAATTAATTTGCGGCGGTAAAACTGTTGATAATTTTATTGAGCCTACTATTATTATTGACTGTTTGGATAATATGGATATCTTTAGAATAGAAATATTCGGTCCGGTAGTTGCTTGTTATAAATTCAAAGATTTGGATGAAGTAATAGAACATGCAAATAATACCGAATACGGCTTGCAAGGATATGTATATTCAAATAATATATCCGTGGCACAAATGATAGCGTCTAAGCTTGATTTTGGTATGGTATCGATTAATGACCCGTTACCTGCAAATGCAAAAGCACCTTTTGCAGGACGTAAAGCTTCAGGTTTTGGAGTGGAAGGCTCATTTGAAGGGATATTTGAATATCTAAATACGAAATATATAAATTTACAGAATTAAGCATGCCCGCCCTGCGAAAGCAGGAATCTAATAAAGAATATAATTCTTTGTAGCAGTATTAAGATTATTTTTTCTGGATTCCCGCGAAAGCGGGAATGACATAGAAAATATAATAATCTAAATAGTAAAAATTATTCTAGTGCTTGTAGATAATATTGAAGTACAAATTGAAAAAATTTATGAAGTATTTGATTTAATAGATAATGAAGGAGCTGATCTTTTGTTATGGGCATTATCTGATTGTCTTGCCGAGCTATTGCTCAATATAAAGAATCGTTAACAATTGAATATGTTGATCCTTTGATGCAACTAATTAAAAGGTTTGAAGAGCAAAATATTATAATACCCAAAATGCTTAATAATGCTTTAAGCAATATATTATTAATCCTTGAAGATGGATGTAAAGCTGAAGAATCAGAACTAATAGAAAATATAATTAATAGTTTAAATACTCTTGATATGTTAGGAGGACATGCATAGTAATCTTCCAAAAATCTCAATAGTTTTACCGGTTTATAATAGAAAGAAGCTGTTACCTTTTGCTATTGAGAGTTGCCTTAATCAAAGTTTTAAAGACTTTGAGCTTATTATTATTGATGATTGCTCAAAAGATAATAGCGTTATAGTAGCTAGGACATATGCAGAGCAGGATTCACGTATTAAGGTAATAGTAAATGAGACCAATAAAAGATTACCGGCAAGTCTTAATATTGCTTTTAAAGAGGCCAAGGGGGAGTATTTTACTTGGACTTCAGATGATAATCTTTTCCATGAAAATGCTTTAGAAAAAATGGTTAAGATACTTGATAATTCACCTGAGATAGGGCTTGTATATACTGATTATACTTTGATCGATGACCACGGTAAAGTAGGAAGAAGACTTTATCAAGAACCTCCTGAGTTTTTACCGATTAGAGATTGCGTCGGTGCATGTTTCTTATATAGAGCCGATTTAGCAAGGCAAGTAGGTGGATATAATGAAAATATGCAGTTAGTGGATGATTATGAATATTGGCTAAGGTTTGGGCTTGTTACGAAATTTGCTCATATACCGGAATCTTTATATTTCTACCGAGTACATGATCACAGCTTAACAATAGAGCGTAAAGTAGAAGCAAAACAGGCAAAAAGAGTTTTAAAAGCATTATTTAAAGATCAATATATTATTCCTGCTGAGATTAAACCTATAAATGATTTATATAATTGGTTTATTGAAGATAGAAATTTAAGCTCTTATTTTAGGTTATTTAAAATAATTATTTGTAGTCCGATAATTACTATTTCGTATATTATTAAAAATCTAAGAAGAATAAGGTGATATTTTAATGCTTTAATGTCATGCCCGCTTTTGCGGGAATGACATAGTAGAGCCATAGCACAACATCAAAATAAATGCAAAATCAAGATTTCATACATACATTAAATCCAGAACAGCAAAAAGCAGTTCTTCACACTGAAGGACCGCTTTTATTGCTTGCAGGTGCAGGGACAGGTAAAACAAAGGTACTTACCTCAAGAATAGCTAATATTATTCACCAAAATTTAGCCTCACCTCAAAATATTCTAGCCGTTACTTTTACTAATAAAGCTGCTAAAGAAATGGCTGAAAGAGTTAATAGTCTAATTAATTGCTATGGTCTTAATATAGGCACTTTCCACTCAATGGCAGCTAGGATATTACGTGACCAGATTGAGCATTTAAATCTTGGTTTAAATAATAGATTTACTATTATTAGTCATGATGATCAATTAAAACTAGTGAAAGATATAGTAAAGCTAAAAGATATTGATACTAAACAATATGCTCCTAAATTAATACATATCATAATTTCTAGATGGAAAGATCAAGGATTATTACCAACTAAACTATCAGTATCAGATACTAATTTACCGTTGCAGAGGGTTGCAAAACTTGTATACGAAGAATATCAGAAAAATTTACTTATTTCTAATGTTTTAGATTTTGGAGATTTGCTACTTTATAATAATGAGCTTTTTATTAAAAACTCTGAAATACTAAGATATTACCAAGAAAAATATCGATATATTTTAATTGATGAATATCAAGACACTAACGTTGTCCAGTATTTATGGGCAAGAATGCTCGCAAGTTTATATAAAAATATTTGCTGTGTAGGGGATGATGATCAATCTATTTATGGTTGGCGAGGAGCAGAAGTCGGGAATATATTACGTTTTGAAAAAGATTTTGCAGGTGCAACAATTATTAAATTAGAGCAGAATTATAGATCAACTTTGCCAATACTTGCTGCTGCTTCCAATGTTATCAATAATAATAAAAACCGTCACAGTAAAACGTTATGGACGGATAGGGAAAACGGTGAAAAGATAAAAATTATCTCTTGTTGGAGTGATAAAGAAGAAGCAAGATATATAGCCGGTGAAATAGATAAGTTAGTGCGAGAAAACCGGTATAATGCCGGCAATATTGCAATATTAGTACGAGCCGGATTTCAAACAAGAAGTTTTGAGGAAGCGTTTATAAATAGTGCTATGCCTTATAAAATTATAGGCGGTTTGCGGTTCTATGAACGTATGGAAATAAGAGATGTGCTTGCTTATATCCGTATATCTTTGAATAAAAATGACAATCTAGCACTTGAGCGTATTATAAATGTGCCGAAAAGGGCAATAGGTGCAGCTAGCTTAAATAAAATTAGAGGTTATGCACTTGAGCGAAATATTTCTAATTTCGCAGCCATTAAAGAAATGCTAGAAATAGGTGAGATTAAAGCAAAATCATATGAAACTCTAAAAGATTTGGTTACTAAAATCGATAATTGGTACGAAAGATTTAGTATAGATGCTCCAATAAACGTAGTTAAAGCAATACTTGATGATTCCGGTTATCTTGAAATGCTTCAAGAAGAAAAAACTGAAGAAGCATTCGGTAGAATCGAAAATATTAACGAAATGCTTAGAGCTATTGCTGAATTTAACGATGTTCATGATTTTATCGAACATTCAAGCTTAGTTATGGAAAATGAAGTGCTTGAAACCAATTACGGTGGCTCGGTTACTATAATGACCCTGCACGCAGCTAAAGGGCTTGAGTTTGACGTGGTATTTTTACCGGGCTGGGAAGAGGGGGTATTTCCGTCTCAAAGATCTCTAGACGAAGATGGCGACAAAGGCTTAGAAGAAGAACGCCGCATTGCTTATGTCGGTATTACGAGAGCCAAAAAAGACCTCTACATTACTCATGCTGAAAGCAGAAAAATATTTTATGAAATAGTCCGTTCTTACCCTTCAAGGTTCATAACTGAAATCCCTGATGAAATTACGATCAGGACCTCTTCTATGAAAAAATACAATTCTTTTTATAAGTTTTAATGAATTTTCATTCATAAATTTTAAATTGGTTTGCCATAGATTTAAGTGAGTCTCAAGTAGAGCAGATGAACGACGAAAAACGTAATGGCTTAAGCGAAGATGAAGTGATGGATATTAAAAAACCATTAGAAAACGCTATGTTAGAATTAGCTAACCAAAAAATATCTAAAGAACAATATAGAGAGAAATTAATAGATAAAACATTAGATAACCTTAAAGAAAATGTTTCAGAAACAACATTAGGTAACCACAGAAAATTTCTTACTAAAAATACTACCCCTAAACTTGATAAACAAGAGCAAATTAATGATCCAAAACAAGTAGAAGCATTAACACAAGCAGCATTAAAGATAGCTGAATTTTTAAAATTACTTTTCAAACAAATGAAAAAGAAGCAAAAGCTTTATCGTCTATTCATGAGTTAGGAGTAAATGAGCCTAATATAATTAAAACTTTATTACCAGCAATAAGTAAACTACCGTCTGAAAAAATGATAGAGCAAGGTAAAGAAATTATCAAGAATTTTGCCCCATTACTTGAGAGCAGCAATTCTGCACTTGTTAACGGTACTCAAAGAGTATTAGCAGAGTTAAATCCTGGATATTTAAGGAACACACGGATGGGGGGAGAAAGTTATAGCATGAGAATTACAAAGAGTAACCAAACCTAAGCTATGGCAAAGAATAGTAGCAGTTTTTACCGGTACGGATTATGCTCAAAAAATATAGATAAAGCATTTGCTAACTTTGAAAAAAGTAATAGTTTACATATAGAAACGAAAAATTTGTCGGAAGAACTACAAAGAGAAAAACAAGCACCCAATATTGTAAAGCAAAATAAAACAATACCCCAAGGCTATAAGTCTTCTATATCAACCCCTATCTCTCATGTTGAAAACCTTAATAAAAGTAGAGAGAGTGGCAACAGTCAGGGCATAGTAAGTAGTGCTTTATATGATAATATAGTTGCGAATTTTTAAAAAGTTTGATAATTATTCATTATATCAAATAACTTAATAATGAGTATTATATGGCAGAGATTATAACTAATATAGATGATACTATTAAAAAAAACGATGAAGTGACTGAGATATTGGCTGCAGTAAAAGATAAAATAGTTGATATAAAAAACGTAGATAGGAGATTAGATACTTTGAATAAAAATATTGTTACTCCCGATCCTATTCAACAATATTTACAATCTGAAGAATATATCACTAGTACGCTTGAAGTACTTGCCAGTAAAATTATTAGTGAAGTTATAGAAAATAAAGATATACAAAAATTAGTAGATAACTTGCATATCAATTTAGGACAAGATATAAAACTAATACCTAGTGTAGCAGATAAGCTAAAGTTTGATGTCGCAAGGGCTGAAGCAGCACTTAAGGGTTTTGTACTGCCTCTAAATACAGGAGGACCTTTTGATGAATTATCATTGATGGGTATAGAAGATGAAGAAGAAATCTTTGCCAATCCTATAAGAGCAACTAAAGAAGCATTAATAGCCGTAAGCGGAAAGTCTATACCTAAAGAGCAATATGCACAGGCTGTAAAAGATCAAGCTATAGAAATCTTAAAACAAGATCCTAAAAACACTCCAGACAAACTTGAGAAATATGAAAAATTTATTATGCAAGGAGATCAAAACCAGAAATTTAATAAAAATAGTAAGCAGTTTATCCCAAGAGTAAATCAATTATCTCAAGTGGAATTTAAGGCATTACAAAATGCAGCCATTTATACTGTACAGCAGGTTATTAATAGATTAGAAAAAAATAATAAAATTAGTAAGCAATTAGAACAAATTATTATACTTACTAACTCATCAGGCATAAAGAATCCTGAAATAATAAGGGAATTAAATAAGTTAGATTCTACTTATCTAACTGAGAATAGTACTAAAATAGCCACTGAATTAAAAGATATTAATGATAGAGGTACTTCTTTATGGGAAAAATTTAAGCAGATATTTACAGGTAGAAACTATTTGGAAAAAAGATTAGTAAAAGTTGTAGATAAATATATTACTCTGAGTGATGGATATGTAGTGAAGACAATTAATGATAAAATCTTTTCAAATGCTTTAACAAATCCTGACATTGCTGCAGGTCTAACAAAATTTTTAAATGAAAATAAAGATAAAGTAGCAACTAATCCTGAATTTAAAAATTTAATTCCTGTTACGGGTGAGCCTATTATAGTTCAACCGCAACAAATTAATAATTTTAATTTAGCGGAACTCAGAAAAATCAATCCAATAGCATTTGATAAAACCATATTTGAAGATTTAATAAAACTAAGAAGTTCTAATATAAAATCTCCGCAAATCACTCCTAATCCTTCTACTAAAAATCAAGAAGCAGTAAGAAGAAAGGGTTAAATTTTAATATAACTTCATCATTGTGAGGAGGCGTTGTTACATTGCTTCTATGTCATGCCCGTGAAAGCGGGAATCTAGATTTTTTATTGTCACCCCGTGGCGTGACCACGGGGTCTTGTATCACCAGCCGAGTCCTAAGATACCGCAATCAAGTTGCAGTATGACATTAAAGGTTACTAGATTGCTGCTTTCGCAGAAATGACATCAGAACATAAAGATTTAGGTGAGATGCTTAAATACGCCTCTTTCCATAATTCATTATAAAGAATAGGATCGATATTACCGCCTGAGATTAGTACTAGTAATTTTTGAGGTTTGGATTGTGTTTTTAAAAAATTTACCACTGAAACCATGTTTATACTACTTGACGGCTCGCATATTACTTTAAGTAAATGAGTAAGCCACGCCGTCCAGTAATATATTTCATATTCTTCTGCTAAATAAAAATCATCAAGTTTTTTCAGATATTCAAATGTACGAGCTGATATACTCAAGGTTTTAAGACCGTCCGCAATAGTATTCGGAGCATAGTTAAATCTATATGTTTTATTATCTTTAACAGATAAATAAGCATCATTGGCATTTAAAGGTTCTGAACCTATTAACAAGCTTGTCGGTGATATTAATTCCTTGGCAAGATATGCGCCAGAAATTAAACCGCCGCCGCCGCAAGAGGCAAAAATAGCATCAGGACTAAAACCTAGCTGCTGTAATGCTTCATAGCATAACGTGCCTGCTCCTGCTATTGTAGAATCACTATCGGAAGGATGCATATAGTAAAATCCTTGCTTTTCATCTTCTTTTGCTTTTTCTTCCGCTTCTTGTCGAGTATATGTATATATAACTTCACCGCCGTAATAAAGAGCTGCTTGCTGTTTTACTTTTGAAGTATTTAACGGTAAATAAATCCTTGTTTTAATACCGAATAATTTGCTCGCATAAGCAAGACCGATTCCATGGTTACCCGTACTATAACCGACTATTTTATCAGGTAATTTTCCTTGCTCTTTTAATTCTAATAAATGATTTAACACGCCTCTAACTTTAAATGCACCGGTTTTTTGTAATGATTCAACCTTAAAAAAAATCTCATGACCGAGCATCTCATTTAAGCTTTCAGAGTGAACGATCGGAGTTAAATGTAGATATTGTTTTATTCTATTATGTGCGGCTGCTACATTTTGAGGAGGTTGTAGTAATAAATTCATAAATATAATTAATAATGGTAGCTTGAAATCAGGTTAATACTATATTATATAGTTAATAATTAGAAATTTTAAAAGGTTTTAATTGATGCATAAAAAATCCCTTCCGTTAATGGCACTGAGAGATATGGTAGTATTTCCGGGAGTAATTGCTCCTATTTTTGTGGGTAGGCCAAAATCGTTGCAAGCACTCTCTCATACTACCATTTCCGAGGAAGATAATAGTAAATATATTTTAGTAACTTTACAGAAAAAATTTGATCAAGAAAACCCTAGTACACACGAACTTTATAACACAGCTATACTTGCCAAGATTATCCAAATAGTGAAGCTGCCTAATAATACGGCAAAAATCTTAATAGAAGCAGTAGCAAGAGTAAAGCTAAGCAATATCAAAGGCGACGAAGCTTTTGAAGCAAATTATGAAATTATTCCAGATGAAGAAATATTTGATGTTAATAACATGCGTTCACTCGTTGATAATGCAGTACAACTATTTAGTAAATATGCGATTAATGATAAGAAAGTTAATGCAGAAATTATTGAAACTATCAATAAAGCAATAAGTAATAGCACTAATTTCATAGATATTATAAATATATTAGCCTCACATTTGATAACTTCACTTGAGGCAAAGCAGCATTTATTAGAAGAAACTAGTCCTTTTAAGCGTATCACTACGGTTATTAGTACGCTTACTTCCAATATAGTAAATTCAGAAACCGAGCAGGCATTGCAGCAAAGAGTAAGAAAGCAAATCGAAAAAACGCAGCGTGATTATTATCTGCACGAACAAA
Organism: Rickettsia rickettsii; assembly: GCF_001951015.1. NCBI lineage: Bacteria > Pseudomonadati > Pseudomonadota > Alphaproteobacteria > Rickettsiales > Rickettsiaceae > Rickettsia > Rickettsia rickettsii. Next base: position 618,462 of record NZ_CP018914.1, read on the forward strand.
TGAAAGCTATTCAAAAAGAGCTTGATGAAGATAAATCAGAACTTGCCGATATTGAGAAAAAAATTAAAAGTTTAAAATTATCAAAAGAAGCAAAAGAAAAAGCTGAGGCTGAACTTAAGAAACTCCGTACTATGAACCAAATGTCAGCGGAGTCGGGAGTAACGCGTAACTATCTTGAGACATTGCTTAGCCTGCCTTGGGGTAAGTATGATAATAGCAAAATAGATATTAACCAAGCAGAGAAAATTTTAAATCGTGACCATTTTGGACTCGAAAAAGTTAAAGAACGCATTATAGAATATTTAGCGGTATTACAGCGTTCAAGTAAAATTAGAGGACCTATATTATGTTTAATAGGTCCGCCAGGGGTCGGTAAAACTTCACTTGTAAAATCTATTGCCGAAGGAATGGGCAGAAAATATACTAAACTTGCGCTCGGCGGTGTTAGAGACGAAGCAGAAATCAGAGGGCATAGAAAAACTTACCTTGGATCAATGCCCGGTAAAATTTTAGGTCAACTTAAGAAAGTTAAGACTAGTAATCCTGTAATGCTGCTTGATGAAATCGATAAAATGAGTTCTGATTTTAGAGGTGATCCGGCATCCGCTTTGCTTGAGGTATTAGACCCTGAGCAGAATAGTCACTTTGTTGATCATTATCTAGAAGTAGAATATGATCTATCAAATGTAATATTTATTGCTACTGCTAACTCTCATGATTTACCTAGAGCTTTAAGTGATAGAATGGAAAAAATATATATTTCCGGTTATGTAGAGGAAACAAAGCTCCAAATTGCCAGAAATTATTTAGTTCCAAAACAATTTAAAATGCATAAAATCAAAAAAGATGAAATTACTATATCCGAGATGGCACTTTTGGATTTAATTAGATATTATACCAAGGAATCAGGTGTAAGAGCTTTAGAGCGCGAAATAGGGGCATTAACTAGAAAAGCATTAAAGCAGATTTTAGCAGATAAAAGTGTTAAGCATATCGCCATAGATAGTAATCATCTTGAAGAATTTTTAGGAGCTAAGAAATATAATTTCGGGCTTGCCGAGAAAGAAGATCAAATAGGAAGTACTACGGGACTTGCTTACACTGAAGTAGGCGGAGAGCTTTTAACTATAGAGGCTTTAGCATTTCCAGGGAAAGGTGAAATAAAGACCACCGGAAAACTCGGTGATGTTATGAAAGAATCGGCAATGGCTGCCTATAGTTGTTTTAGAAGCAGAGCAACAAATTTTGGATTAAAGTACGACAATTATAAAGATTTTGATATTCACATTCACGTACCAGCTGGAGCTATTCCAAAAGATGGGCCGTCTGCTGGCTGTGCTTTGTTTACGACTATTGTTTCGTTGATGACTAAAATACCCGTACATCGTACTGTAGCAATGACCGGTGAAATTACTTTAAGAGGCAATGTTTTACCTATAGGTGGTCTTAAAGAGAAGTTACTGGCTGCAAGTAGGGGAGGTATTAAAACCGTGTTGATTCCTGAAGAAAATGTCAAAGATTTGCAAGATATACCGCCGAATATAAAAGAAAGCCTAGAAATTATATCTGTATCAAATATTGATCAAGTACTTAAGCATGCTTTGGTAGGAACACCGATAAATAAATAGAGATTTATTAATAGTCAAAATATCATATATTAAATTAATGCAAGCTATAGTAAAGTAATTCTTTTTGACTTTTCAATCAAAATGCGATTTTTCTTGCTTAATTCCTGACTATCTTGAGCTCACCTATTATTATAGACTCTCTTCCTTATGCCTGTCACTAAATTGGGCTGAATTGACTATATTGTTGCGTGGATCAATTTCACCTCTGTCACCCCGTGGCTTGACCATGGGATCCAGAAAACTACTAATAATTTTAGTATTTTGTATTGTTTTTATGGACCCCGTGGGGGTGTGACACAGTAATGCTGCTACTACTGCGGCAGCTACTCAAAGCGGTGTATCTGAGGTAGTAAAATCCATGCCTACAATAAAAGACAAAACAGCTTAGTTTATCTTTCCAAATTTCATTGAGAAATTCCTTTAACTTAATTCTAAATACATAATTAAATTTCTACACTACCAAGTAACAATATTTGTTTGGTACAGCATCGTTCAGAAAGCTTGATACAAGTGAATTTTCTGACATGTGCCTTTGCTCACGTACTTTTTGTACGTTCCGCAGGCTCAGTCGTCAATTCATCTTGTCTAAAGCTTTCTGAATCTAGCTCTATCTGCTTCTATTTTATTATTGTAAAAAAGTTGCTACAAATTATTAATTAAATGTATTAATATTAATGAAAGAATCAAAAATTTTAAGAAAATTTTTAGCAACGGCATCATTATGCGGAACATTATTCACTAGCTCTAATACTGCAGGAGCAACAATTCCTAATCTCGGTAGCGTAAGCTTGAGTCCCGGTGCCGGTCTTGTAGGAGGAGTATTTAATAACGGCAATATTTATTCAAAGGACTTGGCATTAAAATATCGGCAGATAAAACAAATGCTGTTATTGGCGGGATAAATACATTAATTAATAGCACTACCTGCTTTTGGTGGGGTTGAGGTAAGTCAAAATGTATCACTAGGTGCTTTTAGTGCAACAGTAGGTCTTACTCCTAATTTCACTCCTCTTAAATTTATTAATAATGATGTTACGTCAATTGTTACCGGAGTCGGTAATCAAACATTTAGTAATATAGATTTCGCCGGTAAGAATTCTACTTGACAAATTAATAATGGTTTAAATATTACAACTCAGATAGATAATACGGTAGCTGGCAATAACGGTACAATAACATTTGTAGGTACGGGTACTATATCAAATCACATAGGTCTAACTAACTCTCTTGCTGGAATAAATCTAGGAAACGGGGAAGCACAGATTTATATGTCCGGCGCAGGTAATATTACAATTAATGCTGCAAATATAAATCTTACTAACAATAACTCTATACTTACTCTTTTTGACGGTAATATAACAAAGTTAACGGGTAATATAAGTAATACTACCGGCGTTGACGGTCAAGGGATACTAAATCTAGCTCATGATCTTGATAGTAGTAACATAATAACAGGCGATATAGGTAATATAGGCTCATTAGCCGCAGTATAATGTTTTACTTGGGTCGGCAACACTTAATTCTACAATATTAAAAGCTACTAATATTAATTTACAAAGTAATACGTCCGTACTTAATTTAGATGACGACATAACGGTTGCGGGTAATATAGACGGTGCTAAAGGAGTAAACGGAAATTTTATAGGGAATGCTATACTTAACGGAAAGATAAATAATTTCAATATACTTCAGTGTAATGGAGGTAACGGTAAGATTCTTGATTTACAAGGTAATACTACGGTAAATAGTATTGTTTTTGCAGATAGTGTTTTAGCTGCGGGCACTATAAGTGTTAACAGTCTATTAGATGTAGGAGGTATTACTTTTAATAATAGTAATGCTAGTGGCGGTACTTTAATAATAAATACCAAAAATACAATCAATGTTGCATTATTAAACGCTATAAAAGCAAAAATACAAATAAATGCTAATTTAACAATAATGATCCAAGTGCCGGAGATATAGGTGATATTAGAATAGCGGATAATACGACATGCAAATGGGAATGTAAATTTGCTAAAATAATAATTTAAACAAATCTGGCAATGATGAATATGGAATAGTGAGAATAGGAGCAATCACAAAATACCTAACCATAGCAAATAACGGTGGACCTTATACTATAGAATACTCATCGCCTTAAGAATTTCATAGTAGACTGAGCAGGTGATGTCGTAGTCGATAATACGGTATTTACGCAGTTACTTAGTATGAATAGCAGGTAACATTTAACCAAGCTTTAGACCTAGGAGCGGGTACATATTATTTAGAGCAGATGGTGAGTTAATAGTAAATGGTGTGACCAGTTCAGTTACGACCTCTGCAAATAACCAAGGCAATAACCAATGCACACTGACAATACAAAGCGGTAATGTTAACGGTACGATTGGAACTAACGGCAGCAGCTTAAAACTCGTAAATATCGGAGCAACCCCCATTACGTTCTCAGCTAATGTATTTGTTCCCGTAGCTTTAAATAAGAATGGCTCTATCTTAGCTTTAGCAGATGGGGTTACGCTAACCGGTAGCGTAGGAGCAAATGGAGCAGTACTTAGCACCGGCGGTGTAGGCGGTACATAATTTATAGGTGACGGTAATGTAACTCAAAATATAGGTACGGATGCTGCAAATAGCCCTGCTAATGCTAATATAAATATCTCTAACTTTACTTAATGCAGTAATCTCCATTGCGGCAATTAATTTTTGTGCTTCTGCGGTATTTTCTTTCTGTATAGTTCTTATTAATTCTTGATTTGAGGGTTGAAACCATCTAAACATAATTATTTTCGTATTAAATTCTATAAATTTTGTTAAAAATGAGCTTATAGATAGAATCATAATAAGAAGTTTTAAGAATACAATAGAAATTTAACTAAAAGTGCGAACAAATGAGTTGAGGTTACTTTAAGGCATATACAAAGTTAGTTTTTTATAATATTTAAAATTCGGAATTTAAAAGAGTTTAATATGAGAATTAAAACAAAAGGCGAATAAAAGGAGCATATGAATTTTTTAGAAAACGACAGGAAATCCCGAAACCTGAAAGGGGTTGGCGAGAGTGACGGGACTCGAACCCGCGACCTTCTGCGTGACAGGCAGATGCTCTAACCAACTGAGCTACACCCCCTTATATACTCTTCTGCTTTTAAGAATTGCTCTTTCATTTTATCAAGGATTGCATCTTCATCCATTAAGTATAGGCTGCGGGTGCTCACCTCTCAAAAGAAAATTCAACTCTTGAAATCATTTGAGTATAAGTAAAAGATAACAATGTATATAACAATTTTTCTATTCCTGCAAGAGTAAAATATCGTATTTTATCAAAAAATATACAGAACCTAACATCTAGCTTATTCCTAATATTATAATTACTAGATATCTCTATTAATCCAAATTAGTCACTACTAGTTGAAGCCTTGAAAATTATATACTTTTTAAGGCCTTTGTTAAAAAAGAAAAACCTAGTAGTTACATTTATTTTAATAAAATTTTACTTTATTAATAATTATTAGAGGTTTCATATGACTAAACCATATGTCATTAAATTAACTACTCCTTTTGAGCGTATTAAACTTTATAATTCTATACCCGATATTGCGCTTAGAAGTGCTATTATTATGCATGCAATAATAGATGCAACTAATACTTCTAATAAGAAAGAGGCAACAAAAGCAGAATATAACGCTAAAAAATGGCTTGTTGAAAATAATGAAAATTTTAATGCTACCTGCTTAGAAATTGGCATTGAGCCTCATTATGTAAGAAAGACTGCTAAAAAACTAATTAAATCGCAACAAAATAAGGATAAGCGTCCTAAACTCTACGGCTAAAGTTTAAATAAATTAATTTGTAATAAAACTTGAAATTACTCTAAATATAAATTAATTGTATAGGTGTTACTTAGTAACGCCTATATATTAATTATTTCAGATTATAAAGGTTATTTATGATTATTTCAGTTTCAGGTCAACATATTTCTATCGGTAATAATTTACAAGAATATTCAAAAGAGAGGGCTACGCAAGTCGTTAAAAAATATTTTACCGATATAATAAATATAGATATACATTTTTCAAAAGAAGGAATTAACTTTAAATGTGATATTATAGTAAAATATGGCTCCGGTAAACATAATATAGTCAAAAGTAATGATAGTTGTAGCGATATATATGTAGCTTTTGATAAAGCTATGTCAAAACTAGAAAAACAGCTTAGAAAATATAAATCAAAATTCAAAAATCATCATGCGGGTAAAGTAAAAATATCAGAAATTGCTTACGAAGGTACTAAATATATTATTAATCCGCAATCTGATAGTGAAACCTCTAACGCCGAAGATAATGATAATCCGGCAATTATCGCTGAAAAGCCTGTAGAAATATTAAAATTATCAGTAAAAGAAGCGGTAATGCAAATGGATTTAGAAGATTTACCTGCAGTAGTATTTAAAAATATAAATAATGATCGTATCAATATAGTTTATTATCGTAAAGACGGTAATATTTCTTGGGTAGATTATAATTAATGCTCATTATCCCTTACAAAGGAGTTACGCCAAGAATCGATAAAAGTGCATATATTGCCGAAAGCAGCTCTTTAATAGGAGATGTTGAAATAGGTAGTAATTTCAAGCATTTGGTTTAATACGGTTTTTAGAGGTGACGTTGAATAGATAAAAATAGGAAATAATACTAACGTACAAGACGGTAGTGTAATTCATGCTTTAAGGTTTAACGGACCGGTAGAAATAGGCTATAATATAACTACCGGTCATCTCGCTCTTATTCATGCCTGTACAATACATCATAATGCTTTTATCGGTATGAGTGCTACGATAATGGATTATGCAGTAATAGAAGAATATGCCTTTATTGCTGCAGGCAGTCTTATCCTGCCAAAGAAGATAATTAAATCTCAAGAATTATGGATGGGATCCCCTGCAAAATTTGTTAGATATTTAACCGATCAAGATTTAGAATATATGCAAGATAATGTAAGACATTATGTAGAACTTGCAAATGTTTATAAGATACTCGTTTCATTTGAAAAATTGGCGTCGTCTATCTACTTTTTACGTATCAAGAGTATATAAGGAATCCTTAAATGCCTTAACCGTATTTTTAAGTAAAAACGCAATGGTCATCGGTCCGATGCCGCCTGGGACGGGAGTAATATATTGTACTTTAGACTGAACATTTTCAAAATCAACATCACCGATAATTTTATTGCTGCTAATTCTATTAATGCCTACATCAATTACTATAGATTCAGGATTAAAATATTCTGCAGTTAATTTTAAAGGTGAGCCTATTGCAGCAACAACAATATCGGCTTTAGAAGTAATAGAGCGTAAATTGTGTGTCTTAGAATGACAAATAGTAACGCTGCAATTTTCTTTTAACAGTAAAGCACTTAAAGGTTTGCCTACTATATTTGAGCGTCCAATAATTACAACGTTTTTACCGGTTAAATTAGGTTCGTATTTTTTTATAGCTGCAAGACAACCAAGAGCAGTGCAGGGAATAAAGCCTTGACTAATTCCGCTATGTAAGTAACCGACATTTAAAGGGTGGAAACCATCAATATCTTTAGAAGGTGATATTGCCGATAAAATTTTATTTTTATCTATGGAGCTTGGCAAAGGAAGCTGAACTATAATTCCTGAAATCTCGTTATCAAGGTTTAACTCATTGATTTTTGATATTAAATCATTAGTATGAATAGTAGCAGATAGATTTATTAATAAAGTATAAATTCCTACTTTATGTGCATTTTTTATTTTGTGTCTTACATAAATAATGCTTGCCGGATTATCACCTACTAGGACTATAGCAAGCTTTGGTGAAGCGTTGGTTTGGCTTGTAAGTTCTTGAATTTCTAGCTTTAAGTCTGCTAGTATCTCATTGGCTAATGCTTTACCGTCAATTATATTATTCACTCTTATTTTTGTCTCCGTTCAGTTTTAACGTCATTACAAGGAAATTACGTAAGTAATTGACGAAGCAATCTCAGGAGTTTGTTATTGTTTCATGAGATTGTCACGTTCTCTAAGGTTGTTCGTAATGACGATCTCTTTATTTAGTCACGCTCTTACTTCTTTTCCCCGTATTTTTGGTAGTAGAATACTCAAAATGTAGAGCCTTGCCGTCAAATACTCTACTATAAGCATGATGAAGACTGCTTGCCGCTTCAGCAAAACCCGTAAGAATCAGCTTAAGCTTACCAACATAATGAGCAATATCGCCAATGGCGTAAATACCTTCTATATTAGTTTGATAATAGGAAGAGTCTACTTCAATATGGTGAAGCTTAACATTTAAACCCCAATTTGCTAAGCTACCTAAATCTTGCTTTAACCCAAAAAAAGGCAGTAATATATTGGCATCCAATTTGCGAGTATTATTTTGTAAATCTTTAACTATAACCGATTGAAGTTCACTATTATTACCATCTAAAGCATTTAATTGATAACCGGTTATTAACTCGATTTTATTGGTTTCTGCAATATGCCTTAATTGCCTTACGCTTTCAGGAGCTGCTGTAAATTTATCCCGCCTATGTACTAAATATATTTTATTTGCAATATCTGAAAGAGAAATAGCCCAGTCAACAGCCGAATCCCCGCCGCCTGCTATAACTATATTTTTACCCGCAAATTTGCTTTTATCATTGATGAAATAAAAAACTGACTTGCTTTCAAAATCTTCAATATTCGCAAGGGGCGGTTTGTTTGGACCGAATGAACCTGCTCCTGCTGCAATAATAATAACTTTGCTTTTAATAAGAGTGTTTTTTGAGGTTTTAATTTCAAAAAAATCATCTTGTTTATTTAGCTCTATAGCTTGCTGATTTAAATGATATATAGGGTTAAAAGGAGCTGCTTGAAGTGCTAACTGTTTTATTAGCTCTTCTGCTACAATTTTAGGATATGCCGGTATATCGTAAATAGGCTTTTCAGGATATAGGGTAATACACTGACCGCCGATAACTTCTTGTGCATCAATAACATGACACTTCATGCCAAGCATTCCTGCTTGAAAAACTGCAAATAATCCAACCGGACCGGCACCTATTATTACAACATCAGTATTATGCATACTTTTTATATTTAAATTTTAAAAAGGATTTTATTGGATATTGAGAAAATAATCAATGGTTATGTGAGTATATTTATAGAAATCCAACACTTTCTCAGAGGGATTTTTACAAACTGTCGGATATTATACTAGACGAGATGCATTTAAAGGTTGTACTGCATTCCACTTTTCTTCTACGGGTTCTAATATATTCGCTTTTATCTCGGCTTTGTTTTGTAGCATACCGAATAATGAGATTTTTTTAGTATTTATAGGTAATATTTGTGCTACTTCCCTATCGTTTTGGTAATTATAATAGATTCTTTATCTGTTTGTAATTTTTCTATATAAAGAATCTATTTATAGCTAATTTGGGTTATATTCATTATATTTTAATGTAAAAAATAAAATTTAAAGAAAAACCAAAACAAATTCTGTGGGGCACATATCATCAATTCATATTTAAATATAACCATTTCTTAAACTAGCCTTGTAAAATCATTAAACTTTGTAAAAGATTAATAATAGAAATTAATTATTTTTATTATTAATTATGAAAATTAAGATTCTACGAAATATTATCGGTTTTATTATCTTAACTATAAGTACGGGCAATAGTTTTGCCTCCTCCGCTAATGCTTTTTTTCCTTGTGAGTGCGATGGTGTTACCGTCTTGTATAGTTCGGCTACTCCTTTAGCTTTCGGTACGTATGTTCCAACTGTCGATGCTCTGCAAACAAATACAATTATAATAAAGTGTACTTTAGGTATTAATTATACTGTTTCATTAAATGCCGGTACTGCACCTGCTGCTACAACTAGTACCCGTAAAATGACTGGTCTTGTTAACACTAATAGTTATTTACCTTATAATCTTTACTCCCATGCAGGGAGAACACAGAATTGGGGAAATCAATCAAGTGACTGGGTAATGGGAACAGGACTAGATCAAACGCTCACAATATACGGCAAAATACCTCAAGGAGCAAATGTTCCTTCCGATACTTATAATGATACAATTACAATAATCGTGGTATATTGATATAAATCATTTTTTAAGATTTCTACCTATCCTATCTATATTCTTGATTTTTAATTCTTTTGCCAGTGCCACTATCGTACCTGTCAATATATAGTAATAGAATAGCAACTATTACGGTACAAAATAATGATTATGCACCTAAAAAGTTTCAATTAATTTGTTTAAAGCGTACATATAAAGATGGAAGAATATAAAGAAACTAAAGATTTAGTGGCAACTCCGGTAACATTTACCTTACATGATGGTAAAATACAATTGATACGGGTAGCTTTAAAAAACACACAGACTTATTCTACTAAAGCAAAAGACTATAGCATTTTTATAAAAGAATTACCTCGTAGAGTGAAGTTAGAGAATAGTGTTACCTCCACCGTAGATCTTGTTGTTCAGCATAGTATAGCTATAACAATATCAGGTTAAAAATCTTTAAAACTAAATAAATTAAAGCAATGTGCTTTTTAAATACAATAATATCGGTTTTTATAGGTATTATTTTTTTATACCGGTGAGTTTTGCAGGTGGAGTTATCTCTGAATCTCTTGGTGATACTTCGCCTTGAATCGCAGCGGATACAAACGTACATGAGGATTAGGAGTTAGGGTAATTGTCCCAATTACCTCTAGCAGTAGAATTTGAGAATAGCGCTAATGAAATTGCGGGTGAGAGTGAATTGATGGTTTCGTTAGAAGTTAATTATACCGAAACCGATATATTGCCGACTATAGTGCACAACGCTCAAGGTCATTATTTAATTCCTCTTGAAGATATAGAACATTTTGATGTTCAAGAAGATTATCTTAAGCAGGGTTTAGTGCATTATCATGATACTGCATATATTAATTTAGATTTGCTTGAGGGTACTAAATATGATTTAAACTTTGAGAATTTAGATTTAAATATTACTTTTCCAGCAGAAAAATTCAACCTCAATCATTTGATGTTTCAGGTGGTCCTATGAAGAACGTCGATACTAAACTTATTAGTGGGGTATATTTAAACTATGATGTGACTCTTAGTCCAAATGATGATATTAATTATTTAGCCGGAGTAGAGGAACTCAATTATTTCACTGAACACGGTGTATAGTTATAGTTTCTTATTTCAAACTGAAGCCGTTAAATCAAATTTTTCTAAAATCACAAATACCACAAAAAACCAAAATAAATTTACACGTTTAGACACAAATTGGACATATGAGAATGTGGATAAGATGACTAATTGGTGGGTAGGGGATAATAGCATAACTAAAGTGTCTTCTTGGTCTAATTCAACTAGATTTGCCGGTATTCAGTATACTACTAATTTTGCAGTTAGACCGAATTTAGTTACCTATCCGTTACTGGATTTTAGAGGGAAATCAGAACTTCCAAGCAGTATAGAGATATTTTCAAATAGTATACCTATATATAATGCTAAAGCTCATATGGGGGATTTTGATATAACCAATATTCCGGTTATCACCGGTAGAGGTGATTTAATAGTTAAAACGCAAGATATAAACGGTAAAGTTTAGACAATTACTATTCTCCTTATTACGCATCACCGAGCTTATTACGTTCCGGGCTTTCACATTTCTCTTACGAAGCAGGTTCTCAAAGACAAGATTTTACTATATATAGCAGTGCTTATAAATATTTAGTTCTAAATACTGATTATATGCTTGGTATGAATGATTATAACAAGCTGCGGACATTTTAAATTTTTAAAAAATAATGGAGCAGTAGGGGTAATAATTTAAAAATCGGAAATTTATTATAGGCATTTCAGCTGCAAGTAATATCAAAATTTCGGTCGCTGTCAAAGAATTAATTGCGGCTATACTTATGAATCGGAATATTTTGATATTAATAGTAATTTAGATTGGAATAATAGTAATTATCAGGACGTATATAACAATCCCGATAAAATTTTCTCAAGTTTAAATTATCAGATTTCAGCTAGTTGCGGTAATACCGATTTTGGTAATATAAGTGTTAATTTTTTGTCTTTTGTCGTAAATAACACAATGCAAAAAGGTAAACGCTCAAATATATTATCATCAACTTATCAAAGAAATATTACTAAAAAAGGTTTCTTAAGTTTTACTATAGGTACCGATTTAAACAGTAAACGTAAAAATAATTTTGCCTATATACCATTTAACTTAAATTTAGATTCCAATAAAAGCATTTCATTGACCGATTTATATCAAAATAAATATCATACAAAGCAACTTGGTGTTTCCTGGCCGATTACTTCAAATATAGGATGGGGATATAATGCTAACCTGATCAAAGTTAAAGCTACAAATTACAATGTACAAGTTAACCGTAACGGTAAAAATAATGATATTGGAGTTTATCTGCAGAAAAATGATACCGAAATAATGAAACAGTTTAATATCAAAGGAGGAATTTTCTCTATTGATAAAAGCTATTATGAGACAAGACCGATGGAGGTCTTGCTTTGATTAAAGTCAATAGTTTAAAGAATGTCGGGGTTTATAATAATAGCGGGTGATACCGATGATAAAGGTAAAATGCTTGTACCTAACTTAACACCGTATGTTCCTTCCGAAATAAGACTAGACGATGAAAATCTACCTCTTAATACAGAGTTTGAAGAAATTGCTTTGAAAGTTGCTCCAAGAACAAAATCAGCGGTATTATTAGACTTTAATATTAAAATAATTAAAAGCATTGAAATGACAGTATTTGATAGTACGTGAGTATTGAAGGTTTAGATGAAGAAATATTTGTAGGCTATGATGGTAAGATATATATTAAAGATCTTGAAGTATTAAACGGTTCTATTTGTGACGAGAATGCGGAGAATAATAAATACTGTCATTTTAGCGTACCGGTTAATAGAGATTTAAATGACCCTGTAATTGATTTAGGCGAAGCAATATGCAAATGAAGACTTATTATTACTCCTGTGTGGACTAAAAACGCTCCGTTGTCATACCGTGGCTTGACCACCACGGTATGACAAATTCTTTTTAAGCAATGTCAAGAAATCAATAATAATATTATTAATCAACATGATTATGTCAGGAAATGCTATGGCGTTACTTGCAACATGTAATCCGTCAGTTCCAACCGTAAATTTCGGTAGTTTTAATGTCGGTGCCATTAGCACAACTTCTGTTACTGCTTCAGTTACTTGTAGTGCTTTATTATCACTACTTGTTAGCTATACCGTAACTTTCAGTACGGGAGCTGCTAATATTTATAACCCAAGAAATATGATTAATGGGGTACGTAAGCTGAATTATAATTTGTATAAAGATGCCGGTTTTACTCAAATCATCGGTAACGGTACTAGTAGTACTGTAACATTTACCAGCTATACACTAGGTCTTGAACCGGTCACAAAAAACTATACCGTATATGCACGTCTGCCGTTACAACCTATTGCTGCACCGGCACGTTTCAAGACACTATTACCGTAACCCAGCCATGGCTATATAATAAAAAATCTTTAAAATCAAAATTCTTCATTCTAGGTTCTAACTTTGTTGCTTGCATGGATTGACTCCTAGGGTGCTAGACATTGCTGTCCAGTATTATGAAGCTGTATTTTTATTATAATATCAAAAACAATTTAAGTTTTATATTACTATAACTACATTGAGTATTTTGTAGTTACTTAATATTTTTAACTTAAATAAAGGTCGAATTTATGAAAAATGAAGAACAACACAATCCACCAACTCCAAAACATGGTCGAATAATATTCCCGCTTTACACAATGGGAAAAGTTTGTGTAGATAAGAAGCTAATAGATGAAGAGTGGAAACTTAACGAATTTGAAACAGGGAAAGGGAGTGATGAGCGTTTTGGAAATGATGTCGCAGGGGAACCGCTACCGCTAGATGGGCATATTCTTAATGGTGGGCGTACAGATGATACAGATTGGGTAAATGCTACTAATGAAGAAATAAGAGCGGAATTAAAAGATCCAATGTTTAACTGGATAAACTATACCATTAGAAGGTGAGAAAAAACTTACAATAGCATGGGATTATATTGTATCACATAAAACTTGCGGTTATATAGTGCAAATGACAAAAGCAGAGTTTACCTTTGCAAATAGACTGAAACATGATGATTTAGAAGAAATTTATAGTGAACTTTCTGATCAATTTCCTTACTGGGATAATACATTAGTTCCTTCTAAAATGATTTAAGTAACTTTTCCAGATAGAGAGCCAGGATATTATGTTGTAGCAGTTGATTGGATAGTAGCCGACACGCCACGTTTGTTGCATCGTTTATTGTATAAGGATGAGGTTACACCGATACTCTTAATACGAATGATAGAGAATGTATTTAACGTTATTCCCGTATAGATAAGGTTTTGTTGCATGGATCGGTTTTCTTTCTGTTACGCTGTGACTTGATCGTGAGATGACAGAGATGGAATCGATCCTTAAACTTATGTCTACGCGAAAATGCAACCGGGAACCACGCAACGTTGCCTTACTTCCGCAGGATAAGACTGTTTGTGCCTTAAGTGTGCCTTAAGAAAGTATAATATTTGTACAAACAATTCTATATAGTAATCAAGAGTGATTTGTGTCAAGTCAAAAATCTAAAAAAAAATAAATATTTATATTGAATAAATTATTATTCTCGTGTCTACTTAAGTGAAGATTCTATACACTGAATATGGTGTCATTTTTTCAAAATAAGCATTATAAATCCTACAACCCCATTAGTACCTATAATGAACACGTTTAAAAAAAATAAATTTCAAATCACTATAAACAACAACCATAACAATTTACTTACTCCTTTCGGTAAAGCTATTCTGCGAGATCGATATCTTATGAAAGGTGAAGATTTTCAAGATTTATTTGCAAGAGTTTCTAGTTATTATGCCGAAAATAAACAGCATGCTCAGAAGTTATATGAATATATGAGTAAAATGTGGTTTATGCCAGCAACACCAATCTTAAGTAACGGCGGAACGGATAGGGGACTTCCTATTTCATGCTTCTTGAATGAGACCGATGATAGCTTAGACGATATAGTAAATTTATGGACAGAAAATGTTTGGCTTGCTGCACGCGGTGGCGGGATTGGCAGTTATTGGGGTAATGTTCGTGCTATTAATGAAGGGATTCGTGATAAAGGTCATTCATCTGGTATTATACCGTTTATTAAAGTAATGGATTCTATGACTCTTGCTATTTCGCAAGGTTCTATTAGGCGAGGTTCATCGGCTGTATATTTGCCTATTAATCACCCTGAAATTGAAGAATTTATCGATATAAGACGTCCGACAGGCGGGGATGTTAACCGTAAAGCTCTTAATATTCATCACGGTATAGCTATAACCGATGAATTTATGAAAGCAGTTAAAAACAATACGGATTTTGACCTTGTTAGTCCTGCTACCAAAAAAGTCGTAAATAAAGTTAGAGCAAGAGATTTATGGGTTAAGTTATTAACTACTAGAATAGAAACAGGTGAGCCTTATTTGTTATTTATCGATAGTGTTAATAAATCTATCCCTAAGCATCATAAAAAATTAGGGCTTCAAGTTAAAATGTCTAATCTTTGTAGCGAAATTACATTGCCGACGGGAATTGACCATCTAGGCAAGTCAAGAACTGCTGTTTGCTGCCTTTCCTCTTTAAATTTAGAGTATTACGAAGAGTGGAAAGACGATAAAGAATTTATCCATTCTATTATGTTGTTCCTTGATAATGTTTTAGAAGACTTTATTAATAAAGCACCGGATACTATGGCAAGAGCTAAATATTCAGCTTTACGTGAGCGAAGCGTTGGACTTGGCGTAATGGGCTTCCACTCATTTTTGCAAATGAAAAAAGTACCGATAGAATCGGTTATGGCAAAAGTTTGGAATAAAAAAATATTTGAATATATATCTGCTGAAACTGATAAAGCCTCAATAGAAATCGGTAAAGAAAAAGGAGTATGTCCTGATGCTCTAGATGCAGGAAGTAATGAACGATTTAGCAATAAAACCGCAATAGCACCTACCGCCTCAATTTCGGTAATAGCAGGTAATGCCTCACCCGGAATAGAGCCGTTTGCCGCTAATAGCTTTGTACAAAAGACTTTAACCGGTTCTTTTAACGTGCGTAATAAACATTTAGAAAGGTTATTAGAGGAGAAAGGATTTAATAATGATCAAGTTTGGTCTTCGATTGCAACACATGAAGGATCAGTACAACATTTAACATTTTTATCCGAAGAAGAAAAACAGGTTTTCAAAACCGCTTACGAAATTGATCAGAATTGGCTAATTGAACTGGCAAGCGATCGTACTCCTTACATTACGCAAGCACAATCTTTAAACATCTTTTTACCGGGGAATGTTAGTAAGAAATATTTAAATAATATTCATTTTAAAGCCTGGACAAAAGGAGTAAAAAGTTTATATTACTGTCGATCGACATCAATACAGCGAGCCGATAAGGTCTCGCATGACGTATTAAAGGCCAATTTTAAAGATTTAGAGGAACAAAACGATAAGTTAGCAGAAGCCGGTAACTACGAAGAATGCTTAGCTTGTCAGTAAGTATAACTATGCAAAGATATTTAGACCCAACAAATGATGTAGCATTTAAAAAATTGTTTACGGATAAAACAAGGTGACTAGGCTTTCTCAATATATTATGAGGTTACCTGAAGAGTTAAGGATTATCAACCTTGAATATATTTCAAACGAACAAGCGCCGGATTTAGGATAGAATAAAAGGAGTATAGTAGACGTAAAAGTTCGAGATAACTCCGGCAATATTTATATTGTTGAGATGCAAAACGGCTATGCCGATGCTTCTTTATCAAGAGTACCATTAGTTGTATAGCATTTTCTTCGCAATTAAAAAGAGGAAAAGAATATGTTGATCTAGCTCCTGTAGTAATGGTAGTAATTATTTCTGGATTTCAGGCATTGCCCGAGGAACAAGAATGTATTAGCTATCATCAAACTATTAATGTCGGCAACGGTAAGCATCAACTTAAATGCTTGCGTATTTGTTGAATTAGACAAATTTACCAAAGAAGCAGATGAGTGAGAAAGCTTAGAAAATGATTGGTTATATATGATGGCTAAATTCGATAGAGCAAAAGAACCCCCGCAACATACAAAAGATGAAAATAGCATTATCAGTTTATAAAACTATTGAATAATTTAACTGGAGCGAAGCAGAATATGATAATTATATTAAAGCGATGCTTGCTACTCAAACGGAAGAGTTAAATCAAAAAAGTAAATATAATGAGGGGAAAGCTGAGGGTATTGAAATTGGAGAAACTAGAAGCAATACAGAAATAGCAAAAGAAATGTTAGCGGATAATGAGCCGATATCAAAAGAAGAAATAGAAAAATTAAAAGAAGAAAAATTATGTCACTACTTGATGCAAGTCCAATTTATAAACCGTTTTCATATCCATGGGCATATGAAGCTTGGCATACTCAACAAAAAATTCATTGGCTACCGGAAGAAGTACCGCTTGCCGACGATGTTAAAGATTGGAAATATAACTTAACGCCAGGGGAAAAACATCTATTAACGCAAATATTTCGTTTTTTTACACAGGCAGATATTGAAGTGAATAATTGCTATATGAAGCATTATTCACGAGTATTTAAACCGACTGAAATATTAATGATGTTATCAGCATTTTCTAATATGGAAACGGTACATATCGCGGCATATTCACATTTACTTGATACGGTAGGTATGCCGGAAGTAGAATATTCAGCATTTCTTAAATATAAGGAAATGAAAGACAAGTATGATTATATGCAGCAATTCGGAGTGGATGCCAAAGAAGATATAGCAACTACACTCGCAGTATTTGGAGCTTTTACTGAAGGATTACAGCTATTTGCTTCTTTTGCGATCATGCTTAATTTCCCTCGTTTTAATAAAATGAAAGGTATGGGACAGATTATTGCTTGGTCAGTGCGTGATGAAACACTTCATACTAACTCAATTATTACTCTGTTTAAGACTTTTGTAAGAGAAAACCCTGAAGTTTGGACAGAAACTTTACGTAAACGTATTTATGAAGCTTGTACGACTATTGTGCATTTTGAAGATGCCTTTATTGAACTTGCTTTTGAAGTTGGCGGTATTGAGGGATTAACGGCATATGAAGTAAGACAATATATTCGTTATATTGCCGACCGTCGTTTAATGCAGCTAGGACTCAAAGATGTATATTTGGTAAATCATAACCCCCTTCCTTGGCTTGATGAAATGCTAAACGGAGTCGAACATACGAACTTTTTTGAAAATAGAACAACTGAATATTCAAAAGCAGCGACTACCGGTTCATGGGAAGAAGTATTCACTGAGATGGACGCCACAGCGGAGGCTAAATAATATACTCAGATAGCACTTATGCTAAACATGTTGTGTCGAAGTATACATATTAAGAACAACAATAACAAAAAATTAAAAATACCTGATCTTTATTTTTAAAAATTTTTTAAAATAGATTTAGAATATTTAAACATTGCAAGTGATTTTATGGCTGTTATAAATAATAAAAACTATCAAAAAGTTGTAGAAAAAGTTTTATCTTCTTCTAAAGCTAATAAAGTACTAAAGAGTGCAATTCAGGACTTATCATCTTCAAAGAGTATAAGCTTAAGAACGATATTACTCGGAGCAAAATTTATTTTAACTAATCCTGTAAATACTTATAATCTTGTTAAGCTTGCTAACTCTTCTAAGATATATCTTGATCCGGAATTTCAAAAATCACTTCTTAAAAAATCTCCAATATGGGAATTTTTAAAAAAACATTCGGATGATTTGCCTAAAATAGGTCAAATCTTAGCAAATGCAGGCTTTAGAGAATTTCAAGATAAGAGTGCTTTAGATGAAAAGGGACTCGAAATACTAAAAGAATGTTTTAAAAATGAACAAGTACTTAAAAAACTTCAAGAAATTGCAGTTGAAGTAAAGCAAGAGCTACCGGACTGGAATAAAGTGACTTCTAGAACTTTAGATATGCTGGTTACCGATAAAAACTTCCAAAAATTCTTTAACGAAAAGAGTGAAGATATTACGAAATACATACGTACAGGAGCAACTGAAATACTTCCAAGCGATTATATAAAAACTTTTGATTATATATTACAAAAACCCGAAAAGAAAAATTTATTAAAAATATTTAATGAACATCCTGATTTTAAGCAAGAACTGGCTAAAAATATAAACAATCCTAATACTCTAAAAAGATTTAATAAGTTATCTCCTGAAAAACAAATAATTATTGAAAATTTCTTAGAAGAAGCAAAAGAACAAGCTAAACCTTTCTTAAAAGAACATTTTGAAACCTACAAAATTGATCTTAAAATTTTAGATATTATTCCTACTTTATTAAATAAAATGCCTGAGATAAAAGAGATTTGTGATACTCTTAATGCTCCAAATCAAGGTGTAATGATATCTCTTGAGAAATCCTTAGAAATGGTCGCTGGTGATGATAAATTAAAAAGTTTTTTTGCTAATAATAAAACAATCTTACCAAATATTGCTTTAGGTATTATTGAAAATACTCCTAGCGTACAAAACATAACAAAAGAATATAATTTTGATAAACAAATGCTTAGTATTGTAGGCGAAGTTATGTCAAAACCGGAAGTTGCTCATGAGATTATTGCAGACTTAAATAAAGGCGATTATATGAGTTTAACCGGTAATATAATCGCCGCCCTTAATGATCCTTCATTTAAATTAAAAGATATATTAGTAGAGCAAAGTAAAGGAGGTCTATTTGATAATTTAATTACAGGAGTTTTAGAACAAGATGCAAAAAACAGCCAAACTATAAAACAACAACTTATAAATTATAGTCTGGAAGCGAGTGATGTTACAAAGCTAACGAGCATAATGCCTATATTACTTGATCAATCTGAATCATTAAAAAAGATTTTTCGAGATTTTATTCAAGGTGATTATACGGGAATGGCAAAAGAGTTAATAGCTTTAACTAAAGACAATCCTGAAATTAAAAAATATTTAAACAATAATAGAGAAATATTTGCAAGTATTTTAGATAAAACTTTAGTAGAAATACCAGGTATAAATAACCTTGATAAGAAAGAATTATATAATGTACTTCCATCAATGTTAAACCATCCTAATGAATTAGTTAAAGTTATAGAAGAGGTTGAAAAAAGTAATTATAGTGAGGCTGCTAGTGCTATATATAATCTAGTTCAAAAAACAAATTATTTGGAAGGGCAATTGCCGAATATTATAAAAGCAGGTTTGAGCTATGCTACTGAAAAACTAAAAGACGTATTTAGTCCATCACAAGATTTTAAAGATAAAACTATAGATGCAATTACTCTTAGAAATAATTTACATAAAATACAAAATGGAAAATTCAGCTTAGAGGGAGCTATATTAGTAGGTGATTTATCTAATATCGACTTCTCAGGCGTATCATTAAAAAATGCAGATTTAACTAAAGTCACTTCTTTAAAAGATTGTAATTTTAAAAATATTAATTTAGCAGAGGCTAAATTACCTGATAATTTAATGCTACTTACTGATACTTACAATCTTGATAAGGCTATCCCTCCTTTAGTACCTAAACTAATTAAAGAACAACAAGCAAAATTAATTGATAAGGCAATTGATAAATTATTTTTACAAATACAAGCTGAAGGAAAAAGAAATGTACTTAGTAAAAAAAAATTTGCTCAACAAGTAAAAAGATTATATGAAGAAAATCAAACGATTAAAGACTATATTATAGAAAAACTAAATTCACTACCTATGAATATGGTTACTAACCTAGCTACTCCTAGAACAAATCAATATAAACATATTACAAATCATGTAAATTCTCCATTACAAGTATTGAACCCTTTATATGAAAATATTGCAAATAAACAAAATATTAAGAGTAATTTATTGGCAAATATTTTAAGCGAGAAAATATCACAAAAACTTTTTGATAAAGGTGATAATAGAGGTGAAGATTTTTACATGATAAATCAGATGCTAAAACCTATCGTTTCTGAATATTCTAAAGAAAATCCTGATAATATAAATAATTTTTTAGAGCCAAAAAATCTAGAAAAGTTAGCAAGTAATATTGCCTCTACTTTATATTCTAAATCTAAATATACTGGGGTAGGCACTATTACCGGTGGAATTTATTTACCAAAAGAAATCTTCAATGAACAGTTAAAAGATAACTTTAAAAATGAGTTCGAAAATATTAATAAATTAAATGTTTTAAAAGCAGCAAAAAATATAGTTTCAAATTTAGATAGTAAAGTGCATGTAGTAGATAATCAGGATAAATCAAATACTTACGCATCATTACCTACAAAAAGTAAACAAATACACAGATAACTCCATAAATCTTAGATCAAATTGATTTAATTACCATATTATGTAATATAAATTAAAATATTTAAGTAGTGCTTAATTTATTTCTTTAAATCAATTTTAAGATAATTTAATGTTTATGTAATTAAATATATTTCATTATTTTTACGGCAGTTACAAATTCCATTAAAGATATTACATTAAAGAATTTTAATAAAACTGTTAAAAGGACATTATCTTCTACTGATGCAGAAAGGCATTGACAAGCTTTATTTATGACCTTGCATCTCCAAAGAAAAAATATTACCAGTTAGTATAGGAGTATTATTAAAAGGTGCGAAGTTTGCCTTCACTAATCCCGTAAATAGTTATAATCTTGTTAAACTTGCAAGCTCCTCTGATATATATCTTGATTCAAAGTTTCAAAAATCTGCTCTTGACAAATCCGAAATATAGGATTTTCTAAAAAAGCATTCCGATGATTTACCAAAAATAGGACAAATCTTAGCAAAAGCAGGTTTTAGAGAATTTCAAGATAAGAGTGCTTTAGATGAAAAGAGACTCGAAATACTAAAAGAATGTTTTTAAAATGATGCTGTACTTAAAAGCCTTCAAGAAATTGCACTTGAGATAAAGCAAGAAGTACCGGACTATGAATAAAGTAACTTCTAAAACATTAGGAATGTTATCCACGGATAAAAATTGCTGAAAATTTTTTAATGAAAAAGGTAACGATATTGCGAATTACATAACTGAAATACTTCCAAGCGACTATATAAAAGCTTTTGATGATATATTACAAAAACCTCAAAGTAAATGACACATATGCAAAAGTTATAAAAATATTGAATGAACATCCTGAATTTAAAAAAGAGCTGGCTGAAAATATAAACAATCCTAATGCTCTAAAAAGGTTTAATAAATTATCTCCTGAAAAATAAATAATTATAGAAGGTTTCTTAATAGAAACTAAAGAACAAGCTAAACCTTTCTTAAAAGAATATTTTGAAAGCTATAAAGTTGATGTAGAGATTTATTAAATAAAATGCCTGAAACAACAGAGATTTTTGATACTCTGAATGCAAATCAAGGAGTAATGGTGGCTTGTGGAGATCTTTAGAAATGGTAGCGGGTGACGATAAATTAAAAAGTTTTTTTGCTGATAATAAAACAGTCTTAACAGATATTGCCGCAGCTATTATTGAAAATACTCCGAATATACAAAGCATAACGCAAGAATATAATTTCGATAAACAAATGCTTAGTATAGTAGGTGAAGTTATGTCAAAACCGGAAGTTGCTCATGAGATTATTGCAGACTTAAATAAAGGCGATTATATGAGTTTAACCGGTAATATAATCTCCGCCCTTAATAGATCCTGCATTTAAATTAAAAGATATATTAGTAGAGCAAAGTAAAGAGGGTTTATTCGATTAATTAAAGGCATTTTAGAGCAAGATGAAAAAAATAGCCACACTATAAACAGCAGCTTGAAAATTATTGACTAGAAACAAAAGATACTACAAAACTTACGAATGTAATGCCTATATTACTTGATAATCCTGAATAATTAAAAAAGGTTTTTGATGGATTTGTTAAAGGTGATTATACGGGAATAGCTAAAGAATTGGTAATGTTAACTAAAGATAATCCCGAGATCAAAAAATATTTAAACGATAATAAGGAAATATTTACAGGTATTTTAGATAAAACTTTAAAAGATGTATCCGGTATAAATAAGCTCGATAAGAAAGAATTATATAGTATACTAACACCTATGCTCAATCAACCGGATAAGCTGATTCCAATCTTAGAAAATATTGAAAATAAAAAATATATTAATGTTGCTACTAGTATAGGTAGTTTAGTTTGGAAAGAAGGACAAGCACTGAATATTATTAAACAAATACTAAATGTTGTTCAAGCAGGAGTTGGTTATTATCAAAAATCTGATAAGAAACCAGAATTAGAAAATAAAGTTCCGGCTGATGTATTAAAAGAAGCACAAAGTATCGTCTCAAATTTAAATAGTAAGATTAATATTGTAGGACCTAAGACAAATACACTTTCCATTACTCCTATTTCCAATAATAAAAAGAAAGAAGCAATACGTAGATAAGCTATATAGTTTTAAAAGAGTTTTTTAAAGTTTGAGTAAATTCTTCTTGGTTAGCATATTCCAATGTGATTTTATCTTGTATCTGATTTTTAAACCAAGTAACTTGTCTTTTAGCATACTGACGGGTTCGTATTTGAGCTGCATTTAAAGCCTCATCTAAAGTGAGATTGCCGTTTAAATAAGCTAAAATTTCTTTTATCCCTACAGCTTTCAAATTCGTATAATCTTTAGGAGCAAATTGCTTTTTTATTAAAGCTATTTCGTCAATTGCCCCTTCTTTAAATATCTTATCTAAACGCTCATCACATGTTTTATATAAAAACTTTCGCTCAGGATTTAAGAAAATAATTTTGCAATTAAAATCAGATAAGATTTGTTCTTTTGGCAAAGTTTGAAAAGAAAAAATAGATTTACCAGTTTGCATGAATACTTCATAAGCTCTAATTAAACGCTGAGTATCATTTTGGTTTATTTTAGAAGCAGCAAGCGGGTCAAACTTCTCTAATTTACCCCATAATTCTATATTGCCTATTTTAACATGTAAATTTCTTACCTGTGCTTGTAAATCTTCTGATATATCAGGAATATTATTATAGCCAAACACTAAAGAATTAATATATAAACCCGTTCCACCTATTAATATAGGTAGCTTACCCCTGTCGGTTATTTCTTTTATTTTTTCTGTCGCAAGTTTTAGATATTTTATTACCGAGAAATCTTCTGTCATTGATAAGAAGTTATATAAGTGATACAAGATTTCAGTTTTGTAGCTTTTCGGAGGGGAGGCGGTAATAATAGGAATTTCCTTATAAACCTGCATTGAGTCGATATTAATGATTTCGCCGTTATAAGCTTTAGCCAGTTCATGACCTAAATAAGACTTCCCGCTAGCAGTCGGCCCGCATAATATAATTATACTCTTCTGCTTTGAAGAATTGTTTCTGCAAAACTTCGGATCACCTATTAAATATAGGCTGTGCGTACTCGCTCCTCGTTTTACATTCCCATTCTCCAAATCATTTGAGTATATTTCTTTCTTTGTCACTTGTTTAACTAATAAATACAAACTTGTATCGTCATTGCAAGCCAGCATTTATGATGGCGTGGCAAGCTCAGGAGTTTTTTTATATTATCTTATGAGATTGCCGCGTCGTTGCTAACGTAACGCCTCGCAATGACAGAAAAACCTATCCATGTAACAACGCCTAGCAGGAATGACCTCATACCCTTAAACGGTTTCATTAGTATTTCCTAAAGTGTCAGTATTAGCATTACTATCTGCTGGTCCACTAAATGTTATTGTACCAAGTTTGTTGTCATAACTAATAGTTGGAGCACTAAATAAGCCCGCATCACTGTAGTCAATGGTCAGACTATTTAAACCATGAGATGCGGCTACGTCACTGTTAAGAGGATTATCAGTAGGCTCAAGGTCTTTATGTTTTATTACTAATGGTGCCTCAACGTTAATATTTAATGTATTTACACCTATTGGTGTTATTGTAACTAATCTAGTATCAACAAATGAGTGATTGATATTTGAGATTTTTAACATATTATTTTTCTTTATATTAATTTAATGTAAGAAAAATATATAAAATAATATTTTAGAAAGCAATAATGTGTTAATAATTAATTAATAACCCGTATTTTTCAAGATATTTATTAATTATAGTGATTATTTCCTCTAAACCATTCTTACTATCTGATTCAGCCCTTGCAACTATAATAGATTCGGTATTAGAGCTACGCAAGAGCCACCAACCATGTGCAGTATTTACCCGTACACCGTCTATATCATTAAACTCCATTTTCTCTTCTAATGATTTTTCTTTAATCTCTTTAATAATTTGTAATTTTAACTCTGAAGGAACAACAATTTTAATTTCCGGTGTACTATAGCTTTTCGGTACATCCTCTATTATCTCATCTAGAGTTTTACTTGATCTACTAAGTAAATCTAAAAATCTAAGAGCTGCATAAATTGCATCGTCAAAACCAAAATATTTATCGGCAAAGAATATATGCCCGCTCATTTCGCCAGCGAGTAAAGCCTTTGTCTCAAGCATTTTGCTTTTAATAAAAGGATGACCTGTTCGCCATATTATAGGATGTCCTCCATATGATTTTATTTTAGCGACTATAAATTGGCTGACTTTTACATCAACTATTATAGTTGCGTTTGGATTTTCCTTTAAAATATCCTCAGCAAAAATGCATAAAATTTGATCACCTAATAATATTTTACCGCTTGAGCTTATAATGCCGATTCTATCACCGTCACCGTCAAAAGCTATACCAAGGTCACAATTTTGTTCTTTAACCACTTTTATTAACTCCTGCAAATTAGCAGGATTTGTAGGATCAGGATGATGGCTTGGAAAATTCCCGTCAATTTTACTATGTATGATTATATTCTTGTTTGAGAGATGCTTTTTAAGTTCTTCAACAATATCGCCGGTTGCTCCATTGCCGCAATCCCAAGCCACTTTTAATTTTGGATTAATGTTTATTCCATCTAAAATACGTTTTAGGTATTTAGATTGTATATTATGGATTCCTGCTTTCGCAGGAATGACATAAGGGGATGCTGGTGTGGTATTGGGGTAGTTATCCAAAATCTTAGTCAATAACTCCTGTATCTGATCACCGAAAAAAGGTTTACCGTTTTGTAGTATTTTAAAGCCGTTATCGTCACGAGGATTGTGTGACCCCGTGACCATAATACTACCGGCGGGCGTAAAGTGTTTATCGGCAAAATATAAAACTGGTGTTGGAACTACGCCAATATTTATG
Organism: Rickettsia rickettsii; assembly: GCF_001951015.1. Taxonomy (NCBI): domain Bacteria; kingdom Pseudomonadati; phylum Pseudomonadota; class Alphaproteobacteria; order Rickettsiales; family Rickettsiaceae; genus Rickettsia; species Rickettsia rickettsii. The sequence goes on from NZ_CP018914.1 coordinate 644,447, forward strand.
ATTTCAGCCCCTGCATTAGTTAATCCTAGTTCTAAAGCTTTACAAAGGGTAGGGGAGCTAAGCCGACCGTCTAAACCGACACAGATTTTATCGTTATCTTTCGTTATAGTCATCTCGGCAAAACCAAAGCCGATTTTATAAGCTACTTCTTCCGTTAAATCTTTAAGGCTATTGCCTCTTATATCATAAGCCCTAAAAATTTCTTTGTTAATTTGCATAGAAAACTGTTTTGAATATTATTACATGGCTCTTATGTCATTCCTACAAAAGAGCCTTGTTGCATGGCTCGGAAAACCTACTCGATGTTATCCCCGCGTAGGCGGGAATGACATAAAACAATCCATGCAACAACACCTGCAAGTCGCTTGCAATGACGAATTTGCACAGTCTAGAAACTAAAGCTCTCACCTAAATACACTTCCTTAACTTTCTTGCTATTTGCTATTTCCTTAGCACTTCCTTCTAATAATACTTTACCTTCAAAAATAACATAAGCACGGTCGACTATATCTAGAGTATCACGTACATTATGGTCGGTAATTAATATACCTATATTAAATTCACGTAAATAAGTAATGAGATTTTTAATATCGGAAATAGCAAGCGGGTCAATACCGGCAAGCGGTTCATCAAGCATGATAAATTTAGGCTCTATTGCAAGTGCACGTGCAATCTCAAGCCTACGCCTTTCACCGCCTGATAAGCTAGCAGCGGATAAATCTTTTAAATGCACTATCGAAAACTGCTCTAACAAATTATGGGTTTTTTGTTCAATTACTTCTTTATCATTGTTAGATATCTCAACTACAGCCTTAATATTATCTTCAACCGACAATTCCCGAAATATCGAAGGTTCTTGAAGAAGATAGCCGAGCCCAAGCCTTGCTCGTAAATAAATAGGCAAGTTGGTAATATTGATATCATTTAAAAGTAATTGCCCTGAGTCCAGTTTCATTAAACCGATAATAATGTTAAAGCAAGTTGTTTTACCGGCTCCATTCGGACCGAATAAACCAACTATCTCTCCTTGTTTTATATTCAGAGATATATCAGTTAATATATTCCTTTTTTTGTAGGATTTTGATATATTTTTAACGTGTAAGCTGTCCATCTTTTTTATTTGTTAAGATTTTGTTGCGTGGATTAATTTTCAACGTCATTGCGAGAAAATTACGTAAGTAATTGACGAAGAAATCCAGTTAAAAATATTAATCTTTAGCATTTTTTTAATTATTTTCTGGATTGTCACACTTCTTGCAATCGCTTGCCATGACGTACCAACGGTAAATAGCTCTATTTTTTAATAATATCTACATAGTAGATTAGTTTATTAGTTTTTAAAACATTATCGTCACGCTGTAATATTACATTACCAAGTAGAATCAGTTGTTTATTATCGCAAAAATATTTAGCACTGTCTGCAAGTAATAATTCATTATTTATTTTTCTTTCTACAGTCAATTTAGTAGGGACAACTATATGATCAATAGTTTGCTTTTCATCTATTGTTTTATAAAAAATATATAATTCTTTCGTTCTAAGTATCACATTATCGAAGTAAACAATAACATTTCCAAGATATGCTGCTTTTTGTTTGGTTCTATCAATAATTAAACTATCAGATGTGATATGTAAATTTGAAATATTTTTATCATTAGCATATATTATATTACTAATTATAAGAAGTAAAACAAGTTTAATAATAGACATCTTTCCAAACTTCGCTTCTAGAGGTAATTTTTAGACATCAAATCGGTACTCGTATCCTCAAGTACTTCTTTGTACGCTGCGGTGCTACATTCCATGTCTCCTTTAAATTCCTCTCTATAAGCTGGTTTGGCAAGATGTCTAATCCGATAAATCGATGATTGTAGAGACATTGCCTTTAAAAATTATAATATTATTTTCATCTTTTGTATTAAAACTATCCGAAGTAATTGAAGAGTTTTTGTAAAGTAACGTAGCAGGGGAATGACCGGTTATATTCTTATTTACTAAATCAATCCTTGCATCGTTAGTGTTAAATATGATCTCATCAAAAAAAAGTTTTACATCGTTTTTTAAATCTAATATGCTTGATTCTTCATCTAAAAAGCCTTCTTTCGCATTGATAATAAGAGTTTGGTCTTGATTTACGTTATAAATAGCATTTATTATATCTAATTTATATTTGTTATTCGACTCTTTTATAGCTCGTTCAGTTTTAATCTTATACGCATTTAAATTTTTACTTACTCCTTCAAAAATTGAATCTTTCAATATAATATTATACTTTAAATCAAACTTTTTATTGTCTTTTAAACTTTTTTTTGTAACGTTAATATCGTTTTTTTCATTAATATAACCGCTTTTAATTAATATATACCCTATATATAAAATTCCAACTGTTATTAAAAGATATACAGATTTCCAAATTTTTTTTCGCCGTTTATAAGAAGAGGGCATAGATTTTAGCTAACCCCTATGCGTAGTAAATCATGAATATGAATAATGCCTATAATAATATTATCATCAACAATCGGTATATTAGTGATATTCTTGGCTTTCATTAAATTTAAAGCCTCTTTTGCAAATATTTCCGATGAGATATGAATAGGGTTTTTGGTCATAATGCTTGATGCTGTTTTTAAGTGGATTTGATCGTTAATATGACGACGTAAATCCCCATCGGTTATAATTCCCACCAAATTTTGGTTTTTATCTGTTACAAGCGTACAACCTAAACGTTTTTTATTCATAATAATTATAGTTTTGGCAAAGGAAGTATCTTCATATACTAAAGGTATTTCATCACCGCTACGCATTAGGTTTTTAATTTTTGTTAAATTAGCGCCGATTGTACCTCCCGGATGATAAATTTTAAAATCATCTTTAGTAAAGCCTCGTTTTTCATGTATAACAGTCATTAAAGCATCACCGAGTGATAGCATGATTAAAGATGATATAGTAGGAACTCCAATTACAGAAGCTTCCTGGTATTCAGGTACTATTAATAAAAAATCGCTTCTTTTAGCTAAAGTAGAATTTTTATTCATTGTCATTGCAGCAATTTTTATGGAAGAGTTCTTGCAATATTCAATTATATTAAATAGTTCTTTAGTTTCGCCGGAATTAGATAACATAATTACTATATCATTTCTCGTCACCATACCTAAATCGCCGTGACTTGCTTCTGCCGGATGTAAATAAAAAGCAGGCATACCGGTTGAAGAAAAGCTAGCAGCGATTTTTCTTGCAATATAACCGCTTTTGCCTATGCCGGTTAGGATTATCCGTCCTTTGAAAGATAGTAAAAATTCTATAATTCTGTTAAAGTCTTCAGGGATATTTTCGGATAATTTTTCTAAAGCACTTGCTTCACTAGAAATAACCCTCTTTGCGATGATTCGGTAATTATTTGTGTTGGTCATTTATTTACTCATTGTCATACCGTGGCTTGTCCACGGTATCCAACAAATTATTAGTATTATGAGCTATTTTTGTGGATACCCGAACCGTCATTGCGAGCAGCCGTAGGCTGCACGGCAATCTCATGAAATAATAACAAACTCCTGAGATTGCTTCGTCAATTACTTCGTAATTTCCTCGCAATGACGATTAAGCTTCATATCAATTAAAATACTTACGTTCTGTAATTACTTCAGCAATTTCAGCATTATTATCTTCATTCCAAGCGCGTTTTTTACTAGAATCATGTCGCTGCTCAGGTTCTGAATTGTCCTTAGTATTATTAACACTAGTTTTTGGCTTTGTATTATTTGAAAATTTATCTTTATCGGCATTTTTAATAGTTAATTTTGCTTTGCCTTTATTATCAAAGCCTATTAGCTTAACTTTTACTATATCGCCTTGTTTTAAAACACTGCTAACCGTTTCTATTCTTTCTCCTGATACTTCACTAATATGAACAAAGCCGTCTTTATTACCTACATAATTAATAAAAGCACCGGAATCTAAGACTTTCACTACCGTACCGTTAAATATTTCACCGATTTCAGGTTCAACGACAATAGCTTTAATTTTATCTAAGGCAACTTTTAGCTTATCTCTATCTGAAGCATAAACAGACACCGTACCGTCATCGCTTATATCTATTTTAGCACCGCTAGTTTCACAAATTTCCTTTATTACTTTACCTCCCGGTCCTATAATATCTCTAATTTTATCCTTATCTATTTTTATAGTAGTAGTAGAAGGAGCATTTTTACTTAGTTCGTTATTTGGTTTACTGATAACTTTATTCATTTGCTCCAGTATATGTAAACGACCGAGTCGTGCTTGCTCTAAAGCTACTTTCATTATTTTAAAATCTACTCCGGATATTTTGATATCCATTTGTAATGCAGTAATCCCTTCGCCAGTTCCTGCAACCTTAAAGTCCATATCACCGAAATAATCTTCATCGCCGAGAATATCCGATAATACGGCAAAATTTTTACCTTCCTTAACAAGTCCCATAGCAATACCCGCAACCGGTGCTTTTATCGGTACGCCGGCATACATTAAAGCAAGAGAACTACCGCAAACAGTTGCCATTGAAGAAGAACCGTTAGATTCCGTAGTTTCGGCAACTACTCTAATAGAATAAGGAAATTGTACTTTATTAGGTAATATTGGATTAATAGCACGCCATGCGAGTTTACCGTGTCCGACTTCACGACGACTAGGTGCTTTCATTGGCATTGCTTCATTTACAGAGTAGGGCGGAAAGATATAATTGAGCATAAAACGCTCTTTATACTCACCCTCTAAACTGTCAACTATCTGCTCATCTAAACTAGTACCGAATGTAGTACTAACTAAGCTTTGCGTTTCACCTCTAGTAAATAAAGCTGAACCATGTGCGGAAGGTAGTAAACCTATTTCACAAGCAATTTGTCTTATATCCGTGGTACTTCTTCCATCGATACGTCTATTTTTTTCTAAAATCTCGTTACGTAATATACCTGATTCAATAGCTTTTAAAGCTGATTCGATTTGATAATGACTATATTTTTTATTTTCTATGTCGCTTACAAAATGTGTAAAAACTTTTTCAGTTATTAAATCTAAATTAGTGCTACGTTCTTGTTTAGATTTCATTGCAAAAGCTTGTTCAATTTCTTTTACAAATAACTTCTCAATTTCTTTCTTTAATGAAGCAGGATATAAAGCTTGCATTTCAAGTTTTGGTTTTTTAGCTTCTTCTGCTAGTTCTTTAATTATCTTTATTACCGGCTGAAAGCTTTCAAATCCAAATTTTACAGCTTCTAACATTTGTTCTTCAGAAAGTAAATGAGCTTCTGATTCAACCATCATTACTGAATCTGATGTTCCTGCAACTACTAAATCAAGCTGACTTGTTTTTAATAATGCAAGTGTCGGATTTAAAACAAATTCACCATTGATTAAACCTACTTTACTTGCCGCAACTATTTCTAGATAAGGAGCAGGGGATAGGCTAAGTGCAGCCGATGCACCGATAATTGCAAGTATATCTACCGGAGTTTCAGGATCATATGAAAGAACACTGCAAGTGACATGCGTTTCATTCACAAAAGCCGGATGAAATAATGGTCTAATCGGTCTATCTATTAAACGAGATACTAAAACTTCTCTATCTGATGGTTTTCCCTCATGTTTAAAAAATCCCCCTGGTATCTTACCGGCAGCATATGCCATTTCTCTATAATTAATTGTTAAAGGAAGAAAACCTATGCCCTCTTTTGCTTTGTTAGCTACTACTGCCGTACATAATAAAACGGAATTACCCATTTTTACCGTAACTGCCCCGTCAGCTTGCCTTGCTATTTTACCTGTACTAAGCTCAAGAACTTGCCCGTTCCATGTAACACTCTTAGTTATTTCGTTAAACATCTATTTATCTCATCTCATAATTTATATTTTATTGTATTCTACCACGTCATTGCGAGGAAACTTACGAAGTAATTCGACGAAGCAATCTCAGGATATTTGACGAGATTGCCACGCATCCTACGGCTGCTCGCAATGACGATTATCCAACTACTTAATCTTTCTAATTCCTAGCTTACTTATTAAATCTAAATACTTGCTAACATTATTCTTTTTAATATAGTTAAGTAATCTGCGGCGGCGCCCGACTAAAATTAATAATCCGCGTCTTGAAGTATGATCTTTATGGTTAGATTTAAAATGCTCGGTTAAATTATTGATTCTTTCAGTTAAGATAGCACATTGCACTGCACTTGAACCGGTATCATTTTCCGTTATAGCATATTCTTTAATTAATTGTTGTTTACGTTCTGTAGTAATCGACATCGATCATTTCTCCTTAAATATATAGACTTCCAGTTTTAAAAGAAGTCTTGTGTTAAATTAAATACTCGTAAAGAATTAAAGCAACTTTTGTTTAAGCTACCTATTGCAAGCAAAGTGCCTTTATAGCGAACCCACAAAAGATCAATAGACATCTTACCAAACTCTACTTCTAGAGGTAATTTGTACGTCAATCCGGTACTCGCATCCTCACGTACTAAAGTGTACGCTGTGGTGCTGCGTTCCGTGTTTCCTTTAAATTCCTCTCTATAAGCAAATTTGGCAAGATGTCTAAAGTCTTTTTCATAATTAAATAAACATTTCTGTCCATATTTAATTTGCTGTGCTTGGCTGTCAGTTGCATCAAGAACCAGGATGTCGTCCAGTATTGCTTCTATCTTTATACTTTTTGCCTCTAGGGCATTTTTGGTAATTTCGTCAGGCGATTTAATTCGGATAGCATTTTCTTCTTTAAATATTCCAACCTGAGTACGGCGTAATTCTATCACAAATCCTAAACTTTGCAAGGACAATGCCAAATCTTCTGCTAAAGTCCTTATATAAGTACCTTTTGAGCATTCCGTATAGTATGTAGCGGTAGCATTTTTCTCATCAAAATTTAAACATTTTAGATCATAAATAGTTATATTTCGTGGCTTTAATTCTACTTTTTTTTCCTCTCTAGCCAATTTATAAGCTCTTACACCGTTAACTTTAAGAGCTGAAAAAGCCGGCGGTATTTGTGTTACGCTACCGATAAATTTAGAACATACGGCATAAGCTTCTTCTTGAGAAGGGACACAATCTTTCGTTGCTATTACTTTACCAGCACAATCGCCGCTATTGGTTTGCATTCCGAATTTTACGGTAAAAATATAGGTTTTTCTAGCATCAATGAGCAGACGTATCAGTTTTGTAGCTTCACCTACGGCAAACGGTAATATTCCTTCCGCTTCTACGTCTAAAGTACCGGCATGTCCTATCTTGGTTTTACCGAGTATTTTTTTTACTATGCTAACAAGTTGAGCAGAACTTATACCTCTTGGTTTATAAATATTTAACCAATAATTACTCATTTTAATGTGATTTTAACTTGACTTAAATTTAGACAATCTTTAATATATAACTCTAGCCAATAGCAAGATAGGTTAGACCAAATAATGACGATTAACCCCAGTAATATAGAAAATTCTTCCTCTAAAATCAATAGCTATTTTTCTAAACTTACCGATTATATCTGGCCTATAAAACGCCATGAAGTTTCTAAATTTTTATTCATCACTTTATTAATGTTCTGTATTTTATTTATCCAAAATCTAATCAGAGCTTTAAAAGATAGTATTGTTACTACTATGATCGGTGCCGAGATTATCTCGTTTTTGAAGTTTTGGGGAGTGATGCCGTCAGCTTTTTTAATAACTGCTATATATGTAAAGCTTGTTAATAAGATGAAAGCAGAAAATATATTTTATCTTATTATATCAATATTTTTAACATTCTTTGCTCTTTTTGCTTACGTTATTTTTCCAAATCATGAAATGCTGCATTTCAGTCCTGCAACCGTTCAAAATTTAACGGCAAGTTTACCTAATTTAAAATGGTTTATATTGCTTTTATCAAAATGGAGTTTTTCGTTATTTTATATAATAGCCGAATTATGGCCAAACGTAGTTTTCGCATTACTTTTTTGGCAGTTTGTTAATAATATTACTACAGTAGAAGAATCTAAAAGATTTTATCCGTTATTCGGTTTACTTAGTCAAACAGGTATTTATTTAGCAGGGCAGTTTTTAGAAAATCTAAGTAATATTAATGATTACGTAACTAATAAATTTGCATTGCAATCGTCTTTTCATACACTTTCTATACAAATTATACTAACTATAGTATTAATTTTAGGAATAATAGCTATTAAAACTTTTTGGTTGCTTAATCATAAAGTACTAGACAAAGAGCATATGGCGTTACTCAGATTTAAAGCAAAGAAAAAATCTATGACTATTGCCGAAAGTTTTCAGATGCTTCTATCGTCAAGACATATTAGATTAATTGCAACTTTGCTTATCTGCTATGGCATTGCCATTAATTTAGTAGAAGGTCCTTGGAAAGCAGCAGCTACTAAAATTTATAAAACTCCAACCGAATATGCAGCTTTTATAGGAAGTTATTTGAGCTATACCGGAGTATTTACTATTTTATTTGTCGTACTTGGTTCAAATATAGTTAGAAGACTTGGCTGGTTTACGGCGGCTGTTATCACCCCTTTAATAGTTTTTATTACCGGTATATTATTTTTTGCCGTTAATAATTTTGAAAGATTTGCCGGCTTAATAATAGTAAATTTTATTCTAACCGATCCTGCTTTAATTGCTATAACAATAGGTGCTATTCAAAATGTGCTTAGTAAATCAAGCAAATATACCTTATTTGATTCAACAAAAGAAATGGCCTATGTTCCTTTAGATCCGGAAATAAAAATAAAAGGCAAAGCTGCTGCCGACGTGATAGGTACAAAACTCGGTAAATCTGGTAGTGCATTTTTACAATCATTGGTATTTATAATATTACCTTCCGCTAGTTATCAATCTATTTCCATCTGTTTAATGATTATATTTATAATTACTTGCTTAACCTGGCTTTGGGCAACTAAAGCACTCAATAAAGAATATAAAAATTCTATTAAATTTTCTCAATAATATTAGTTTTGTCTTGATATTACTAAAATCTCTATATACTATCTTTGACAGTATAACTCAAACTGTGAAAAAAGGATATGTTATGTCATTCCCGCAGAGGCGGGAATCCAGAAAAAAACGAAATAAATCGAGCTTTTAATTTAAAAATCTAGTGTGCTTAGACTTTTTAGTGACTGGATACCCGCCTACGCGGGAATGACATAAGAGGGTAAAGATCAATATAACAACATCGACTTGACTACGCATCACTTACAGTTTATGCTAATTAATTTTTGGTTAAATGAGAGGTTTTATGAGTAAAGACGGTAACCTAGATACAAGTGAATTTGATCCTTTAGCAAATAAGGAATATACAGAAGAACAAAAGCAAACATTAGAACAAGAGCAAAAAGAATTTTTATCTCAAACTACAACCCCAGAACTAGAAGCTGACGATGGTTTTATCGTTACTTCTGAATCTTCTGCTCAATCTACCCCTTCAATGAGTGCTTTATCGGGCAATATCTCTCCTGACAGTCAGACATCAGACCCAATAACCAAGGCTGTAAGAGAAACAATTATACAACCGCAAAAAGATAATTTAATAGAACAAATATTAAAAGACCTGGCAGCCCTTACAGACCGTGATTTAGCTGAACAAAAAAGAAAAGAAATAGAAGAAGAAAAAGAAAAAGATAAAACATTAAGTACTTTTTTCGGTAATCCGGCTAATAGAGAATTTATTGATAAGGCTTTAGAAAAGCCTGAGCTTAAAAAGAAATTAGAATCAATAGAAATAGCCGGCTATAAAAATGTGCATAATACATTTAGCGCCGCTAGTGGATACCCTGGTGGATTTAAACCGGTACAGTGGGAAAATCACGTAAGTGCAAGCGATCTTAGAGCAACAGTAGTTAAAAATGATGCAGGTGATGAACTCTGTACCTTAAATGAAACAACTGTTAAAACTAAGCCTTTTACTTTAGCTAAACAAGACGGTACTCAGGTTCAGATCAGCTCATATAGGGAAATAGATTTTCCTATAAAACTTGATCAAGCCGATGGGTCAATGCATTTATCGATGGTAGCATTAAAAGCTGATGGCACAAAGCCCTCCAAAGATAAAGCCGTATATTTCACTGCCCACTACGAAGAAGGACCAAACGGTAAGCCTCAACTTAAAGAAATAAGCTCACCAAAACCTTTAAAATTTGCCGGAACCGGAGATGACGCAATAGCTTATATAGAGCATGGTGGAGAAATTTATACACTTGCGGTAACACGCGGTAAATATAAAGAAATGATGAAGGAGGTGGAACTGAACCAAGGGCAGAGCGTTGATTTATCGCAAGCTGAAGATATTATAATAGGACAAGGACAAAGTAAGGAACAACCGCTAATAACTCCACAGCAAACAACAAGTTCATCGGTTGAACCACCTCAGTATAAACAACAAGTACCACCAATTACTCCTACTAACCAACCACTGCAACCTGAGACTTCACAAATGCCACAGTCGCAACACGTGAATCCAAATCTTCTTAATGCAGCTACGGCTTTATCAGGCAGCATGCAATATTTATTAAATTATGTAAATGCAGGTTTAACAAAAGAAATTGATAGCAACCAACAAATTGATTTAATTAAAGAAGCAGCCACGGTAATTCTTAATAATGAGAAAAGTGATATTGCTGAAAAGCAGGCTAATATCATTGCTTTCGCTGAAAATACGGTCAATAATAAAAACCTCAAACCGGATGCAAAAGTAGCTGGAGTCAATGCAGTATTAGAAACCATAAAAAATGATCAGAATACCCCAGACCTAGAAAAATCAAAAATGCTTGAAGCTACAGTAGCTATCGTTTTAAATTCAGAGAATCTTGAGCCGAAGCAAAAACAGCAGGTGTTAGACAAGGCAGTAGATGTCGGTTTAAGTCTTAAAGATGATGCAAGTAGAGCTGCAGCAATTGACGGTATTAAGGATGTTGTAATAAAAAGTAACCTTTCTACTGTAATGCTTATAGCAGTAGGTGATAAGGTTAATGTCTCTGAATTAAGCAATGCGGAAAAACAAAAATTATTAGGTTCTGTATTAAAGAAAGGTGTAGAAGCCCAAGTTCTCAGTCCGGCACAACAACAATTGATGCAGCAGCATTTAGATAAGATTATGGCAGAACAAACTAAAAAAGATACAATAAAAAAAGTAAATGATATTTTGTTTGATCCTCTAAGTAATACTGAATTAAAAACAACAAACATACAAGCCATTATATCTAATGTTTTAGATGGTCCGGCTACAGCAGTAGTCAAAGGCGAAATAATTCAAGAAATTACTAACACAGTTGCAGGAAGCTCGCTTGAAGCTCAAGACAAAGCAACGATTGTTAAAGGGGTAGGCGAGACTATAGCTACTCATAGTGATACCTCTTTATCCTTACCTAATAAAGCACTTATTATGGCATCAGCGGAAAAAGGTATTGCAGAAAGTCAGACCACTTTACCTGATAGAGAGCTAATGACTAAAGGGTTAGTAGACGGTATTTATGAAGGCAAAGGAGGTCCTGAAATAACTAAGGCAGTTTCTAGCGGGATCGATAATAGTAATATTAATGACTCTGAGAAAGAGGCACTTAAAAAAGCTAAAGATGCAGCGAGTGAGACAGCTTTAGATAGAGACACTCAAAATTTAACTGAAGGGTTAAAAGGACAGAATATAGAAGAACACAAGCCTCACGATGATATATATAACAAAGCTCGAGAAGTAATTAACGCTGTTAATCCTGTTATAGAAGCATTAGAAAAATCTAAAGAACCGGTAGTGTCGGCAGAAGCAAGAATTGTACAAGAAACTTCTAGTATATTAAATAATATCTCTAAGCTTGCAGTTGAGAAAGTCAATAATTTTCGTGCTATGCTTTCTCCAAATGGTAACCTTAAAACTCTTGAAGAAAAAAAAGAGGAATCAATAAAAAAAGTAGATGAGCTGGTAAAGGCATTTGGTACTAAATCTTCTACTGCAGAACAGCAAAGTTTCATTAAAACTAATTTAATTGATGATAAAACTTTATCTAAAGAGGTACGTTTACAAACTATAGATAAGTTATTACAAGAACAAAAACGAGCAGAAGCAATTGAAAACCCTAGTGTTAAAACGGAAGATGTAAGGGTAGTATCAGGAAAGTCTCAATTAAAACCTATAAGTAAAGATAATCCAGATATTGAAAAAGCTAAAATGGTAGTAGGAAGAGATAGAGTTAATATCAAAGGGAATATAAAAATTATGGGAGCATTAATGAATGCAAGAGATATCATTCAGTCGGAAAATTTAAATAAATCAACACCTATTAAAAGAGAGTCTTCCCCTCCACAACGCTGATCAAGATTTGTATTCTGTATATTATCAAGGCAAGCAATGTTATTCCCGCTTCTGCGAGGATGACATAAATTATATCACAACGTAATCAGGATGGCAGCTTGCCGTTATGCATTAGTTTTTAGTTTTTCTTTCCAGCTAAACATTTTACTAAATTATTAACGGCTTGTTGTTCTTCTGTGCTATTAATTTTCATAAAATTTCTTGAAACTTCAATACACATACGTTGATGTTGAGTATGTACGGGCTGCGGTTTATTAGCTTCTTCTAAACCTTCAAAGAAATAATCAATATTCCTATCTAAAGCTTCTGCAATTAGTACTAACCTTCCTACAGAAATTCTATTAATTGCTTTTTCATATTTTTGTAATTGTTGATGCGTAACATCAATTACTTCAGCCAGTTGTTGACGAGACAACCCCTTAGCGAGTCTTAAAGAATAAATTTTCTTGCCGATAAAACTATCGATTTTTTGTATAATATCGTTTTTTCTACCCATTATCCTCTCCTTGGTTACTAATTATATCTATATTTAAAAATTTTCTTTGAACAAAAATGATATTATCCTATATTATTATAAAACATGTGGTTATTAATAATTTAATACCGTTAAACTTATCCAAGTGTAAGTAGAAATGATACCATAAATTAATATTATAAGCAACTACAAAATAACATTTTTTAAGTTTTTTGTAATCATTTGGTAAATAATTATTAATAGAATAAAATTATTTCTTATCAAATAAAAATATCATAAGAACTTTAAAATTATTTGTAAAATATGAATACCTTATGTTTTAAAAACTTATTTACTGAAGCATAAATTAACAATTTATAAAAAATTTTTGGTGCATTATAGAAAAATATAAAATTAATGCAAGGAAAAAATTTCATTTCTATATTAATATTTCAAATCAAGGATAAAGTATAGTTTCATTTTAATTATAAATTAATTATTTACAGCGAACTTATTTAAGATTAAATATAAAATTAATAATAACAACTTAGCTTTTATAATGAGAAAAATTTGTAATTGTCTTTACGTAGCCTTATTTAGAACAATAGAAGATGATGGCGTTGAACATTCGGGATATATGTCATTCATGATACTTTTATCTATTTTCCCTTTCCTAGTATTCTTATTAGCTTTAACAAGCTTTTTAGGAGCTTCAGAACTTGGTCAAAATTTTATACAAATTTTTCTAGAGAGTCTTCCAGAACAAGCAATGGAATCAATAGAAAAAAGAATACGCGAATTACTAAGTGCTCCTCCTCAAAGTTTAATGAATCTTGCCATAGTAGGCAGTATTTGGACTGCTTCTTCTTTTGTAGAATGTTTAAGGACTATTTTAAATCGTGTATATCAAATAAAATCTCCACCCCCTTATATAAGAAGAAGATTACTTAGTATTATACAGTTTCTTATAATTAGTGCCTTGATTACCTTTACTATGTTTCTTTTAGTGGTGATTCCAATATTATTTACAAAAATTCCGATAATATTAGAGACCATTGAAAAATATAAGATCATTTTAAATTTTATAAGATATTTTTTAATTTTAATTTTATTATTTTTAGGTGCCTCATCTTTGTATTATATATTACCTAATGTAAAACTAAATTTTATTGATGTATTTCCAGGGGCTTTATTAACTGTGATATTATGGATAATAAGCGGCTATTTGCTTTCAACTTATATAGTCTACTATAATCAATTAAATCTAATGTATGGTTCACTTGGTAGTATAATAGTTACATTAATATTCTTTTATATTATAAATATGATATTTATCTATGGTGCGGAATTTAATTATCTAATGAAAAATTATGAAAATATAGAGTGAAGTGCAGCTTAAAGCACTTCATCAGAAAAATAAAATACTGAATTGAAACAATTTTCGGCAGTTTTATATTTAATATTTTATATCAATCTTTATTTTAGTTGTAAAAAACAATTATTGTTTAGTTTTTAGGTTTTGTGAACAAAATACAAATTATTTAAAAAAATCCGGTTTAAATAACATAAAGCTCGCCTGAGATGATGTCGGTAATGGAGTTAAATTATATTGTGGATCGAAAGCATTTCCGTAAATTTTTTCTATTGTTTGGAGCGAACTTGGAGATTTCAAAGCCAACAATATTGACTTTAAAATAGTAAAAATTGCTATATATGGATCGGTTTCGGGGGAAGATAAGCGATGTTCTAAACGTTTGGGAAAAGCATTTGGAGTTCGTACGGCTACGCTTCTATTATTTCCACCGTACGATATATGCGTAGGAGCCATAAATTTTTTATTTATCCGTGAATAATCTAGAGTAGTAGGCATAAAAGCGAGTAGGGTGTCTAACATATAGTGACATAGCCCTTGTGCTGCTAAAATTATATAATAATCATTGAACTCGGAATGAAAATTAATATGAAAATGCATACTATTACCATAATCATCCAAAAACGGCTTAGGCGAAAAATCTATATAACCGTTTAACTGCTGTGCCATTTTTTTTAAAATAGTTTTAACCTCTAATATATTTTTTATATATTGTATTAAGTTTACAGAAGGGGGGAGATCTATTTCAAATTGGTTATTGCCTTTTTCTTTTTTTATTTTAGCAATTTTAAATCTAGCTAAGTATTTTCTTGAAAGTATTTCAAATTTAGCTATATCAATATTGTGGCTTAAATAAAACTCTATTTCTACGCCAATAATAGGGATTAGGTTATAGTCTTGATGAAATTGTGCTATTATTTTTTCTAGCTGTTTATTTTTTTGTAAACGACCGGATAAAGTATTAATAAAACTATTATAATTAATATGGGATATTTTCATGGAAGGATTAATAAACGGATCAGTTTATTATAAAATTTTTGATAAAACATTCAATAATTCTAGTCATAGATATATAAAAAAAAATAACTCTATAAATGAAACAGAAATAGTTGAAAACAAAAAATCTATTACTACTTATTTTAAAGCACAAGATATTTTAATTTTAAACCAAGTACATGGCAATCAAATTGTTAATGCTGACGAGTCCATAATTGCCGTACCTGAAGCAGATGGCAGCATTACAACTAAGAAAAATTTAGTATTAGCGGTACAATCAGCAGATTGTGTACCGGTATTACTTGCAAGCGGCGACGGTAAAATAATCGGAGCGGCACATGCAGGTTGGAAAGGAAGTATAAATAATATTATTAGTAATATAGTTACTAAAATAACAGAAAAAGGAGCAAAGAATTTAATAGCAGTGATAGGTCCTGCCATAGCTCAAAGTTCATATGAAGTTGATGATGAATATTATAAAGCTTTCTTAAGTAAGGATATTAACAATAAACAGTTTTTTATAAACTCTATAAAAGAAAATCATTATATGTTTGATTTACCGGCTTTTGTAGAGTTAAAACTTAAAGAAGCAGGCGTCAAAGATATAAAAAATATTGCTGAAGATACTTACACAAATCCGTTAAAATATCCAAGTAAAAGACGCTCATATCATTTGCAAGAACCTTATAATCAGAATATATTATCAGCTATCGTAATGAAATAATGGCATTGCTAAATAAATATTGATGGTTTGAAAAAGCTACACCATTGCAAGGAGGCGTTGTTGCATGGACACTGAGTCATCATTGTGAGCAGCCGTAGGCTGCGTGGCAATCTAGAAAATAATTAAAAAATTCTGTAAATTAGAATTTTTTACTGGATTGCTTCATCAATTACTTTGTAATTTCCTTGTAATGACGGGAAAACCGGTCTACGCAACAATGCTCGCTCGCAATAACGATATCTATCTTTATTTAGCAATGCAAAAATCACTCTTCATTTATCGGAGTATATTAATGAATCAAGATAAACCTTACTATCAAATAGTTTATGCACCAAACGATATTTTTAAAAAACAAGCAGAATATATAGACATTGTTGATGACAATATTCGTACTATTGTCGATACAATGCTTCAGAATTTACATATAGAAAGGGCAGTGGGCTTGGGTGCTAATATGGTAGGAATATTAAAGCGTATAGCGGTAGTTGACCTACATGAAAATAATAAATCATCGCCTATAGTTTTTATTAATCCGGACATAACTTATTTTTCAGAAGAAACACAAACTTTTATTTAGGATTCTTTATCGTTTCCAGGCATTGAAGCATCTATTACACGATCAAAAGCAATCAAGCTAAAATATCTTGATTATAACGGTAATAAGCAAGAACTAGCAGCAGAAGGCTTTTTAGCAACTGTAATTCAGCATGAAATAGATTATTTAAACGGCAAAACTTTCTTAGATTATTCATCAAAACTTAAGCGTGATACACTACTTAAAAAGATGCTAAAGCATATAAAACTCCATCCTCCACATATTCACGATAGCGGTTGTAGGCATTAGACATTGTCTCAAACTGCGCTTCTAGAGGTAATTTATACATCAAGCCTAGACTCGTATCCTCACATACTACATGAGGGTAAGAAGTAAAAAATGGTCTCTTTTGTTTTAGATTCTTCAATTACTTTATCATGGCTTATGCCTGATGAAGTAGCAAGCTTGGATATACTAGATAAAACCATAACAGAAGGAGCAATTGTCCCTGCTATTTGGGGGCTTGAGATTGGAAATGTATTATTATGTGCAGAGCGTGCAAAACGTCTTACTGCAAATCAACGTCACCAAGCAATTTATACTTTAAAGGATCTTTACATCAAATTTAAAGGATCTTTACATCAAAATTGATCAAATAACATTGGAACATATATGGTTTGAGACAATGGATTTAGCCGTACAATATGGATTAACACTTTATGATGCTAGTATTTAGAGCTAGTATTACGCTGTGGGTTACCAATAGCAACACTTGATAAATCCTTAAAACAAGCAAGTAAAGCCGCTTGGGTCGTAGTATTGTGATCACATCTTCACAAGTCGTAGCCAAGCTGCCCAGTCACGTTTGCCTAAATCTTCTTCAAACGATAATAAGTCTTTTACCGTCTGCTTACATATTTCTACGGAAGGGATTATAAGCTCTTGTTCTTTTGTAGAATTTAGTAGGCATTGCGTTTTACAAGCTTGTTCTAAATGGTAAGTATAAAACATAGCTTCATGAATAGTTTTTCCGCAGGTAATAGCACCGTGATTACGAAGTAACATCACATAATTCTGTTTAAGGTCAGTAACAAGTCTACTACTCTGTTTGTCGGCATCTAGTACTAGAGAATTATAATTATGATATGATATTCTGTCGTAAAAATGTAATGCCCATTGACTGATCGGTAAAAGCCCGCATTTTAAAGCAGAAACGGCAATAGCTGCAGGAGTATGATAATGAAAAATAGAGAAATATCAGGGCGTGTTTTATAAATACTACCATGAATAAAGTAACCGGTTTTATTATATTGATATTCTTCTCCTTCTAAAATTTGTCCGTCTAAACTAACTTTTAAAAGATTCTCTGTAGTTACTTCTTCAAATCTTAGTCCAAAAGGATAAATATAGTAAAAAACGGCATTTTTAGGTCTTGCGGATAGATGCGTATAAGTATGATCATCCAGCGATAAATACGCCATTATTCGGTAAGCGGCAGCTAAATTATATTTTATATCCATAATTGTTAAAATCTATATTGGTTTTATGTTATTCTCGCGTGATGTTGTTGCGTGAATCAGCTGTCCAATCTGAGCTACGGAAATTGCATAGCAATTGATGAAGCAATCTCAGAAGTCTGTTATTATTTTATGAGATTGCCACGCAAGTACTACAACTGCTGGCAATGATTGGGTAATATCTACACAACAAGGCCACACAGGAATGACATAGGAGCTGTGCAACAAATCCTCAACTCTATTTAAAAGGAGCGTATACCGCTTCTTCCTTTGTTTCTATAATCGCTTCTTTAGGAGCTTTTATGCATTCTTGTAAGGATTTCTTACCTAAATACGGTACTAGATTATAATTTAATATATAACATTGTAAATTATCTTTCTTACCGCTAAAGTTAAATTCAATTTTATTGCCTTGCTCCAATAGCTTTTTCACTTCTATTGTTTGCTGGATAAAATTCTTTTGTTCTAAGTTTAAGTGTTTGATTCTTAGTATATTTTTTACTACGGAAAACGTAGAAACAGCAAGAAGCAGAAAGCATATAAATAACTCTTTATTACTTTGCTTGTGTAAGAAAATACTATTTTTAACATACGAAGCTGCAATCATTCCGATAGCTATAACATAACAGCCAAGATATCTAAGTAACGATGCCCCTCTAATTGCCTCTTCATAACTAAAGTTAAAGAAATATAAATATAACCGCCACAAAGCAAAAATTATAAAACACGCAAACGTACTTATCAGGAAAAATTTATATTCTTTCAGCAAATCCGGTTTATATTTACGAATTCCGTACCATGCAGCTATACAAATAGTATATACAACTAAACTTCCTTCTTTTAATAAGAATAACAAGAGAAATTTACCGTAATTTAGTAATAATGATCTATGCTGTTCATTAAAATTTTCAGCAATATATACTAAATTGCTAAAACTATGTTCGCATCTGTCAAAAAAATCATGGGTGTTTTTAAAATAACTCATCCAAATAAAATTACACAAAATAGGTAAAGTAAGTAAAATCAGATACGTAATATAATCACTTGATTTCTTAGGCTTTTTATAAAAAATTGTATAATGAGCTATAAGAATTATCGAAGCAAAACTAGCAAGCCATGTTCCAATTTCTCGGAAAGAGGCAAGTAATATCGTAATAGGTAAAATAAGCAATAATGCTTTTTTCTTGTCTTCCGCAAGGATATAAATTGCAAAAATAGCTCCGAACATTAAGCCAATAGTACTATCGTTATATATTGAACGAATTCCGGTCGTATATAATACTACGCCGCAAAGTAAAAGTGAAAACAACATTCCGGTTTGCCACAATTTCTTATTTGCAGCTAAAGGAGCTAGAAATGCTAAATGTAATAAGAAATGAGCAAATAATACGTTACCGTCCGAATAACCTGAAAGTAGCAGCATAAAATAATGATAAACGGCAGCTCCTCTTGGATAATGGGCATGAGTAGTAATAATGGAAGTTAACGAAGACTGATTTTCAAAAACACCGAAATATAATAATTCTTTAGTAAATATTCCCCAATGTGAGAAATCATCATAAGAATGCAGCGATGCATCTCTGGTATAAAGAAAAAACAAAAGAATCAATAAAGTAAATACAATGATTTCAATTATATTTTTTCTAGATTCCTGCTTCCACAGAAATGACATGAAGGAGGTATTATTGCGTAGATCAAGAAATGCGTGCGGTGTCATACCGTGGCTTGACCACGGTATCCAAAAATATAACTTAAAAATACTAAACATTTTTAACTGGATCCCGCGATCAAGTCGCGGGATGAAAGGAGCGGAGCCACCCCCTACAACAACGCCTATAAAATGCAGGAATGACATGCAAGCTAAAAATATACCGATGAAATAATATATATATGTTGTAGCCGGTAATAGCTTTAACATAGCAAAACAATATAAAATCGGTACTAATATGCTGATTGTTATGGGAATAGCGAAAGTCAATTTTGTTTTGAAATATTTGGCAAAAAAAGATGAAAACCCAAAAATGCTTAATATTGGTATTATGATCATATTAATTTGTAAATATTGTAAATAATTTTTTGGTCATTGCGTGAACCGGTAAAACCCACTGTGTCACCCCGTGGCTTAACCACGGGGTCCAAAAAACAATAAAAAATACTAATAATTTTAGTATTTTTAACTGGATCCCGTGGTCAAGCCACGGGGTGACAGAGGTGAAATTGATTCACGCAACAAGGCCACGCGGAAATGATATAGAACGAAAATGTCCGGCACTATAGGTATCCAATACCCGCTTGCAACAACGCCTTTATCACCCGTGTTTAATTTTAGCTTGTGCTGCGGCGATTCTTGCTATAGGGATACGATATGGAGAACAAGAAACATAGTTTAAATTCATTCTATGAAAAAATTCTA
This sequence comes from Rickettsia rickettsii, assembly GCF_001951015.1. Classification (NCBI taxonomy): domain Bacteria; kingdom Pseudomonadati; phylum Pseudomonadota; class Alphaproteobacteria; order Rickettsiales; family Rickettsiaceae; genus Rickettsia; species Rickettsia rickettsii. The sequence goes on from NZ_CP018914.1 coordinate 664,785, forward strand.
TAGAGGCAGGGTTCCCTGCATGTTCTCCGCAAGCTCCGAGTTTCAAATTAGCATTACTGCTTTTTCCGCGTTTTATAGCAATTTCAATTAATTCTCCTACTCCTTCTTCATCGAGAGTAGTAAATGGATCAGATTCAAAAATCTTTTCTTCTAAATAATATGGAAGAAAAGAGGCAATATCATCTCTAGAAATTCCATATGTAGTCTGAGTTAAATCATTAGTACCAAAACTAAAATAGTCAACTTCCTTAGCTATTTTCTTACTGCCGAGTGCTGCCCTGGGTAGTTCTATCATAGTACCGAGCGTAAAGGAAAACTTATAGCTATAACGTTGCTCTAATTCTTCTATTACCGCATAAATATCCATTTTAAGCTTTTGTATTTCACCTACATTGCTAATTAAAGGAATCATTAATTCTAAGTTGCATTCTATATGTTCTTTTTTATGTAGCTCAAAAATAGCTGTAAAAATTGCTTCAATTTGCATTTGGTAAATTTCTGGCGAACATATACCAAGTCTACATCCACGGTGACCGAGCATAGGATTTACTTCATGCATAGCATGAAGACGTTGATTAATCATGGATAAAGGTAGATTTAAGCTATTGGCTAAATTCTTTTTATCTTCTTCGGTGGTAGGTAAAAACTCATGTAACGGCGGATCAAGTAATCTAATATTTACCGGTTTATCTTTCATTACTCTGAATAAAGCTTTAAAATCCTCAGTTTGCAGAGGTAATAATTTCTGCACGGCAAGCTTTCTCCGTTCTATATCAGGAGCAATAATCATGTCTCTTACTAAAGGAATTTTATTTTTATCAAAAAACATATGTTCGCTACGACATAAACCTATACCTTGAGCTCCAAACTTTACAGATACTAAAGCATCGTTAACTGTTTCAGCATTTGCACGAACTTTTAAGCTACTAATCTCGTCTGCCCAATCTAAAATTAATTTTGATTCCTCACTGAAAGTAGGTTGAATTAACGGCATTTCACCTAAGAAGATTTTACCGCTACCTCCATCAATCGTTATAATATCACCTTGTTTAATAACTATGTCGCCTGCTGTTAATATTTGTTTTTTCTCATCTATAGATAAATTACTTGTACCGCAAACACAAGGCTTCCCCATACCTCTTGCCACAACTGCAGCATGTGAAGTCATTCCCCCTCTAATAGTTAAAATACCTGAAGAAACATGCATTCCGTTAATATCCTCAGGACTAGTATCATGGCGTACTAAAATTACTTTATGATGATGAGATAATTTTTCGGCATCATAAGGTGAGAATACTGCAATACCTGTTGCAGCCCCAGGAGAAGCAGGTAGCCCCTCAGCAATAGAAGTAAGCCCCTTACTGTAATCAATTCTTGTATGTAATAATTGATTTAATGATTCCGGATCGATTCGCATTAAGGCTTGTTCTTTAGAAATAAGCTTTTCTTCTACCATTTGTACGGCAATATTAATAGCAGCGATGGCTGTTCTTTTTGCAGTACGTGTTTGCAAAATATATAGCTTATTATTTTCTATAGTGAATTCTATATCCTGCATATCTAAGTAATGTTCTTCAAGCTTTTGTGCAATTTGTGATAACTCCTTAAACACTTCCGGCATCATTGCTTGCATAGAATTTGAATCATTTGCAATAATAGGCATAGGTGTTCTAGTTCCCGATACTATGTCTTCACCTTGAGCATTTATTAAAAACTCTCCAAAGAGCTTTTTTTCTCCTGTAGCAGGTGATCTAGTAAAAGCAACTCCCGTAGCTGAAGTTTTACCTAAATTACCGAAAACCATTGCTTGGATATTAATAGCAGTACCGCAATCCTCCGAAATATTATTGATTTTTCTATATATAACCGCTCTATTACTCATCCAAGAATGTAGCACCGCTTTAATTGCCGATTCTAACTGTTCATAAGGATCATTAATTAGTTGCTTAGTATACTTAATATGCAACCGTTTGAAATCATCAATAATTTTTTCTAATAATTCTACGGTAATATCGCTATCTTTATGAATATCGGCTTGCATCTTGTGCTTTTCGTAAATTTGTTCAAATAGATCACTAGGTATAGATAATACCGTTGAACCGTACATTTCTAAAAATCTTTTGTAACTATCAAGAGCAAATCGTTTATCACCGCAGGAATCCGCAAGAGCATTACACACTTCGTTATTCATTCCAAGATTAAGGATAGTATCCATCATTCCAGGCATTGAAACCGTAGAGCCCGAACGCACCGATAACAATAAAGGATTGCTTGTACTGCCGAAAATTTTACCGGTAATTATTTCAAGTTCAGTGATAGCTTTTTTTAAGTCGCTTTGAAAGTTTTTAGGAAAGTTATTATTGTGGGTATAAAAATAATTACATAGCTCTGTAGTTATTGTAAAACCATCAGGAATAGGTAGTTTTAGGTTGGACATTTCGGCAAGACCAGCACCTTTGTTACCAAGTATATTTTTCATTCTAGCGTTTCCATCACTACCATTACTGCCAAAATAATAAATTAATTTTTTCATATCATATATCAAAATTTGCTAACAATTTATGTGTTTAGGAGCATTAAATACATATTTATACAGTATGAAAAAAATAGTAGCAACGTTAAATTAAGAATATCTTTAATAAAATAGTTGAAATTTTAATTTGTTATTATACTTGTTAATTTAATTATATTCTGTGTACAAAAGTCAAATTTTCAAAAAAAATCTTATTAATTTTCGCTAAAAAATATCTCAAAATAGCAAATCAATTAGAAACCTTCACAGAATCTAATAAGTTAATTGAACTTATTCTAAATGTTATTGACTAATTTAAGAAAATTGACCATAATTCTAAGTGGTCGTGCAGTTGCGTGATAATATAGCAAAGCTATAGATCACGAGGAAAGTCCGGACTCTATAGAGGTATGGTGCCGGTTAACCTCCGGCAGAGTATTATTACTTTAGGGACAGTACCACAGAAAATACACCGCCAAGTATGAATACGAAGATCAACTTCAAAAAGAGCTAGGAGTTCACAAGACGAGGAACGGAGCGTATACTTAATACGTGAGTACCGTAGTACTTGTGAAATGACGCAGCCAATTTTTGCAGTTGATCGAGTATTTTTGGTAAGGGTGAAAAGGTACGGTAAGAGCGTACCGGTAAGTTGGTAACAAGTTACGCATGGTAAACCCCACCAAGAGCAAGATCAAATAGGCGTTACAGAACTTATCAAGTTCCCGGGTTATCTCTAGCCGGCTTGTAATGCGGGTAGATCGCTTGAGGTAAACGGTAACGTTTATCCTAGATAAATAACTGCAATGAATTAATATTCATACAGAATCCGGCTTATAGACCTTATTGTCATCCCGCGACTTGATCGCGGGAGCTTAGAAAATAGCTTAACAAATATTGATAGATCCTGCGATCAAGTCGCGGAATGACTAGGACTGTAACACAATTTAATGAAAAAGTTATATCATAATCCTATTTGTCCTCTTTCAAGACAAGCCCGTGTCTTCTTAAAAGCATTAGATATAGAATTTACTACGATTAAAGAAGATTATTGGCAATTCAATAAAGATTTCTTAAAAATAAATCCTGCCGGAACTTTACCTATTTTAGCAGAATCATACGGCTTATTTGTGGTAGGTATTTATCCTTTTGTTGAATATCTTAATAGCAAATATCCGAATTTTAATTTTTTAGATGAAGATATTGATATTTGTTGCGAAATTAGACGATTATTCTTTTGGTTTAACGATAAATTTTATCGTGAAGTTACTAAGATTATTATCGATGAAAAAGTTATAAGATCAATTGCTAAAATGAGTAGCCCACGAACCGAGTTTTTACGTGTTGCAAAAAATAATTTAAATTATCACTTAGAATATATAACTTCTTTACTAGAAAAAAGAAGTTATCTTGTATCGGATTCACTAACTATTGCTGATATTGCCGCAAGTTGTCACTTATCGGTACTCGATTATTTCGGTGAGATTTATTGGGATAAATGGACGCTTATCAAACATTGGTATTCACTAATTAAATCAAGACCGGCTTTTAGGTTATTACTACAAGATAGAATCCCTGGCTTTACCCCTCCAAACTATTATACAGATTTAGATTTTTGAATAGACTTCTTCGGAAACTCTACTTCTAGAGGTAATTTGTGCGTCAATTCGCTGCTCGCATCCTCTCACGTACTTCTAAGTACGCTGCGGTTCTGTTGTGCTGCGTGTTTCCTACAAATTCCTCTCTATAAGCACGTTTCCGAAGAAGTCTAATATATAATTTAATAATTTGATTCTTTCCGTATCATGAGCTTTTAGTATTTTATGAATATTATTAAGAGATTGATTTTTTATGAGTGCAGGATCATATTCAAGATGAACTCCACTTAAAATAGCTGTCCCGTCGCCGTAAGTACATTTTATTATTGCAGCCTGAGAATCCTCATAACTTGCTATTATTTTAGTATCTTTGGTATTTTCTGCATCAATAAAATATCCACCGCCATTATAAAAAGCATAACAATCCTTAATATTTAAATTAAGTGTTGGATTTATTTTTAGATAAGCGGCTCTTGCTCCTTTATGTGAGTTGTAATAATAAGGAGCAAGCAATGGTCCTCTAACCGTTCCATTGAAAATCTTTAATTCTCTTTTACTTATAACCTCTATATTTGTTCCTTTAGCAAATTCTACATAGTTACCGCTGTAGTAACTGCCTGCACATATCCCAAGAAAATTACCACCGTTTTTAATATAATTCTTTATATTAGCATTTCCTTTGCCTTGCAATTTTTGTACATAGTATAAATCTCTTCCACCGAGTAAAATAAGTAATAAGGTGTTTTGAACCCACTTTTCGTCTATAATTTCTTGTGCAGTAATATAATCTACGTTATACTTTGGAGCATAAAGTCTTAAGGTATGCACGCAATGCTTAATACTTTCTTTTGAAACTCCTAGATCATTATAAATTTTTATTTTCATTTTTATATTCTTGACAAGGACATTATATAATTCTATTTAGTGTAATTACTTAAAAATAAATCATGCGGTAATTTTATGCAACTTAATTCAATCTCACTACCGTTAACCACAAGGCAAGCAATAGAAATAGTTTTAGGAGTGACATTACTTACTATTTGTTCACAAATAGTAATACCTATAAAGCCTATATTTATTTCATTGCAAACCGTTGCAGTAATATTCATCGGACTTACATATAATAAGACTACCGCACCTTTAACAATATTATCTTTCATAACTCTTGGAGCAATGGGAATCCCTGTGTTTGGAGAATTTTCAAGCGGTTTACGAATATTATTCGGTCCTACCGGAGGATATCTAGCAGGTTTTGTAATTGCCGTATATGTTATGGCTAGCTTAAAAGATAAAATTTTTACTTCTAATCAATGGTTAAATCAGATATCTTTATGTTTGATCGGTAATATAATTATTATGAGTTTAGGCTGGATGTGGCTCTCTACATTCTTAGGAGCAAGCGGTGCCTTTTACGGCGGCGTATTACCTTTTATAATACCGGGAATAATTAAATCAGTATTATTAATTGGACTTATCAATGCAGTAAAACCAAAAACTCGATGAACTTCAGTATTGCCTAAAAACAGTTGATCTAAAGTTTCGATGTCATTCCCGCGCAAGCGAGAATCCGCTACTTTTAAGCTTTCTAAAAGCTTGATTTATCTCGCTTTACCCTGTTTCGAGCCATGCAAAAACACCACCTTTGCAGGAATGGCATCGATCTTTAAGTTGACAACAAATATGGTATAACTCTATCATTCATGAAAAAAATCAATAACAATGCTAATGCCTCATTTTCCCGTGCCGACCTGGAAAAATAACATTAAATATGATCTTGAAAATATAGCAAGACTTTTAAGAGCCTTAGGTAATGCTCATTTAAGACTTCCTCCCGTCATACATATAGCAGGTACAAACGGTAAAGGTTCAAGTAGTGCTATGCTTAAAAGCATCTTTACGCTTGCCGGTTATAAGGTACATTGCTATACATCTCCTCATTTATTAGAATTTAATGAACGAATCGTAGTAGCAGGTGAGAAAATCTCGGATAATGAATTATGGCAGGTTTGTGAGCAGGTGAGGGTAGCAAGCGAAAAAGTTAATATTGAACCTAGCTTCTTTGAAGGTACTACGGCAGCAGCGTTTCTAGCATTTGAGAAAACAAAAGCCGATATATTAATTTTAGAGACGGGACTAGGCGGTCGGTTAGACGCAACAAATATAGTAGAACAACCATTAATTACTTTAATTACACCTATTTCATATGATCATATGCATATGCTGGGTAATACATTACCCCTAATAGCAGTTGAGAAAGCTGGTATTATGAAGTCTTGCGTTCCTTGCGTTATAAGTATGCAAGTTTTGGAAGTTTATGAAACATTATTTGCCAAGGCTGAAGAGTTAGAAGTACCGAGTTTCTGTTATGAATATGATTTCGGTATTAAAAAGACGGACAACGGATTTATTTATTCATCACGAAATTTTACCTATGAGTTTCCGACTCCTTCGCTACTTGGTGATCATCAATTAATAAATGCTGCAAGCGTTATTGCCTTAATAAGCCTTATTAACAAACAATTTAATATTAATAATGAGGTTATTGCTAAAGGATTACAAAATACTATTTGGCCTGCTAGAATCGAAAAAATAGAACCGAAGAAATATTCTAAATTAATAGGTGATAATGTTCAAATTTGGATAGACGTAGCTCACAATAATGGCGGAGCTCAAGTTTTGGCAACTTGGATGCGTGATAATTTAAAATCATCGATATATTTAATACTCGGTATGACTAAAAATAGGAATATTGAGGAATTTTGCTCTTACTTTAAGGATTTGACAATTAAAGGTTACGGCGTTAAAGTGTTATCCGAACCGCTAAGCCATAGTGCAGAAACAATAAATTTGGAAGGCAGAAAGAGTGGTATTGATTTTAGCAAAAGCAACTCACTCGAAGAAGCGATTAGTGATATAAAGAAGATAAACGGCGATAATAAAGCAAATATTATAATAACCGGATCGCTTTATTTAGCTTCCGATTTTTATAAGTTACTATGATGTCATGCCTGCGTGGATACTAAATCGTCATTGCAAGCAACTGCAAGGAGCGTGGCAATCTCATAAAGTAGGACTCCTGAGATTGTGCTTCGTCAAAATTTTCAATTTTTCCTCGCAATGACGTATTGATTCTCGCTATAAATATATAAAAACCAACATAGGAGAAAATAACATGACCTATTGCAACAAATCTAATCAAACCTCATATCCTTTTATCTTACCTGATTTACCTTATGAGAAAGAAAGTTTTAAACCACATTTTACTCTCGAGACTTTTGATTATCATCATGGTAAGCATCATAATACTTATGTACAAAATCTAAACAATTTACTCAAAGATAAAGAAGAATTACAAAAAAAAGATTTAGAAGAAATAATAGAATGGTCATCACAAAACTCAAATGCGGCTATTTTTAATAACGCAGCCCAAATATGGAATCATACCTTTTTTTGGCATTCAATAAAGCCGCAGGGCGGAGGTAAGCCAAGCGGTAAAATATTAGAACAAATTAATAAAGATTTCGCTAGTTTTGAAGAGTTTTGTAAACATTTTAAGCAAGAGGCAGTAGGACAATTCGGTAGCGGCTGGGCATGGCTTGTATATCACGATAATAGGCTACAAATTATAAAAACCGCTAATGCCGGTACACCTATAGCACACGGTATGAAGCCACTTCTTGCATGTGATGTATGGGAACATGCTTATTATATTGATTATCGTAACAAACGACCTGATTATGTTGACATATTTATTAAGCATATGATCAACTGGCAGTTTGTAGAAGATAACTTAATAAAATAAAACTATGGCTGATATAAAGGTAAGAAAACATCCTATTATTAATAATCTGAAGCAAGAGTCACAAACTCCTGTAGTTAATGAGCAATCTGATATATTAGAGGAGTTAAAAGACCTAAAAAAATTCAACAATCTTCTAGCAATCAAACAAAAACATTGCAGGAGTTAGAGCAAGCACAGAAAGCTCCTATCGAATATATAGCTTTTAGTGGAGGAGGAGCTAAGGGAGCAATATATTTCGGAGCTTATGAGACAGCAAAAAAGCTGGTATTTTAGATAATGTCAAGGCGGTAGCAGGTTCTTCCGCTGGTGCTATAACTGCCACAGTGGTAGCTCTTGGGACACCCGCCTGAGCGATTTGAAGAAATTTCTAAAAATACAAATCTGCAAACTTTACTTGGAAAAAAAGGATTTTCTGTGGATATAGTACAGTTAAATAAAGACGGTAAACCTTTATATGCTCTATTAGAACTTGTTATTAAAGAAAATATAGGAAATTTTTTACAGAGATCAGATATAGTAAATGTTAAAGATGATAAAGCTCTTGATGAATTAAGAGAAAGATACAACCAAAAAGACGGTAAAATATATTTTAAGGATATAGCGTTACTGCGAAAATACAATCCAGTGCAGTATAAAGATTTAGTAATTATGGCAACTCAGCAAGAGACAAGTGAACTAACTATTTTCAATAGCTTTGATACGCCAAATGTTGAAATTACTTTAGCTTGCTGTGCTTCTGCTTCTATACCGCTTGTTTTTAAGTCGGTAGAAATTGACAGTAAAAAATATATAGACGGCAGATATAGAGATAATATACCGACAAAATATTTTAAAGGCAATGAACTGGAATTTGATACAAAAACAATAACTGATAATATGGAGGAGATTACCTTAGCTAAAAAACAAGGTAGAACTCTAGCTATGGCTTGTGGTACGTGTATGGAAGCTGATGCAAATATTGCTATATATAGTGCAAAAAAATTTGAAAGCCCAAGTGATATCGTAAAGTTTTTAGCTGATATATTATTTAAGACACTTGCAAAAGTAGGAGGAAAATTTAAATATACTGAAACTCTAAGAGCAACTAATGAACAGTTACGTGAAAATGCTTTAAACACTGCTGTTTTAGATACTACCGGAATAGATACTTTGGATTTCAAAGATGCACAAAAATATTCTAATTATTTGCATATTAAAGGATATTGTCACACTAGAGAACATTTGAATAATCATGACCTTGGCAAAGAAGCAGATAAAATATTTGACCATCAAAAATTTCTACTATAATGTTTATGAAGTTTATGATAATAAAAATCTACATAAAACATTTGGCACTAAATTGTTAGAAATGTTTATTCAGTCAACAGAAAATAATACTTCTAAATGGCAAGAAGGAGTTATTGAAAATCATGATAATAAAGCAAAGATGTTATTATCATTTTGTAAAACCGGAGCATTAAACGAAAAAGAATTAAATGAAAAGCTTAAAGAATATGTAATTATTGCTGCAACTAGTCGTAATAATACACTAAAAGCCGATACAAACTCATTGAACGCTTTATTGTATACCTTAAATGATACTGCTGCTTCAAGTAAAATAAAAGATAGTTTCATTGAGGTACTTGGAATAGATAAAACTAAAGATGTAAGATTTGATAAAACTAAAACCTTTGATGAAAATATTGCTAAGTTTAAATTTACTAAACAAGATTTAGAAAGCTTTATAACTAAGAGTAAAAGCGAAGCACCAAAAATTCAAAGCAAACATAGTGTAGCTACAAGTCATGTCAGTAGGAGGCGAGTTAGGTGTTTTGATGTCATTCCTGCGAAAGCGGGAATGACATCAAGCGGGTTTTTCAAGCCATGCAACACAGCTCGCCTTTCCTCGCAATGACGGCTACTCAAAAAAATGAATATCGGTACATTTAAACTAATTGTTTTTGACAAGCTAGACAGTACAAACTCTGAGGCTATGAAAATGGCTCAGAATGCTAAAGTTGATTCAAACTATGCAGTACTTGCCAAATCTCAAACTAATGGACGTGGTAGAAGCGGCAAAAACTGGCAGTCTAGGTCAGGTAACTTACATGTAAGTTTACTAATAAAGCCTGATAAAGAGCTAGAATTAGTGCCGCAATTATCTTTTGTTACGGCACTTAGCGTTTATGATAGTATAACCTCTTTATGTCACTCCTATAGTTCTCTATGTCATTCCCGCGAAAGCGGGAATGACATAAGGAACGAAAATAACATTATACAACTAAAATGGCCCAATGATGTATTAATTAACAGTCGGAAAATTGCCGGTATACTTCTTGAATCTGTTAAAGTAGAAAATAATTATTACCTTATTATCGGTATCGGCATTAATATTAGCTATCACCCTGATAATATCGACCAGCCTACTACTAGCTTAATAAGCGAAAATCTACCACCTATAGAACCGCAAGCTTTACTTGAGATATTAATAGAAAATTTTGAAGAATATTATCAAATTTGGCATAATAACGGTTTTCCTTTTATTAGAAAAAAATGGTTAGAACATGCTTATAAGTTATATGAAAATATTAGCGTTAAATATCAAAATGATATAGTAACCGGTCTTTTTAAAGATATCGATAATACCGGCAGAATAATATTGCAACTACCGTCCAAAAAAATAATCTCTTTTTCCAATGCCGAACTTTTTTTTAGCAAAAAATATTACTAAATTTAAATTGTAGATTTAATTTTTGTTAACTTCTACTTAAGCTCCAATTTAACAAGGTAATAAATATATGTCCCAAGAGAATAACAACCCAAGTTATCTGTCTCAAGCGTTTTTAACAAATGCATATGAGCCATTAAACGAATTTAAAAAACTTTCTTCTAATAACATTCGTACATTAATGGAAGATTTTATAAAATTGAAAAAGCTTTTAAATGTACACTATTTACGGGTAATAATAACGCATGTGAAGGTTTAGTAGAATTATATGACGCAGTAATAAAAAATGCCTAATTAGGAACTTCAAAATATAAATATAACACAATTTAGAGATATTATGGTCTTAGTCGGAAGAGAACTTAAGCATGAACAATGTATAAATACCTCCTTATTGTCAGTCAATATTAATGAAAAATTTCTCAAACCAAGTGTTGTTACACACGTAAAAACTATTGAAATATGTCAACAGCAAAATAGTGAAGATCCTTTCGCAATTAACGAGTCAGAAATATTTAATCAAAAATGCAAGGTTAAGCAGTACGGAATTTGAGCAATTTAATAGCTTTTTTAAAGCAAGATGTGGAAGTAATTTTGCTTTGAGATTTAGGAATTATGCAGATTATAGAGGAATTAACGAAGTTATTGCTAAAGGGGACGGTAATTTAAATAAATTTCAGCTAAGGAAGATATATGGCGATCCTATTGCTCCTTACGAACGAGTTATCACTAAACCGGTTAATAATAGTGTCATTCTATACATTAATAATGTAAGAACTATGGGCATTGTAGATTACAACGATGGTATAGTGACCTTACCAAGTCCCTTAGGTCAAGATGTAATTTTAACTGCTGATTTTACTTTTGACATAGCAGTTAGATTTAGTATAGATAGTTTTGAATATTCTTATTGTAATGACGGTTCTATAGCGTTATACAACATAGAGTTAGTGGAGGTGATTATATGAGTATTGCGATTGAAGAGGTAATTACAAAGCTTACGAATTTTGTTTATTGTTTTCAAATTAAGCGAGCTAGCGGTGAGGAATTAAACTTAACAAATAGCGATCATGCTATAAAAAGTGAAGAGAGAGTTTTTTTACCAAAGTCCAGTTTAGATTTAAAAGAAACAGAATTTAACGATTCCGCACAAAACCATATAATCATTGAAGGTATTTTTGAGGAAAACGGCTATTATACGGCGGTCAAATTATATTCAGCAAAATCGTTTTAACAGTAAAGTTCTAAGCAATTTCGGTGATTTGATTATATTAGAGGATATTATACCGGATTATTTTAAAGATGCCGAGGAAGTAAAAATTACTGCCGGATGTGATAAAAATTTTATAACCTGTTGCAATAAATTTAATAATGCTATAAATTTTAGGGGCGAACCGCTAATACCAAAAACAGATTTTATAAATTTAGTATAATCAATGAAACAAAGTTTTATAAAACTAGTATATGCAGAGCTACAGAATATAATAAATATGAAAAGCTCCAAACAACAGCAAAAAAAAGAAACGCAATTAATTGATTATTTTAAAATAGTTGAAAGTAATATATTATATACATTTCAAAAAATAAAACAGGGATATGAAAGAGACTAAACGTTTTTTTAACAAAAATAATAGATTAAATAAAGGTTATGCTAAGACTTTTAGTGTAAACGAACCTGATAATAATTTTTACCGTAAAAAATTTGAACATATATTACCGCCAATTGATTTAATCAGTGAGTATGAGAGTATTTATCCCGGTACTTTAAAGGAATTAATGCATATGGCACAACAAGAGCAAGCTCATAAGCATGCTATAGACCTAAAAAACTTGAAAATACAGGCAAGAGTAGCTAAATTAACACGAATCTGTTTATTAATATTTGGAATTTGCCTTGTAGTTTCAATTTTTTTTAAAACTTTCTAAATAAAATTAAAGATAAAATATTTTATTTACTTGTAATTTTAAATAAAATAAGTTAAATCCAATATATATTTATTTATAAACATAATACGGAGACATTTTATTTCTAAAAATAATTTTCCTAAGGCTAATAGAGAAATCAGAGCTAGAGAAGTGCGTTTAGTAGGCGAAAACGGCGAAATGCACGGCGTCGTAAATATTAGAGAAGCATTAGATATGGCGGAAAGAGCCGGTCTTGACTTAGTCGAGATATCACCGAATGCTGTACCCCCTGTCTGTAAAATTCTAGATTTTGGTAAGTTTAAGTACGAAAGCAAAAAACGTTTGCATGAAGCACGCAAAAAACAAAAAATCATCGTACTTAAAGAAATGAAATTTAAACCTAATATTAGTATAGGTGATTTTGAAACTAAGTTAAGAAAAATAAAAGAATTTTTAAAAGACGGAGATAAAGTAAAAATTTCTTTATGGTTTAAGGGACGAGAGATTCTTCATAAAGAGGTCGGTCAAGAACTATTTAAACGTATAGAAGTAGGGCTCGAAGGACTCGTTAAAATCGATCAGCATGCTAAAATGGAAGGTAAACAGATGATAATGATCGTTAGCCCTGATATTAAGGTGCAATAGCTACTCAAATCGTCATTGCGCGTGAACGTAGAGAGTGTGGCAATCTCAGGAATTTTACTGTTTCATGAGGTTGCCGCGTCGAGGCTTGGCCTCTCCTCGCAATGACGTGTAATAACAACAATAAAAAGTCAAATCTAAATAAGTTATGCCGATTAAAATTTTAATGCCTGCTTTATCTCCAACTATGACGGAAGGAAATCTAGCTAGGTGGTTAAAAAAAGAAGGGGACAAAGTTAATCCTGGAGAAGTAATTGCTGAAATTGAAACCGATAAAGCAACGATGGAAGTAGAAGCAGTAGACGAAGGTATACTTGCCAAAATAGTTATCCCACAAAATAGTCAAAATGTACCTGTTAACTCTTTAATTGCCGTGTTAAGTGAAGAGGGAGAAGAAAAAACAGACATTGATGCGTTTATTGCAAAAAATAATAGTGTATCACCGTCACCGAAAACAGATGCTAATCTTCTGAAACCCCACGAGAATATAACTAATGTAGAAGAACAGGTAACAGTTATAAAACATGATGCTAGTAAAATATTCGCCTCACCGCTTGCAAAAAGACTTGCAAAAATGAGAAATATTAGATTTGAGAGCGTGAAAGGTAGCGGTCCGCACGGTAGAATAGTCAAACAAGATATCTTATCATATACTCCTAGCACTGCTCATAATAAAATAGTTAGCAGAAATCCTGAAGAATATCGTTTAGTACCAAATAATAATATCCGCAAGATTATAGCCAAGCGTCTGCTTGAATCTAAACAAACAGTTCCACATTTTTATTTATCTATAGAATGTAATGTCGATAAATTGTTAGATATAAGAGAAGACATTAATAAATCTTTTTCTGAAGATAAATCAACAAGGATATCGGTTAATGATTTTATTATTTTAGCAGTAGCCAAAGCTTTACAAGAAGTGCCAAATGCCAATGCTAGCTGGGGAGAAGATGCAATTAGATATTACAATAATGTCGATATTTCAGTAGCGGTAGCGATTGAGAACGGGCTTGTTACACCGATAGTTAAAAATGCCAATCAAAAAAACATTCTAGAACTATCTCGTGAAATGAAAGCATTAATAAAGAAAGCAAAAGATAATAAATTAACCCCTGAAGAATTTCAGGGTGGAGGGTTTACCATTTCTAACCTCGGTATGTACGGTATTAAGAATTTCAATGCTATAATTAACCCACCGCAAAGTTGTATAATGGGCGTCGGAGCTATTGCAAAACGTGCTATAGTCAAGAATGATCAAATAACTATAGCAACAATTATGGACGTAACTCTTTCTGCCGATCACCGAGTAGTAGACGGAGCAGTCGGTGCTGAGTTCTTGGCAGCATTTAAAAAGTTTATAGAGAGTCCCGTTTTGATGTTGATATAAGTCGTCATTACGAGCAGCCATAGGCTGCGTGACAATCTCATCAAATATCCTGAGATTGCTTTGTTGCAACTTTCAGTTGCTTCTCGCAATAACGTTGAAATCGCACCCATAAACAAATCACAATAAAATAACATGCGTTTTTCAGATAATTTAGCAAAAATTTTAGACAAATACGAAAATTTAGGCAACAAACTATCTTCCGGCATTATGGGAGACGAGTTTGTTAAGGCATCTAAAGAATATGCAGAACTTGAAGATGTTGTAGCAAAAATTAAAGAATATAATAAGGCTAAATCTGAGCTTGAAGAAGCAAATAATTTTAAGCTAGAAGTGGGACTTGATAATGCCACTTTAGAAATGATTGAAGACGAAATATACACTCTTGAAAATTCGTTACCAAAACTTGAAAGAGCCGTAAAAATTGCTTTATTACCAAAAGATGATGCGGATAGTAAAAGTGCTATTATTGAAGTTAGAGCAGGAAGCGGCGGAGAAGAAGCGGCACTTTTTGCTGCCGTACTTTTTAATATGTATCAAAGATATGCTGAGTTAAAAGGATGGCGTTTTGAGATATTAGCAATTTCCGATACGGGAATAGGCGGTTATAAAGAAGCATCAGCGTCAATAAAAGGCAAAGATGTATTTTCTAAGCTCAAATTTGAGTCAGGTGTTCATAGAGTACAGAGAGTACCGGAAACGGAATCACAAGGACGTATTCATACTTCGGCAGCAACGGTTGCAGTACTTCCTGAGGCTGAAGAGGTTGATATTAAAATTGAAGATAAAGACTTAAGAATCGATACTTATAGAGCTTCAGGGGCTGGTGGACAGCACGTTAATACTACCGATTCTGCCGTACGTATAACTCATATCCCTACCGGTATTACCGTAGCCTTGCAAGATGAGAAGTCACAGCATAAAAATAAAGCAAAGGCGTTAAAAATTCTACGTGCTAGAATTTATGAAGAAGAACGACGTAAAAAGGAACAAGCAAGAGCCGATAGCAGAAGAGGGCAGGTAGGTTCAGGAGATCGTTCGGAGCGGATACGTACTTATAATTTCCCACAGGGAAGAGTATCCGACCATAGAATACACTTAACACTTTATAAGATAGACGAAGTAGTTAAAAACGGACAATTAGATGAGTTTGTTGAAGCTTTAATTGCAGATGATGAAGCTAAAAAACTTTTGGAGATATAAGTGTATATCGTCATTGTGAGTAGGCATTGTTGCGTGGATCAATTTCACCTCTGTTCACCCCGTGGCTTGACCACAGGATCCAGTTAAAAATACTAACATTATTAGTATTTTTTATTATTTTTAATGACGATATACAGCAAAAATACAGCCTAATAAACAAATGAAACCACAAGTATCTATAAACGGTAAAATCTGGCAGCAGAAACTGATTAACGAAGATATAGTCACCGAGTTATGTCGTAGTTTCAAAATTAGTGATTTACTTGCTAGGATAGTATCATTAAGAGTAAATAATCTAGAGGAAGTAGAAAATTTCTTGAGACCGAAAATCAAAAATTTATTACCTGATCCTTTCCATCTACTTGATATGGAAAAGGCTGTAGATAGAACTGTTACAGCTATTTTAAATAACCAAAAAATATGTATCTTTGCCGATTATGATGTAGACGGTGCTACTTCAGCCGCTTTACTTAAAAATATTTTTAGAGATTTAAATATACTATGTGATATTTATGTTCCTGATCGTATAGCTGAAGGATACGGTCCAACTCCTTTTGCTATGCAAAAAATTAAAGATCACGGCACAGAATTATTAATTACGGTTGATTGCGGTGCTATGGCACATGAAGCCCTAAAATACGCAAAAGACGTTAACCTTGATGTTATAGTAATCGATCATCATATAACTACGGAAATATTACCGGATGCAGTAGCTATAGTAAATCCAAATCGTATTGATGAAAAAAGCGAATATAAACATTTGGCAGCCGTAGGAGTTGCTTTCTTATTTGCAACTGCAATATTATCGAATTTAAAGAAGCAAAATTATTTCACGCAAACAATGCTTCAGCCTAATCTAATGCAGTATCTAGATTTAGTGGCTCTTGGTACTGTTTGCGATATGATGAAATTAACAGGCTTAAATCGTGCATTTGTTGCAAGCGGATTGAAAGTAATGCAACAAAGGCAAAATATAGGGATTAAAACATTATATGATATGGCAGGGCTTCATGAAATACCAAAATGTTATCATTTAGGGTTTATTCTAGGTCCGCGTATCAATGCAGGCGGTAGAGTAGGCAAGTCAAGTTTAGGGGCTCATCTCCTATCTACTAGTTGTTCTAATGAAGCAAATAAATTAGCTAAAGAACTTGAAAAACACAATAATGAGCGTAAAGTAATTGAGTTATTAATGATAGAAGAAGCGATGGAAATTGCTTTGACACAACAAGATAGTAGTGTATTATTTATCGTAAAAGAAGGATGGCATCCAGGCGTTATAGGAATCGTTGCCGGCAAATTAAAAGAAAAATTTGATAAGCCGGTGGCAGTTATAGCTTTAAATGACGGGATTGGTAAAGCTTCATGCCGTTCTATTTTAGGTATTGATTTTGGTGCTGAAATTATCAATGCTAAAAGCAAAGATTTGCTAATAGCAGGCGGAGGTCATGCTATGGCGGCAGGTTTTACCGTAACGGCTGAAAAATTACAAGAATTGCAGAATTTTTTTAATAATGCTTTTAGAATTAGTATAACTAAACTAGAAAATTATAAGCATGCGGAATATGATATTGATTTAACGGTTAATAGTGTGAATTTCCCTTTAATGGAGGAATTAAACACTTTAGAGCCTTTCGGTCAAGGAAATCATGAGCCTATATTTAAATTTGATGATTTATTTGTATTAAAAGCGGATATCGTTGGAAGTAAGCATATTAAATGTATGCTTGTTCCAAATAAGCGAGGCTTTGGTAATAAAGCCTTATCTGCTATTGCTTTTAATTCGGTAGGCACTGCATTTGAAGATGTTTTATTAAGCCCTAAAACAAAAAATATTGCTGCAATAGGAACGTTAAAAACTAATAATTGGCAAGATAATTATACTATTCAATTAATTATAAAAGATATACTTCTAAAAGAGTAGATAGACTAAGTATATATAATAACAACGTAAAAAATAATAATTTATGAGAAATTTAAAGAAAACAAAAAATACTACAATTTCTAAAGACTTAGCAGAAGTACAAGAGCATTATCAAGATTATCCTTATCCTTTCAGAGACCCAAATCAAGAACAAGAATATTTACTTGCAACATGCGGTGAGTTCTTAGGAGAATTAAACCATTTTCTATATCAAGGAAAAGAAAATTTTAATAATAATTTTAGATGCTTAATAGCAGGCGGCGGCACCGGTGATTCGACTATTTATCTTGCCGAGCAGTTAAAAGATAAAAATGCCGAAATAATATATCTAGATTTCAGCAAGCCTAGCATGGAAGTAGCACAAAAACGTGCAGAAGTACGAGGTCTTAGAAATATTAAATGGATTAATGATTCAATATTAAATATACCTAATCTAAAACTTGGAAAATTCGATTATATAAATTGTACCGGCGTGCTTCATCATTTAGCAAATCCTGATGAAGGTTTAAAAAATCTAAAAGATTCTTTAAAGCCGACCGGCGGTATGGGTTTAATGGTATATGCTAAATACGGACGTACCGGTGTTTATCAAATTCAGGATGTAATGAAAATGATAAATAAAGATACTAAAAGCCGTATCGAAGAAGTAATGAACGGGAAGCTAATTCTAGATAATTTGCCTGCTACTAACTGGTATAAAAGAGGTTGGGAGTTATTTTCAGATTACCAAAATTTCGGTGACATCGGAGTTTATGATATGTTCCTGCACAAACAGGATAGAGCCTATTCCGTTCCTGAGTTATATGAATTCGTAGAAAAAGCAAGCTTAAATTTTGTTGATTATCTTGATCCTTTAGAGAAAATTTTATTAAGACCGGAAAATTATATAAAAGATTTTTCACTTCTACAAAAAATTAAAAAGATGGATAAAGTAACTAGAGAAGCAATTTCTGAAATACTTACCGGTAATATTATTAAACATTCATTTTACGTATCAAATCAAAAAGATAGTGTAGCCTCTCTTGATGACCTTGATAATATACCGTACTTCCATAATATTGCCAATTTTGCTAAACAAATTTATGAGCATTTGGAATCTAATCCTTCAGCAGTAAATAATGCTATTAATTTTACTATTAATAATGGGATATTAAATAATGTTAACATCTCAATGTCGATATTTAGAAGCACTAAATATATTTTTAAATATATGGTAGAAGAGAAAAGTTTAAGAGAAATATTTGATGCGGTACGCAACGAATTAAACCAAGCAATAAGCAATGAGGCCTTATTAAATGAAGTTAAAAATGTATTCATGCCATTACTTAATACAAATGTGTTATTGTTAAGATCAAAGGATTGCTAGAGTTACGTGGATTGATTCATCCGTCATTGCGAAAAGAGGTTACCAGGGTCGTCATGAGCTACGCAGCCGTAAGCTGTGCAGCAATCTCATGCAATAATAATAAACTCCCAAGATTGCTTCGTAATTTTCTTGCAATGACCATTTACCGATTACCTGCTCGCAATGACGATTTGGGTTGACAATGTGCTATTAACGTTGTTAGTATGCTTTTACATACATAGCCAGCTCTTATAAGCTAACAAGATAAATAATTCTTTAAACCGCAAGAATAAATAAAACTTTCTAAAAATCTAATTTGATTCCTAACTTAAATAAGTATATTACTTACCTTTAAACTTGATTGCTAACTCAACTTTTCAATTATAATCTATTAATAATAAAATAATGAACACAACTAATAAAGAATCCACAGCAGAACTTAACAATACCGAATCCAATAACAATTATAATAATTTTGCAGAGAACGGTAATATTATTAATTTAAAACAATTAAAACGTAAATTACCGGAGGAACTACAAGCTCAAGCAGAAGAATTAAAAATTGAAAATATTAATTCATTACTTAAACAAGAATTAGTTTTTGCAATTTTGAAAAAATCCGTAGAGCAGGGAGTTTTAATCGTGGGAGAGGGGGTACTTGAAGTACTACCTGACGGATTTGGTTTTTTACGTTCGCCGGAAGTAAACTACTTAGCAGGCCCTGATGATATTTATATTTCTCCTAGTCAGATTCGTCGCTTTGGTCTGCGTACCGGTGATACTGTAGAAGGTCAGATCAGAGCTCCAAAAGCCGGGGAACGTTATTTTGCTTTACTGAAAGTCAATAGAGTAAATTTTGAAGACCCTTCTAAAGCTTATCATCGTGTTCATTTTGATAATTTAACCCCCTTATACCCTGATGAAAAATTAGGATTAGAACTTGAAAATAATAGTAAAGATAGTAAGGATTTTAGTACACGGGTTATTGAACTTGTTGCCCCTATGGGTAAAGGACAACGTGCATTAATAGTAGCACCGCCTCGTACAGGTAAAACCGTACTATTACAAAATATAGCACATGCAATTACAACCAATAATCCGGAAGTATTTTTAATAGTACTGTTAATAGACGAAAGACCTGAAGAAGTAACCGATATGCAACGTTCCGTACGTGGGGAGGTTGTTAGCTCTACTTTCGATGAACCGGCAAGTAGGCACGTGCAGCTTGCAGAAATGGTTATCAAAAAAGCAAAGCGTTTAGTAGAACATAAAAAAGATGTGGTAATTTTAGTAGATGCGATAACACGTTTAGCTCGTGCTTATAATACTGTAGTGCCGTCATCAGGTAAAGTATTAACGGGCGGTGTTGATGCTAATGCTCTTCAGAGACCTAAAAGATTTTTCGGAGCAGCAAGAAATATTGAAAACGGCGGTTCGCTTACTATAATCGGTACGGCTTTAATTGAAACCGGTTCTCGTATGGATGAGGTAATTTTTGAGGAGTTTAAAGGTACAGGTAATTCCGAGATAGTTCTAGATCGTAAGATTGCCGATAAGCGTATTTATCCGGCTATTGATATAACTAGATCAGGAACTAGAAAAGAAGATTTATTAGTAGATAAAATAATATTAAATAAAATGTGGGTCCTTCGTCGTATTATCGATCCAATGGGTAGCAGTGAAGCAATAGAATTTTTACTCAAAAAACTTGAAAATACTAAAACTAACGGTGAGTTTTTTGAGATGATGAAGAGTCCTGAACGTCCTAAGAACGGTCTATAGTCAATTGATACCTATATTGTGCTGCGTTGTGCGTCGGCCTCACCTTAATTATATTATAGGCTTCGCTCCTCACGCCTGTCACAGTATAGGTCTGCATTTAGTATTCTAAAAAAGTATATAAGATCATGAGTATAACACCTGATTATTTAATTGAAAGAAGACAAATAAAATCTCGTTTGTTAATTTGGAAGCTAGCAGCTATTATTTTAATTGCGATCGTATTCTTACTAGTCGGTAAAGACTTTGCTCCAAAAGAGGTGTTACCTATTAATAGTAATGAAGACTATATAGCTTCCGTATTAATAGACGAAATAATTCTTGAAGACGAAAAGCGTGACAAAAAACTCAAAAAAATAATCGATGATTCTCATATTAAAGCGTTAATAGTTAACGTAAATTCTCCCGGCGGTACGGTAGTCGGCGCTGAAAAAATTTATAATATTCTGCGTAAAATATCCGCAAAAAAGCCGGTAGTGATAGTTATGGGAACAATGGCTGCAAGCGGCGGTTATTTAATCTCTCTTGGAGGTGATTATATTATCAGCCATAACGGAACTATTACAGGTTCAATCGGTGTAATACTACAAACAGCCGAGGTAACGGAGCTTGCTCAAAAATTGGGGATTAAGTTTAATAATTTCAAATCGGGTGAATTAAAAGCTGTCCCAAATCCTACCGAAAAACTGACGGAAGCAGTGCGGGTAGCCATTATGGACAATATAGAAGATACTTATAATTTCTTCCTTGAACTTGTTTCAGAGAGGCGTAATCTTCCTATAGAAGAAGTAAAAAAGCTCGCAGATGGACGAGTATATTCAGGTCGTCAGGCTTTAAAGTTAAAGCTTGTGGATGCTATAGGCTCGGAAGATACTGCATTAAAATGGTTACAGGAAGTTCAGAAAATTAATGTTAATCTACTAGTTAAAGATTATCAATTAAAACCAAAACCAACATTAATGGACATAATACTTGAAGATTTTGATAGTATAGCACCTAGTTTTTTTAAAAATAGTTTTAACGGAATCAAAGCGATTTTTTAATAATGATTACTAAGAATTATTTAATAGATAAAATACATGATAAGCTGAATTATCTTTCTAAAGAAGATGTTAAAGATTCAGTAGATTTAATTTTAGATTATTTAAACGAATCTCTTAAACAACAAAAGCGTATCGAAATCAGAAATTTCGGTAATTTCTCTATCCGCAAACGCAAATTTCCTGAAAGCGAAAAATTCTATAATACGGTTTATTACAGAATGCCTAAAAATTTATTTAAGGAATAAATTTCCATGGCTCTTCATACTGAAGATTTAGAACTCTTCAAAAAAATATTATCGATAGATGGGAAGCTGATTATTCAAGCACTTAATATAGACTCTTTTATATATCACGATATTATAGGTAATAGGCAATATGATTCTTTTTTTGAAGCATTATATAATTACTTAAATGATAGTACACCAACAATCATGCCTTTAGTATCTGAATAAGAAAGAATATTATCCTATTGTTGAAGAATTATGTAATGAATCTTTAAAGGACAAAACATCATCAATAATGATATATTTAGAAAAAGAATCTGAGAATCACCCTCTACCTAGATGGGAATATGAAGAAACTTTAGAATATTATTTAAAAACTAGAAAAATTATGATAAGCTTAAACCTGAACCCGAAATAGAAAGCAGCAAAGATGAACCTAATTTAAATTAGGCAGAATTAGATTTAAAATATTATGAAGAATCTTTAGACTATTACTGAAAGGTTATAGGGTAGGGTAATAAAGTTTTCCTCTCACTTGACATTATAATAATAGGCAGCTATCTTAAGTGTAAAATTAAAACAGGGTATTTATGATAAGGTATTTAATAATTTTATTTGCTTCTATAGCTTTAATTGGCTGTACCGGTCCAAAAACTACGAAACCCAAAGAAGTAGTAGAGCTTGACGGTGATCCAAGCTATGCAATTATGCAAACAATCGATAGTACTAACAGAAATATCGCTAGCACTGCTTCATCTCTTCCGAGTACTCCGGCTAGATAGAAATGCTTGCTATTATTTCTTCTGCTAAAACTCTAAATTTCGAGAAGTTAGCTCCCAAGACGGAGCTGACGATTCCAGTGTTCCTTACGTTAACTAATAAACTACTTGCTACACTCCAAAGCTATTCTGAGAATCAATTATCGAAAATAATGAATATAAGTGCAAAACTTGCACATATAAATAAAGAAAGATTTAAGGATTTTGATAATCAAGAGAGTAAAGCGGCTATTTTTGCTTATGCAGGAGATGTTTTTAATAATATACATATAGAAAAATTAACTAATCATGCATTAAATTTCTTGCAATCACATTTGCTTATTATATCAGGACTTTACGGAGTCTTAAAACCGCTAGATACTATTAAGCCGTATAGATTAGAAATGGCAACAAAATTAAATGAAATAAATTTAACAAACTTTTGGCAAGATGAAGTCACTAATTATATTAATAAAATTCTTGCTAAACAGGAAAATAAATATTTACTCAACCTAGCATCACAAGAATATTCATCTGTAATAAACCCAAATAAACTTAAATATCAATTAGTTAACGTTCATTTTAAAGAAAATAGGAATGGTAAATTATCAACAATCGGTATAAATGCTAAAAAAGCTCGAGGGGCGATGGTCAAGGTTATTGCTAACAACCTAATTGACTCACCTGAGCTACTTAAGAATTTCTCATATTTAGGTTATGCATTTAGTACTAAACACTCATCTGATAACGAATTGGTGTTTATTAAGAGTTAAAATAGTGGAGGTGAAATACCAATAGAAATACGTCAAGTTATTAACTTTAATTAAAAAACTTTATAATACATGATGCCTATTTATTAATAAGTATTTATTATGATAAAAAATTCTAAATCTTCAGCAGTCTCAAAATTTAATCCTATAGCATTGTCATACAATAAAATAATAGAGTTTAAATCACAAAAGGCTTTAATTGTAGCGGGGGAATGAATAGAACCATTAAAAAATGTAAAAAGTTCTATAGATGCTAGTGCAGAAATAGCAACAACTCTTTTAAACTCTTGAGATAGCATGGTGAGCTGGAGCATAGCCGTATACTTGACCTTCTCCTTTAATCCACAGCGTAACAAAAAACGGAAAATATAAATATCCTGATTGACTGATAATTTTTTGTTCAGATAAGTAGATATATTCTGAGCTATAGGCAAGTGTTGTCATTAACCCTTTTCCTTTTCCACCTTTACCTCTCTGATTCTCACTTTGTGGGCTAACTATGTGCAATATCTTTACTGTTTCATCAGGATTCTTAGCTAGTCTTTCCTTGAAATCGGCAAAGTCTGGCCATTTAGCTGATGCAGCTTTAATTGGCATGCTAAATAGTCGGTACATGGTATTAACAAAACCAAATTTATCTTCTTCAAAGTAACATTCCTATAAATTAATATTACGAAACAATAGAGTTTGGGGCAATAATAGGTCTTCTTCAACATAGAATATCGCTGTACCAAAGGCAGCTAGATTTAGAAAAAACTGATGAATCTGATTGTAGAAATTAGAAGCTGGATTGTTGAATATATCCATTATGGCTTTTTCTATCATTTGGGCTAACATGTTCATCAGCTGATGTTAATTTACTTTGGTATTGATTTTCATCCTCAACTACTATGCTCAGGTTAAACCAGTTCATTGATGGATTAACTAGCAAGCTTTGTAAACCTGAGGCTAATTGTTCCCTTGAAGGATATGAGGTTGATTTTATATTGCAAAATAATTATGCATTTGAAGTTAAAATTGCTTCTTCTATACAAAAAAATCATTTAGAAGGTCTATTAGAATTTAGTAAAGATAGTGATTTTAAATTACATATATGGACATTTAGTATAGAGCTAAGTATTATTAAATTAATCGATTAAAGGCTAAAAATGCATTCTTCTTTTGAATGGGATGAAGAAAAAAATAAAATTAATATTGGTAGCATAACGTAAGCTTTTATGAAGCTCAAAAAGCTTTTCTAGATATCAAAAGGATAATCCTTCAAGATGTAGACCATAGTGTTACAGAAAAAAGATATTTTTGTTTAGGTAAAGTTGATGGTAATATTTAACAGTCCTTTTTATGTTCCGAGGTAATCATATAAGAATTTTTGGAGCAGGATACTGGCGTAAAGGCAAGAGAATTTATGAGCAAGAGATAAAATACACTGATGGGGAAATAGGGGAAGTAAAAATAGTAAAAGATTTCTTACCACATCCTAGAGAACTTTTATTAAAAGGTGATTCAGTAAAAGTAACCATGTCTTTAAGTAAAGAGAGCGTAGAATTTTTTAAATCCGAAGCAGCAACTGCACATGTGCCTTATCAAAAAATGATTAGGATTTTACTAGAAAATATACTAAGCACTATAAAGCAAATAAAAGGGTATAATACTACTATAAACTGAGCTGGCGGATAGGGTGGGATTCGAACCCACGGTACGGTTGCCCGTACGCCAGTTTTCAAGACTAGTGCCTTAAACCACTCGGCCACCTATCCAAGAAGATTCATACCAAATAATCTTATATATTTCAAGGGAAATCTTGCAATATATGAATCTAAATTACAAATCCGAATTGTTCTTTCACTTCATTAACCGTTTCAGAAGCTCTAATTCTTGCTTTTTCTGCTCCTTTGTGCAGTATTTTTAATAAATATCCTTTATCATTCATTAATTCTAAATATTTATCACGTATCGGTTGTAGATTTGTAATAATAATTTCTGCCAAATCTTCTTTAAATTTTGCGAAACCTTGGTTTTGATAATTACCGATTATTTTTTCCAAGCTTTCTTCGGATAAACTGCTATAAATATCTAATAAATTACTAATTTCCGGTCTTGTTTCTTGATCATAGCTAACAAAACTTAAATGATCGGTTTTGGCTTTTTTTATTTTTTGATGAATAAGATCGTTATCGTCTTTTAAATTGATACGGGCAAAATCCGAAATATCAGATTTACTCATTTTCTTTGATCCATCCCGTAAGCTCATAATTCTTGTGCCTGTTTCACTAATTAAAACCTCAGGAACTTTTAGAATTTCTTTGTTAAATTTTCTATTTATTACCCCTGCAATATCTCTTGTTAGCTCTAAATGCTGCTTCTGATCCTCACCTACAGGCACTATATCGGCTTTATATATTAAGATATCCGCTGCCATAAGTACCGGATAGGAAAATAACCCAAGACAAGCCTTTTCTTGATCGCTACCTGCTTTATCTTTAAATTGCGTCATGCGCTTTAACCATCCAAGCGGTGTAACGCAATTTAGTAGCCAAGCAAGTTCAGTATGCTCTTTCACCATACTTTGGGCAAAAATCGTTACTTTGTCGGGGTTAAGCCCTGCTGCTAAATAAACAGCAAGCACCTCCATAATTGAATTGTTAAGTTCTGATGGCTTAATATCAACCGTGATAGCATGCAAATCTGCTAAGAAGAAAAAACAATTATATTCTTCCTGCATTTTAACCCAGTTTTTAATTGCACCAAGATAGTTACCGAGATGTAAAGAACCGGTTGCTTGCACACCGGAAAGAACAGTTTTTTTCATTTAATACCTTTTTATTTTACTCATTGTAAAATTATGTTATAAATACCATTTTTATTAATATAATTATCTTAATAATTATGCTGTGGCGTTTAAGAATTTTATCATTTTACGGATTATTATCATTATTTACATTTATTTTTTTTCTTATATGTTACATACCAGTAACATTTTTCAATGTCAACTATCAAATAAGATATAGAATTGCCATTATCTTTTCTTATGCTTTTGTGTGGCTTGCAAAAATTTGTTGCGGTTTAAAATATGAAGTAGAGGGGCTTGAGAAATTACCGAAGACTATTGCAATCGTCGTGTCTAATCACCAATCCTTTTGGGATCAAATGTTTATGCAACTGATTATTCCTAAACATTCTTGGGTATTAAAGCGTGAATTATTTAATATACCCCTGCTTGGTTGGGGACTTCGGATGGTTAAACCTATTGCAGTTGACCGTGGTACTAATAGCTCGGTTGCTCAGATTTTAAGAGAAGGTCAGGAAAAAATAAAAGAAGGATTATGGTTAATAATATTTCCGGAATCAACTAAAGTTCCGCCTGATAGAACGGTAAAATTTAAACCAAGTGCCGTAAAGCTTGCTTCAATTACTAAAGTTCCAATTGTGATGATAGCTCATAATGCCGGTTTATTTTGGCCTAGAGGTTTTTGGTTTAAGCAACCTGGAACTATAAAGATAAAGATTATAGGTGTAATAGAAAAAGAAGAAATAGAGCAAACAGACGTACGTATACTTAATGACAAGGTTGAGCAAATTATTAACAGTGAAAAGCAAAAATTATTAAATTAATATTAGGTTTTAACAATAATTAGTATTATCATAAAATTACAACTTAGTTCTTGTGGAGGTATTTATGGTCAGGACAACAGCATTAAAATTAATTGCGGTTATCGATAGTAAGCAAATGATGCTTTACGACGCTCAAGGAGTTAAAATTACTACTAATACACCTTTAAAATTATCTTTGGATTTAGAGGAGCATCACCACCATAGAGAAAAAAGACAAAGCCTTTACCAAAATAAATCTACACCGGCTTCGTTGTTTGAGCCGCATACTTCGCTAAAAGATATAGTACATAAAGAAGCAGCAAGGAGCGTTATTAAACATTTAGAGAAAGTAACTACTGCTGATCAAGCTAAATATAAGGAATTGATTATTGTAGCAGAACCGCAAATGCTTGGATGTGTTAGACAAGAACTTAAAAACGGTCTAAAAAAGATGATTACTAAAGAAATTGCTAAGGATTTAGTGCAACATAGCGTAGATGCAGTGGAGCGAGCAGTATTTTCTTAGATAATCTTTATATGTCATTCCCGCGAAACCGGGAATCCAGTAAAACCTATAAAAAACTTGTTTTTTTAGGTTTATTTTGTCAATAATCTGTAATTTTTATACTAGTATTAAGGTGATCCTTTCTAGACTCCCACTTTCGCAGGAATGACAT
Source organism: Rickettsia rickettsii (assembly GCF_001951015.1). Lineage (NCBI taxonomy): Bacteria > Pseudomonadati > Pseudomonadota > Alphaproteobacteria > Rickettsiales > Rickettsiaceae > Rickettsia > Rickettsia rickettsii. The sequence goes on from NZ_CP018914.1 coordinate 692,646, forward strand.
AGAAGTCGTACAACAAGCTTTTTAGTCGTTTGTAATGATGATACAAATTAGGTGCCTAACTTATTAAATATTTCTTTTGTATTATTTGCGATAGTTAAACCAATTTGCTTATCTGTATTCTCAAAAGTTTTTATAGTCTTTTCATTAGGAATCTTAATATGTGGTTTGAAAGGCAAACCATTTATACATTGAGTTAGAAAAATATCCTCATGGCTTCTGACATAGTCATCCCCATTTGCTTAAATATTTCTACTGCTTCAAGTTTTATATCTGCTGAAACGCGTAATCTAATATCTACTGAATATAGCTCCATTCAGTTATTATTATCCGCTATAGTCAAATGATTTGAATTCACTTACATAGTCTCTCGTCGCTTTCCGATTATTATAGGCTGCGCTTCTCGCTCTTTGTAATTACATCCAACTGATTTGACCACAATTTTAGTATATATGGCGGCATGCGTCAATACACTCATATTTTAATTCAGAATAGTTGCACTAATAAGAAAAAGTGGTAAAATATCATATCGAACAAATTAAATATTATGAATAATTATGCCACAAATTTATTTTAACGGTCCGGAAGGACGAATTGAAGGAAGATATGTAAAAGCTACCGCGCCTAACGCCCCTATTGCATTAGTTCTTCATCCTCATCCTTTATATGAGGGTAATATGAATAATAAAGTAGTTTATAATGCCTATAAGATTTTAGCAGATAACGGTTATACAGTCTTACGTATTAATTTTAGAGGAGTAGGGGGATCACAAGGTAAATTTGATAACGGAGTCGGTGAAGTGGTTGATGCGGGGGCAGCTCTCGACTGGTTACAGCAGAATAACCCAAATGCTCAGTCTAATCTGATATTAGGATTTTCTTTCGGAGCATGGATAGCTATGCAACTTGTAATGCGACGTCCGGAAATAAATCATTTTATTGCTATTTCACCGCCGGTTAATACAATTCATAAATATGACTTCTCATTCCTCTCACCTTGTCCTATTCCAGGATTTATATTACAGGGAGATAATGATAGTATAGTATCGGCAGATGATGTAAAAGACCTAGCAAATAGATTATCTAAGCAACAATCCCATATTAAAGTTGATTATAAAATTATCAATGGAGCTGACCATTTCTTTCGTTATAAAACTGAAGAATTTTCTAAAGCAATAAATGCCTATTTAATAACAATTCAATCTAATTATCATCACCATAGTAATAATGTAAATGAAGAAATTAGTAAGCACCCAAAGAAATTATTTTTATATTAGTTTTTGTTGTGTGGTTCGGCTTATCCGTCATTGCAAGCAGGCGTTGTTGCAGGTACCCAAGTCGTCATGGCGAGGAAATTGCGTAGCAATTGACGAAGCAATCCAGTAAAAATTCTGATTTACAGAATTTTTTTATCACCACGTAGCCTACGGCTGCTTGCAATGACGACTCGGTATCCACGCAACAATATCTCGTGGGAATAACATAAAAGAATCCATATCACAACATCTACAATTCTAAATAAGCTTCTATTGCTAAAATTAATATTTCATCTTTTTTAGCATCTAACTCTTGAGTTAATTCTTCATAAATTTGCCTATCTGATAGAGAAGTGAATTTTTTAAATAGCTGCACTAATTTTAAAGAAGGGATAATACGAAAAGCATCTTTTAATATTTTGATCTTTTTATTAACATTAAGCTTATTATTTAAATTAAAGTAAAATTCTAGTAATTCGTCGTTATAAAAATTTAAATCTACAGCCGTTGCCAAATAATCTATAGCATTAGCCGTATTATTACTTTCTATTTCTTGCTTCACTGCTAATAAATAATACTCAGCAATTTCCGGCATAGACTCATGTTTATGAAATTTTGCGAGCTTATTCGTTATAAAAATAAATTTTGTCCATAGAGAAAGTCTAGCATAACAACGCATTAAAGTAATTAAATTGTCAATATCAAGTTCATTGAAATTATAAGCCTTGGTTGCGTAATTTTCTGCTTTCTCATAAAAAGATTTATCATAATAAAGTTTTGCTAGATTTTTGCTACCGTAAAAAACAAATTCTTTAGATGTAATAAGTTTTTGAAAATAGGAAATTTTTCTATCTACATCCTCTTCAGTTACGGCTAAGATTAAATTATGGAATTCTTGTGAATCTTTTAGATCCTCAGAAGATAAATTTTTGCGAGCAATAGAAGCAGATTTAGCTTTATTATTCATAATATATTCGGCAAAAGCTAAAATTAAAGCATATCTACCATGATTAATTTTTCGTTTACTAAAAATATTATGTATTTTAGATGGTAAATCGATAATTAATATTAGAAATCTAATGACAATAAAACAAGAAATTAGTAATAAAAGACCTAAAATAAGACTAAAGAACAAGTTAGTCTCTATATTATAATCATATAAACTAATAAAAACTTTTGAATCAAAGCTCTCTATAAAAGTAAATCCGAAATAAAGCAGTAAAAAAGTAGCACATATTAATAATAACCTAAACATCTTTATTTACAAACTCCTGCATAAATTTTTCTGAATAAAGACAATCGATTAGATAGTTTAAGTTCTCTAAAATTAGAGGTTTATCTTGTTCTTTTATCATCATAGCAGAAGGTTTTTTTTCAATTTTGATAAACTTCGCCAGCCACTTATGGTTGGTAGGAAAAATTACTTCCGTACTACTTGATTTAGAAAAAAGATAATTATTATATGCTTCTAAGTTATTTAAAATATTCCTTATATCTTGAGGCAGCAGACGGGACTTTACTATTCTTAGTTCTTTACTATAATCCTTATCTTGCATGAAATTATATACTAATAGATTTACATTTAATAAGTAATTAATATAGTCAAGTGATACCCATACGCCTACCTCATCACTCGTCGCTCTCCTATTAGTTATAGGCTTCTTCGCTCCTTGTTCCTTGTATCCGAATGAAGCTGAATTGACTACAGTTTCTAATTTTGGTTCTACTAAATTAGTCGGTGCTTCAGGAAACTTTAAAGAACTTACGTAATTTAAAAGCGACTTGGTAGATAATAGAGGAGCTGCTTCCTTTTCTTCCAGGGTAGTATTTTCTTTATTTTCTACTGCTTGATCAGGAATTTGGCTTAAATCCTTATTTTCACTTTTAAAAAGTTTTAAAATATCGGATCTATTATGATAAAGAGTAAAAGAAGATAAGACAAATATTACTATTGCTATAAAAAAGATGTTTTTGCTTTTAAATAAACTATCGAATTTGTGCATTTTCAGATAATAACTTGATTATATCGTTAAGGTTTTGATCATCACAATAAACCACATTTTTTATAAAAGGTCTAACTATATTTGCAACTTTCAAACTTATGGCTACAACTAAACTATCTTGTAAGTACTCTAGTAAATTATTTTGTAGTAATAATTTTACTAAAGTCCTAGCACTATTTTGAGAATAAAGTAATATAAAATCAATATTATTTTTAAATGCTTTTATAATAGATACGGGCAGCTCATTCAAATATTCTACATTATAAATGATATGTCTAGCTATTTTGCTAGGTAAATCTTTAGTAATTTCATTTGAAGATAAATATATAGTCTGCTCATATAAATCAGGAGGAAAATGCTTAATCAAATCTTCCACGTTTTTAGCAGTATACATTACTTTCTTGCCTAATAATCGTTTTGACTTACTACCTACTACCCAAATATCTTGTTTTAAGTTATGACCGGTTAAGATACTTGCTGCATATTTACTAGTTATTATTATATTTGAGTAATTATCTAAAATAGCGATATTAAAATCTAGAGTTTTATATTTAATTAAAGGACAATGAATATCACGTAAATCTAAATTATATTTACTTATTTCCTTTATAGTTTCATTATTTTCTTCAATATGTCTAGTTAATAAAACCGATTTCATACAATATTTGTACTCCAATATAAAAAGCAACGGCCCAAATAATAATAGCAGCTATTTTATTAATTATAGTGAAAATCGTACTACTTTTATTTAGCTTTCTAATATTATAACCTGCAACTGCTAAAGAAAAAAACCATATCCAAGATATAAGTATGCAAGTTAAGGTAAATATAATTTTTGCAATACCGCTATACTTTAAAGCACTAATACCTATTACTATAATCGTATCCATAATTGCATGCGGATTTAATATTGACACCGATATAGCAAATAAAATTTGTTTTTGAGCTGAAAAAGCCCCGGAATTCATTGTAAGATCAATAGGCGGCTGATTCCAAGTATTATATCCCATATAAATTAAGAAAATAAATCCAACAATAAATATAGATAATTTTAACCAAGAAATTTCAAGAATTAACAAAGATATCCCAAGAACTGCCATACATATAAGCATAGTATCACATATTGAGGCTGCAATTATGCTAGGTAAAGCCTTGCTAAACTTTGGCTGTGTTGCTCCTTGATTGAATATAAAAATATTCTGTACTCCGAGCGGCACTATTAAACCGAGAGCTAAAACGATGCCATGTAAAAAAGCACTTAATATATCATTATTCATTTAAATAGCCATTTTATATACTAGAGCTATGCTCCAAATTGTTACTGCTCCCATTTTATTAATTATTTTTAATATTATAGCATTTTTATTTAATTTTCTAATATTATAACCAATTATTGCCAATGATAAAAACTATATACAAATAAACATGTAAATAATTTTAATGTCATTTCCTTGATATTTGTAAAAACCAATATTTAATATACTCATTATATATGGGTTTAATATAGATAATATTGATATCACAATATAGAAACTAAACTTTGTTTCTACATAGAAATAGGCTAAGGTTCTATTGTTAAATTAAAATATGATTGATGCCAAGTATTATATTCCATACAGATTAGCAAAATAAATCCAATTATGAAAAGAGGTATTGTTATATCAAATCATAAAAATAAAGAAGAAATCATGATTGAAAACGATTATATGTATAAGTATATTATAACATAAGCAACAATTACACTAGGTAGAGCTTTTTTGAAGCTACGATATTTTGCACTGTGATTTAATATAAAAACACTTGGTATAATGGAAGAAATAGCAAAATACGGTATTAAAAATATTATACTTAATATATTCATTCATTATTGTAATTTAGTTTTTATTTTTAATAAAATTAATAGAGACGGAATAGTTATAATAGTAGTAAATAAAAAGAAATTTTGCCAACCGAAATTTACTACAATATAGCCTGAAATTATAGGAAAAATTGAGCGCGAAATCCCCATCATCGATGAAAGAAAAGAATATTGAGTAGCTCGAAATTGACCTTGACAGAGTGCAGAAATAAAAGCGATATAAGCAGTCATTGTCATACCGCCGGTAATACTTGCTATTCCTATCGTAATAAATAATAATAAAGAATTTTTACCGTTTATTTCAAGAAAAATAAATAAAATATGTCCTAAAGCATGAATAATACCAAATAAAAATATACTATTTAATATATTTTTATGTTTCATAATAACCCCGCCGACAAGTCCACCGATTATAGCTCCTACAACTCCACAAAACTTTCCAACGCTTGCTATTTCAAAAGCATCATACTCAAGATGAAGCAAAAACGGATTAATCATAACATTAATTAAGTTATCCGGTAACCTATATAATACTAGGAAAATTAATATAAGAATAATGAAATAAACAGAACCTATAGGTTTTAACGCATTATATATAAAATTTATTATGTTTTTTTTATTTTGATTATTTTTTATATCATTCTTGATTATCTGTATATGTATGTTCTCGTTTAAATAACAATACTTAATTCCTACAATCAATAAAATTAAATAAATAAATACTAAACCGGCAAAGATTTTATATATTTCATTAAATGTTAAATAAATAGATAAATAAATAGCTCCAGAACCGGCTAAAAGCATACCGACCCGATAACCGAATATATATATTCCTGAAGTAAACCCAAGCGATTCTTTAGGTACTATTTCCGTTCTTAAAGCACTTAATATAGTATCTTGTGCAGCACTAAAAAAAGAAATAATTAAAGCTGTGAAAGCAAATAATAATAGATTAGTACTAGGATCTAGAAAGCTGAAAATATATATAAGAAATATCAATGCACTACTAGTTAAGCAAATCCAAGATAATCTATGACCGAATATTTTGTTTAAATATTTAATTTGCACTGAATCAAAAATCGGTGCTAACAAGAAATTAATAGAGTAGGGAAGCGTTATGAATGATAATATACCGATTGTTTGCAGTGCTATATCTTCTTTAGCAAGCCAATAATTTAAAGTATTACCGGTCATCATTAGATTAAAACCGCTAATAAGCCCAAACAACCAAATAATACATAAACGAGAGTTATTTAACATGAATTTATATACTTCGAGTAAATGAAAAATTGATAGACGAAGATCAACTTCAACAAGAGCAAGGAGTCTATAAGGCAAAGAGCGGAGCGTATACTTAATACGTGAGCACCGCAGAGCTTATGAAACAACATAGCCAATTTTTGAAGTTGATCGAGTATATATGCCTTTAGCTCTCAGTGCCTATAGGCTTAATATGCAAAAATGTGAGTCTTCTGTTGATTTGCAGCATGTAATGTAATCATGTTATTTTAATGTCTCAATATCTTTCTTATCTAATTTTGTTATTTTCATAATAGTTTCTAAAGAAAGCCCTTCTTTTTTCATTTCTTTAGTCATAGTAATTTTCTCTTTTTTTCTACCTTCTTCAATACCTGCTTGTTTCCAGCTATGAGCTAAGCTATTCATAAGGTTTCCTCCTAATGCAGGGTTTAAATGCGATTTGAGTATTTTTTCTATTTCTATTTTATCATTTTCCCTAATCTGATTCAAGGTGTAGAGGACAAAATTAGCTCTATATAATCTATACCGATATTAACTTTAATAAATTCTGGTAAAAGATCAGCTACTTCTTGCCATCTCTTTAATAAATCTCGTTTGTGGATCTGTTTTAAAAAAAAACTGCAAGATTCCAGACCAAGCTTTTTCTTTTAATTTTTCATCAGAAATATTTTGAACATTAATTAACTGATAATCATTAATCCATATGTATTTTTTACAAGTTCACTGTTTTCAAATAACTCCCATAGATTAGTCATAAAGTGACAAAAGAATGTAAGAGAAATATAGCTAATTCTTATAAAAATAGCGGGGTAGTATTTTTAAACTTAAAAAATATGCAAAAAACGCAAGATAAAAATATGCTTTTAAAAACTTTACAAAAGTCAAAATGTGATTTTTCTTTTCCTAACTAAGATTTATTAAATCTTATCGATGAGATGGAACTGTTTTACATATTTTTAGACTCAAAGCCCTTATTTTTCTTATTTCATTTTACACTATGCAGGACCTAAGCCATGGACTACCGATAAGCAGGAATTATGGAAGACAAATCAGGACAAATTAGATAAGATCACAAAATATTACTGGCGATATCAAGAAATAACACCTTGGAGTAGTATAAATTAATTATTTTAATTGACTTTAGCACTTAAGAGATTTAAAAGTTAACTTTAATATGTAAGGTTACAATAAAAATGTTACCGCCTAAAATTTTCTTTGAAAAAGTTAAAGAAATAATTTGGCCTATAGAAAGGAAAGAATTAAAGCTATTTATACCTATGGCTTTAATGATGTTATGTATCCTTTTTAATTTTGGGGCTTTAAGATCTATCAAAGATAGTTTAGTAGTACCCTCTATGGGGGCTGAAATTATTAGCTTCTTAAAATTATGGTTAGTATTACCCTCGTGCGTAATTTTTACCGTACTTTATGTTAAACTTAGTAATAACTTAAATTTTGAATATATTTTCTACATTATAGTCGGCAGTTTTTTACTATTTTTCTTATTATTTGCCTATATTATTTATCCAAATCAAGATATTTATCATCCTAATGATGAAATGATAAATAAATTAATTGCTTCATACCCTCATTTTAAATGGTTTATTAAAATAGGTAGTCAATGGAGTTATGCACTGATGTATATTTTCGCGGAATTATGGAGTGCAGTAGTCATAAACTTAATGTTTTGGCAGTTTGCCAATCACATTTTTGATACTTCTAAAGCTAAAAGATTCTATCCCGTTCTTGGAATGGTCGGTAATATCGGTCTTATAATAGCAGGCAGCGTACTTGTCTTTTTCTCAAGCGGGCAGGACGTCATTGATTCAGAATTATTACCGGATGCTTTTAATTTATCTGTTGGAAATGCTATAATGCTTAAGCCAATCATGTCAATTATTGTTACTGCAGGAATAATTGCTATGCTTCTATTTAGAATAATAAATAGATTTATTTTAACAGATTCCATAAATGTTTTAGATGCAAAAAAAGTTACAGCTAAAATGAAAACAAAACTTTCGGTAATTGAAAGTATCAAATTAGTAATGCACTCAAAATATATAGGTCGTATTGCCTTATTAATAATCTGTTATGGATTATTAATAAATATAGTTGAAGGACCTTGGAAAGCAAAAATAAAAGAATTACATCCCAACACTATAGAATATGTTAACTTTATGGGCAGGTTTAATATTTGGATGGGGATATCATGCGTTACTTTCATGATAATAGGCAGTAATATTCTTAGAAGACTCGGTTGGTTCATTTCGGCATTATTAACTCCTATTATGTTGTCTATTACTGGCTTGATGTTTTTTATCTTTATAATTTTTATTGAAGAAATAGGAGAATGTTTCGGTGATTTTAATCTTCTATATGCAGCGATTATTGTTGGAGCAATTCAGAACATACTGAGTAAATCGTCCAAATATTCATTATTCGATTCAACAAAAGAAATGGCGTATATTCCTTTATCTTTAGAGCTTAGAACTAAGGGAAAAGCTGCCGTAGAGGTAATAGGTACTAAATTCGGTAAATCGCTTGGAGCATTTATACAGTCTTTGATATTTATTATTATTCCGACTGCTACCTTTGATTCTATTATAATATATTTATTAGTAACTTTTATAGTTATGATGAGTTTATGGATTTGGAACGTTATAAAATTGAATAAGGAATATATAGAGCTGTGTAAGTAAACGTCATTGCAAGCGGGCATTGTTGCGTGCAGTCGTAGACTGCATGGCAATCTCATGCAATAATAACAAACTCCTGAGATTGTTTCGTCAAAATTTTCAATTTTTCCTTGCAATGACGAAAAAACTTATCCATACAGCAAAAGAAAATCACACTATAATACCGATTTAAAGATGAAAAAAATTCTTAAAATAATATTATTTATAACTATCTTTATTATACTCGCATATAGTGGGTTGTGGTTTACTATTATGTTCTCTTTATCACACTCTATAAATCAACAATATGCCGGTACCAACCTTAATATAGAAGAGGCTGATAATAATCCTAATCAGCAATATCTTATTAAGTTTTCTAAAGTTCAGCCATATGGTTTCCCTTTCAAATTAGGTATTTCAGTAATTAATTGGCAAGAAGAGAGTATTAATAGAGTAACTGAATTTACCACACCGATAAATATCGGTTATGATTTACTTAAGCAGAAATTATTTATACATTTTTCCGGAGAAGCATTCGGAAAATTTAAGCCGGTTCAAAGAGGCTTTGGAGTAAGATTTTATAATGAGAACTGTATATTATCAACAAAAATACCGTTAAATTTTAAATTATTTGAAATAGTACGATTTAAAAAAGATTTATTTGAAGTTATAAATTTAATAGAAAATATTAAATTTACTTCCGGTAAAACAGAAATTTTTGACTTAGTCGATAATCAAAAATTATATGAAGAAGATCATACTATACTTACTATGTTATTTGACAAAAGTAAGTATTACACAAGTAAACAGGATTTCCTTGATAACATACCGCAAAAATTAGCAATTTATTATGAAACCGAAATAGTACAAAGTAACCTTGAAGATAGAATAATACCTGCCGGCTTATTATTATATAGACCCGCTTGGAATAATAATTTCAAATTTTCCGGTAATTTCTTGATTAGTACTAGTAGTGTGAATTTTAAAGATATTGCTAAAGATTTAACAATTGAAGTTACTAATGCAAAAATCAATAGTAATAACTTTGAAAATAATATTAATTTATTATATAAAGGTAAGTTAAACGATTTCGGCAATAATAATATTGATCTTTTGGTAGATTCGCAATTTAAGCTAAAACCTGGTTTTATAATAGGTTCATTAGAATTTATAAAGAAATATTACGATAAGCAAACCTATTTATTTAAACTTTCTGATAATAAGCTATATAAAGATTTTAATAATGAACTAAGCTATATTTTAAATAATAATAAACAATATAATTTTAGTATTTTTGAAGATAGGGAATATAATTTTAATTTAAATATTAATTTAGTAACTGAATTAAACAAATTAACTAGAGCACAGATAAATGCTTTAAGTCTCTATTCAAACGCATCGGGATTTAATATAACAAATGAAACTATAGTAAATGCTCTTAAAGATTCTTACAGTAAAGGTACGATAATAATTAATAATTACTCTAGAATAATAGATGTTTTAAGTGCATATATATACGGAGTAGGGGATTTTAAAGATTTTTCGGAAGAGAGTAAGGAAGTATACGGGAATGCTTTGAAATCATTTCTAAAAACTATTTCTGATCACCCGAATTCATCTAATTTAATTGATGCTAGCATTGAGTATGTGTTTGATTTGTCCGATTTAAACAAAGCTAAAATAGGTAATATAGATGATATAAATAAACTTATACCTTTATATTATTTATCTTTATATCAAGCAGCAGTAAAAAAAGTGCAACCCGGTGAAAATGTAAAAGAAAAAATTATGGAGTTAATTCCTAATGTTAATCAAAAAATATTAGAGGAATGTATACTCGATGAACTGCGTTAATCATCATTGCAAGCAACTGAAAGGAGCGTGGCAATCTCAGGATTTTGGCACGAGTATAAAAATACCAACCATGAATATTATAGTAAAAATACAGCAAGATTTAAAAGATGAAGTAACTAAGTTAAACAATTTAATCATTAGCTGTTTAAAAAGTGATGAAGAGTTAATAGAAAAGGTCGGTAAATATTTACTAGAAGCAGGAGGTAAAAGAATTCGTCCGCTTTTAACTATAATAACTGCTAAAATGTTTGATTATAAAGGCGATAATCATATAAAGCTCGCAAGTGCCGTTGAATTCATTCACACCGCCACATTGCTTCATGATGATGTGGTAGACGACAGTACTTTAAGAAGATTCAAACCTACGGCTAACGTTATTTGGGGCAGTAAAACAAGTATTTTAGTGGGTGATTTCCTCTTTAGTCAGTCTTTTAAGTTAATGGTAGCTTCCGGCTCTATTAAAGCTATGCATGTTCTAGCTAAAGCTTCAGCAATTATTTCCGAAGGGGAGGTAGTACAGCTAGTGAAGTTAAATGAACGACGTATTATAACTATAGACGAATATCAGCAAATAGTTAAATCTAAAACCGCCGAACTATTTGGAACTGCTTGTGCAGTTGGAACTATTATAGCAGAGCAGGTAGACCATATTTCTAAAGATATGCAGGACTTTGGGAAATTACTCGGTACGATATTTCAGGTTATAGATGACTTGCTTGATTATTTGGGTAATGATAAACAGGTAGGCAAAAATATTGGCGATGATTTCTTAGAAGGAAAAGTTACGTTACCGCTGATTTTTTTATATAATAAGTTAGCGCAAGATAAGCAGCTTTGGCTTGAAAATATAATTAAATGTGATAAGCGTACTAAAGATGACTTTGTAAAAATACATGACTTAATGGTAAAGCATGAAATTTACAATGAAACAGTTAATTATTTGAGTAACTTAGAAAATGCAGCAAGTAAGTTATTAAATAAAATTCCGGTTCAGAATATTTATAAAGACTATTTGTTTTCGATTATTAAATTTATGTTGGATCGCTCTTATTAGTTATTTGCATTCGTAGCTCAGCTGGATAGAGCGTTGCCCTCCGAAGGCAAAGGTCGTTGGTTCAAATCCAATCGAATGCACCATTTTATTTTCCATAATATAGATTATAGAACAACAATTACTTAATTAATTATTGAAAATTGACGAATGGCTGGGACGGGAGGATTCGAACCTCCGGATGACGATACCAAAAACCGTTGCCTTACCACTTGGCGACGTCCCAATGTAGAAAAAAATATAAAATTAACATCAAATGGCTGGGACGGGAGGATTCGAACCTCCGGATGACGATACCAAAAACCGTTGCCTTACCACTTGGCGACGTCCCAATGTAGAAAAGTAGAAATAGACCTTATACCAATAAATAGCAGAAACGTCAATTACAATATAAATTTATTTCATTATTAAGCCAATTCCTCGCTTGCGTGGATAATAAATCATAAATTTTAGCTCTAATTTTGTTATAATATTCCTTGATATAGTTTATTTCATCAATATTAAGTAGTTTCATATCAGTCAATTTACTAGCATAAGGCACTAGGCTTAAGGTCTCAAACTCAAGCCATCCATTATTTTCTTTTACATACATCAAATTCTCAATCCTAATACCATATTTTCCAGGAACATAAAACCCCGGTTCATTAGATAAGATCATACCTGCTTTAAGTATTGTTTTATTAAGAAGATTTATGCTTTGCGGTCCTTCGTGAACACTTAAGAAACTCCCTACCCCATGCCCTGTACCGTGTGGATAATCTAGCATTTCTTGCCATAAATATTGCCGAGCGAGTATATCAAGATTAGCTCCTGCGATGATATTTTTTGGGAATTTTGCTTTAGCTAAAGCAATATGTCCTTTAAGTACTTGCGTATAACGCTTTTTCTGCTCATCTGTCGGTGTACCTATTACTATTGTTCTAGTTATATCGGTAGTAGCACCTTGATACTGACCGCCAGAATCTATCAGTAATATCCCCTGCCCTTCAATTTTTTTAGCAGTTTTTTGGTCAGCTCTATAATGAATAATAGCACTATTTTCCTGAAATCCGCAAATAGCAGGAAAACTATCCGAAACATATCCCTCTTGTTTAGCTCGTTGCTCTGTAAGCTTTAAACCGAGGGAATACTCGGTCAATTCGTTATTATGTTTTTCTGGATCCCCGTTTTCACGGGGATGACATTGAGAAAAATCAGCAAAAAATTCACATAAAGCTACTGCATCTTTAATATGCAAATCGATTGCATGCTGAATTTCTACATCGTTCTTACAAGCTTTAAGCATTAAGCATGGATCGGTAATTTTTTGTACTTTTTTATCAGCTACTAAGTCCATTATATGAACAGATGCTATAGTATCATCAATAAAAATTCTATAAGCTGGTTTGGAAAGATGTTTATTCTTGCTATCTCTTAAAATATTTTCAAATTCTTCTTCCGGTAAAATCGTTATTTCAGGACGAGCATTAATAATTTCGGCATCGATTCTTGTAGGATTTATAAACAAATATAATTGTGTAGAAGTGAGTATAACTTTTGCAAACATTAAAGGCGTATAAGCAACGTCACTGGCACGCAAATTTAGTAACCAACATATGGAGGAGCTATCGAGAATGACTAAGGCAGATTGCTCGGTGTCATTCCTGCAAAAGCGGGAATCCAAAAAAATTTCACGACATTTACTTATTTTATCAGTATGACTAACGCCCGCCAACTTAATATCATACAAATAAACTTTAGAGTTTGGCTCTAGCGGCTGATTTGGCCAAATCTTATCAACTAAATTTCCATTAATCTTCTGAAAATTGAACTTTAAATTTGATATAGTGGGATAAGTAAATAATTCAGAATCGTATCCTATTTTTGCATCTTTACCAAACTTAGATATATCTTTTAAGTCAAAAAGTTTAAAAAGCTCTAAATCCAGCTCTTTATTTGCTTGCTCTAAATAACGTCCATCGGTAAAGAATAATGCTGTATCTTTATATATAATAGCTATACCGTTTGAACCAGTAAAACCTGTTATATATTCAAGTCTCTTTGCATAGCTTGGAACATATTCACTCATATATTTATCGTTAGACGGAATTATATAACCGTCTATATCATATTCTGTGAATAAATTTCTAAGCAGATTAATGCGGATTTTTGTCATGTTTATATCTCTGTTTATATCTCTTATGTCGTGCTCTTGCCCGCTTGGAGGCTGAGCCGTCATTGCAAGGAAATTACTTAAGTAATTGACGAAGCAATCCAGTTAAAAAATTCTGATTTACAGAATTTTTTTATTATTTTTTCTGGATTGCCACGCTCCTTGCAGTCGCTTGCAATGACGGCTCAGCATCCAGCTAGGTAACGCTCATAGACGGGAATGACATTTATACCATCCATAATACAAAGGAATACCAAAGATAGTAAAAGAACTAGCTATAATAAGAGTTTTAACAGGTGTTTCATAGATAACCCATGCACAAAAGACAATCGATATTATAGCTATAAGTAAATAATAATAAGAAAAATTTTCTTTTGAGCTAAAAATCACCTTTAAAAAAGCTAAGCTACAAATTAAATAGACGAATAAGAATGTGATGGCCGAGAAATCTATTATTTGTGTAATCTGTTTGGCCAAATTATCATTTGCCGTAAAGACTAATAACGGCACAATGCCAAGGCAGCTTACAATAATTCCGTGAGTTGGAGCGTTATTGCTATTTTTCTTAGCAAAAAATTTCGGTAATAAACCGTCTTCTGCAAGCCCAAGAGCTATCTGTCCGCTAGTTAGCACCCAAGCATTGAGCGTACCTATACATATAATCGAGGCTATAACCGTAATTACGCTTGACCATTTACCCCCGAATAATAATGAAGCGGCATCGGCATAAGGAGCTTTAGCACTGACAAGTTCAGAAGCAGGGATTAATCCCATTATACCTATGCTATTAATAATATATAACACTGCTACGCAAAAAGTTCCAACTATTATGGCTCGTGGAATGGTTTTTGCCGGATCTTTTACTGCACCTGCCGTGGTAGTTGCACATTCTATGCCAATAAATCCCCAAAAAGTAAGAAGTACAACTCTGCCCATAATGCTCGGAATGCTTAAATTCTCTACTTCCTCGGCAATAGTTATATTATCTATATTAAAATGTGATAAAGCACATAAACCTACTATAAGCAATGGAACAAATTTTAAGAGAGTTAAATAAAACTCTGCTTTTCCTGCTACTTCAGGACCTTTTAAATTTAAAACCATAATAGCACCTAATAATATGATCTGTAATATTAAGTCTGAAATCGCTTGTGATTTAAAAAAAGGCGTTAGATAACCTATTGCCGAAATGACTACTATACTTGTACTGACAAAGGATATAATCCAGTAAGTCCAACCGGTGAAAAAAGCTATTTTATCCCCAAAATTTTCCCGTACATAAACGTGCGGACCTCCTGTTTTAGGAAATTTTGCACAAAGGGTAGAAAATACAAGTGCTATACTCATAGCACCGAATAATGAAAGTACCCAGCCCCAAATGCTGTATATACCGAACGGTGCTAAACTTAACGGCAAGATAAAAACGCTAGTACCGATTTGACTGCCGGTTACTAAGGCAAAAACCGCCCAGAAACCTAATTTCTGTGACATATTAATCTAATTTAAAGAAACAGCTTTAACATAGCTGAAATAATGATTTTTAGCAATAGTTAAAACTATAATTATTTTACTCTTGATTTCTAAACAAAAGATTGATAGCTTTTTAAGCTATCAAAAATAATCTTAGGAGTTAATATGCCAAATCGCACCGCTAAAGTTTATACAGTGAAATCAGGAGATGCTTTATCAAAAATTTCACAAATTATGGATACTCCTGTTCAGGATTTAGTTAAATATACTAATATACGCGATCCTAATCATATCGCAGTAGGCTGGGGGATTTCATTTGCCGGTGATGTGCATGATTTTTCTTAAAATAAAGCTATTGGTGTAATAGTCAACTGCAATTGACTTTTTATGGATGTGCTGTAATTGCTAGAATAGTGTGATATTATCTTTGTTTGGTCCATAATACCAAAAAATTCTATAAGCAGCAGGAATATTATTTTCAGCATAAGCTTTAAATATTTCTTCTCCGTTATGTCCTTTAACAGATTTTTATGTTTATGGGTATTGAAACTAGGATGACGAGGGTTTGCCTGTAGATATGCCAGTGTTTTTTTACTGCTTTTAAACGTTTTTCTAATCCTTTATTATTTTCGAGTTCTTCCAAATCTTTACTAGCTTGAATAGTAAAAAGAATTTTCAAAGTCATCATCTAAATATTTACTGAAATCTTCTATAAATTTAACTTGCCCTTTAGCAGAATCTTTAATACCATTATTTAATTGCGTTAAAACCTTTTTGTGATTAAATAGCCAACTTTCTTTTAAAGGTATTTCCGTATAGGGTTCTAAAATAATTTGTCCTTTTTTACTATTGCTTCTAGAATAGACTTTTTATCATTTTTGATATCAGCATCCCTCATAAGTCTAATTTCAGCCCTTCTTTTTTCCTTTTCTTCTGTATTAAGCGTAGAAAAGAAATCAATTCTTTCCTCTAGTGCTTTTAAGAGAATATTTTATTATAAACCCAGTTAAACATATTTTAAAACCTTTATTGATTATAAAGCGTTACACGCTAAAAGATTTGCCGCAGCCGCAATTAGCTTTTTCGTTAGGATTGGTGAAAGTGAATTGGGATTTGAATTTAGTCTCTACATAGTCCATTTCAGAACCTAGAATATACATTAATGCCTTTGGGTCGATTAGTATCCGTACGCCCTTTTCTTCAACTACTTCATCGAATTGATTTTTACTATCGGCATATTCCACGTAATAAGTCTGACCGGCACAACCGCCTGACTTAACCCCTACCCTAATACCAAAGGTAGGCTTGGCGCGTTTTTCTATTAGCAATTTTACTTGCTTTGCAGCAGAATCGGTTAATGAAATAACATTTTTCATATTTTAAGAGTCTTTTTTGCTTTCTTTTTTCTGTTTGTAATCGGCTATAGCTGCTTTTATTGCATCTTCAGCAAGTAGTGAGCAATGTAATTTGACCGGTGGAAGTGACAATTCTTTTGCTATTTCGGTATTTTTAATAGTCTCGGCATCTTCTACCGATCTTCCTTTAACCCACTCCGTTACTAAAGAACTTGAAGCAATAGCTGAACCGCAGCCGAATGTTTTAAATTTAGCATCTGTAATAATCCCGTCATCATCAACTGCGATTTGTAACTTCATAACGTCACCGCAAGCAGGAGCTCCAACTAGTCCTGTACCAACATTTTTATTTTCTTTATCAAGCGATCCAACATTACGAGGATTTTCATAATGATCTATCACTTTTTTGCTATAAGCCATTGTTATTCTCTAAAATTTGGTTTTGTATGTTATACTTGTGTGAATACCTGAGCCGTCATTGCGAGGAAAAACTGTAAGTTTTGACGAAGCAATCTCAGGATATTTGACAAGATTGCCACGCAGCCTACGGCTGCTCGCAATGCCGATATTCTCAATGTACAGCCCATTTAATCTTTTTCAAATCAATTCCCTCTTGCATCATTTCCCAAAGAGGGCTTAATGCCCTTAGTTTATCGATTTTTGAGCATATTAAATTTACTGCGTAGTCAACTTCCTGCTCGGTAGTAAATCTACCTATGCCGAACCGAATTGCAGTATGGGCAAGCTCTTCACCGATTCCAATAGAACGTAAAACATATGACGGCTCTAAAGAGGCAGAAGTACAAGCAGAACCGGAGGAAACCGCTAAATCTTTAATGGCAAGGATCATTGATTCTCCTTCAACTCCGGCAAAGCTTAAATTTAAATTACCTTTATATCTTTGATTTTTATCGCCGTTTAAATAAACTTCTGAAATTCGCTTATGTATATTATTTAAAAATCTGTCGAATAAGTAATTTACGTGCTTAGTATCTTTTTCCATCTCACTATACGCTATTTCAGCAGCCATGCCAAGCCCTACGATTAAAGGAGTCGGTAGCGTACCTGAACGCATACCTCTCTCCTGCCCGCCACCGTTTATGAGCGGTGTAATACGCACACGAGGTTTTTTCCTTACATATAATGCACCTATTCCTTTCGGACCGTAAATTTTATGCCCTGAGATACTGGCAAGATCAATATTAAATGCGTTAACATCAATTGGAATTTTACCAAAACCTTGAGCAATATCGGAATGAAAAAAAACGCCCTTTTCACGGCAAATTTTCCCGATTTCCTTTAAAGGCTGAACAACACCTATTTCATTATTAACCACCATAACTGAAACTAACATAGTCTGATCTGTAATGGCATTTTTTAGAGTTTCTAAATCGATTATTCCATTTGGCTTAATCGGTAAGTATGTGATTTTTATACCTTCTTGCTCTAAATGCCTGCAAGCATCAAGTACGCATTTATGTTCACTGACTACGGTAATAATATGATTCTTTTTATTGCTGTAAAATTTTGCTATTCCCTTTATTGCAAGATTGTTAGACTCAGTTGCACCGGAAGTGAAAATAATTTCTTTAGTATCCGCTCCTATTAACTTTGCTACCATACTCCTTGCCTCTTCAACGGCGTTTTCTGCCTCCCAACCGAAAGAATGGCTGCGTGAATGAGGATTGCCGAACTTGGTAGTAAAATAAGGCAACATTGCCTCCATTACTCTTGGATCTATTGGAGTCGTTGCCTGATAATCCATATATATCGGTAAGGTTAAATTGTTTAATTGTGGGGTCATATGGTTAAATTAATGCATGTTTTGGTATAGTTTAAACAGTCATCGATGTCATTCCCGCTTTCGCGGGAATGACATAAACCGAGCCGTGCAACAACGTAGCTTTTAGCTAGGAATGACATCGTAAATCTCCTCAAAAGCCTCTATAAAAGCCTCTATATCACTTACCGTATTAGTATGGCTTAAAGATATCCTAATCGAAGATTTTGCTTCTTCTTCCCCTACACCCATATTGGTTAATACATGTGATTTAGATATTTTTCCTGATGAACAAGCAGAACCGGAACTTACGCAAATATTATGTAAATCAAACCCGATTAATTTCGCTTGTGCATCCGTATTTGGTATAGTAATTAAGGTAGTATTAGGCAACCTAGCTACGTTATTACTAACAATATTTACATTAGGATATTTTTTTAATTTTTGCTCTAAATTTTCTTGTAACTTTTTGATTTTTATATAATTTTCTGAGATATTGTCTGTCCTCAATGCAGAAGCTAAACCAAATCCTGCAATTGCTAAAACATTTTCAGTGCCTGAGCGTACTGATTTTTCCTGCCCTCCTCCTATAATCATTGGAGTAACTTGAAAATTAGAGCTAGAAATTAAAGCAGCACCACCCTGCCCCCCTCCTATTTTATGCCCTGAAATTGTAGCAAAATCTAATCCTAATGCTTTGATATTTATTGGTATTCTGCCAAAACCTTGCACTAAATCGCTATGAAATTTTGCCTCATATTTTTTAGTTATTTTACCTATCTCAGCTATATCTTGTAAAACTCCGCTTTCATTATTAGCCATTATTATGGAAACTAGTTTTTTACTAGTATTACTTTGAGCTAACAACTCTTCTAAATGTTCTAAATCAACTAGCCCTTGCGTATTAACACTTATAACTTTAATATTTGGAGCGTAGTTTATATGGTTATAGATCGATAAATGTTCAATAGCTGAAATAAAAATATCGCCGTCATAAAAATTTTTCATTATTAAATTATTACCTTCAGTTCCTGATGAAGTAAAAGTAATATCATATTCTCTAGATGATAAGGTTATACCAAGAGCCGTCGCTATTTGTGCGCGTACCGTTTCTATGAGATTCTTAGCAAATCTACCTGAGCTATGTGCTGATGAAGGGTTAAGCGCCTTGTCCATTAAACTTATTATGAATTCCTTAACTCTAGGGTCGATAAAAGTAGTAGCATTATGGTCTAAATATATCATATATTTAAATTTGAGTTTAAAGCATCTTTAATTGAGATATTTTCAAAATAATCTCTAATATGCTTACCAAGACCTTGCCATAATTTATGCGAATTACATTTTATTGTATCAGGCACGCAAGTTTTAACTGACTTCTTATAGCAGGTAGTCATTATAAAATTTTCGTTAACGGCGTCCATAATATCGGAAATTTTTATTTCTTCTAGGTTACCGATTAAAATATACCCACCTTTCGATCCTCTAATAGCCTTAACTAGATCAGCTTTTTTAAGTTTAGAAAATATCTGCTCTAAATAGTTAAGTGATATATTTTGTTTTACGGACATTTCATTCAAAGTGACCGGTTCGGCACTTGATTTTGAAGCCATTTCAAGTATTGCCATTACGGCATATCTTCCTTTAGTCGTCAGCATCATATAACCAACCTATTAAAACTTAAAATTGTTTAATATCTACAATACCCAAGTAATTTAGTCAAGTATATAATTATATTATTTAATAAAAAATTAGCTTGTTAATATAAACTAAAATTTAATTGTGTAAAAACTAGTAGCAGTAGAAAAGAAGGAGAGAATATTATAAATAAGTGTTAATCCAACATTACCTAGGGACGTTGTTGCATGGTGCAAAAAACACCTTCGATATCATTCCTAGCTAGAATCGGGAATCCAAAATTGTTTTGTCATCATCCCGCAAGCTTGTAGCGGGACCCAATTAAATATTAGTACTTTAAATTATTTTTATGGTCCCAGTGGTCAAGCGAACTAGGTGACATAATGGGTTTTACCAATCCATGCAACAATGCTGGAGTATGACATTTAGCTGGATGCCTGCTTTCGCAGGAATGACATAATTATAAATAGTTAATTTATTATCCACGCCCTCTGTTTGTTGTTCTATTTCTAGCTTTAGGTTTTGAAGAAGCAGCAATATTTTTTAAATTAGTTTGATAATTTTTAATTTTCTCTATTCTTGCCTCTCTTAGTTTTTCATAATGAGTTTTAGCATTTTTTCTGAAACCTACTTTGGTTTCCATATTTTTTACAAAATCAGTAACAAGTATTCGAGATGCCCTTGAATATCGATTTGACAATTTTTATCTAAAGCACCGGGCATAGTTTCTTGTATTTTTTTACAGCACAGTACATATCTAAAGCTTCAGGTTGATAATGACCGCTATTATTACGAAGGTAATCAATTTTCCCCTATCATTTATACCTATAACTCTTGCTGCTTCCGCAGGCTTTCCACTTAAAAATGAACCTTGAACAAGATTTTTAGTATTTGGCAAATATTGATTTTTATGAGTACCCATATAAATTGTTCCATCCTCTCCCATTACAAATGCTTGAACATTATTCATGCTTTTACTTTCTTTACCGATAGTAGAAGCTACTGTACCGTTAGCATCAAGTAATCTTTGAGAGGAGGTATCATAGAATAATTGGTGATTTTTTTCTTCTGGTCCCATACGTAATATTTTAAATTTATGCCCATCCCATATTTGTTTACCTTGAGCTATTTCTTGAAGATGATGTTCTGCAAGTTTTGGATTGGGATGAACTACTTTAACTCTTACAGAATCTACTATTGCATCGTTTCATTTTCCTAACTCATGTTCCGGTATTAAAGCATGCTTAAATTTCTTTATTAATCTATTCCAATTATCTCTAGCTCTAGTTTTGGGATCTCTAAAAGGTGTATCAATATTTCTTCTGACATCTCCAACTAGATAAACTTTATTATCTTTTTGGACTAAGTTATCTTTGTATAAAGGCTCTCCTTCTTGATTTATAAGTGGACCTTTTCTTGCAATAGCAGCTAATTGACCATCCTTATAAAGAATAATTTTTTCATTACTTATGAATTAATTTGTATTTTACCCTGATGATTTAAATTACCAATACCGATACCGTCAATATCTGCAATTTGAATATCTCTATTTTTATCAACAAATTTTCTAATTTCTTCAGAATTATTAATAAATTGACCGTTATCCTTTAATATTCCTTGTATAGCCGATAGTATAAGTAAATGCTTCTTTGATTGTTTTTGTGTCCTTTATAAGACCTACTGCAGCGAAAATTTGTTGAAAGAAATTTAGATTGCTCTTTACTTCAACATTTTTTACTCCAATAGCTTCTCGTTCATGAATTACCAATTGATCCAGCTTTAAGTAGCCACCTTTATCATAAATATTAATTATTCTTCCTCTTATAAGGTCTACTTCTGTTGCTTCTTTATCTTGTGAAAATTCCTTAACTTGCAGCTCTTCTGCAAACCTTACTTTCTTTTTTGTTCTTACCCATTTAAATAAATTTATAAAAAAATAACTTTAGGTTTCATTTTAACAATAAAAACTTTTATTTTTTTAATAATAGGCTATTTTTTTAGTAAATTGAGGATTTAAAATCACATATTATATGATAACTGATTTTTCTTACATATAGTGCGATAGGTTCTTGTTAATTTGCCAAATAGCGACAAATACTAAACAAGTTGTAAACATTTGTAGTAGCTGTAATAATATGCTTAATTCCGGTATTAATATAATAATAACCGGTTGTAATATTATCGGGACTCCGCTTGAAAACATTACTAACCTTATAGAAGTTTGTATTGAAGTTTTAGTAGTAAGTAAATTAGCTAAGCTATATACTAACAAAACTATAATACTTCTCTCTAATAAGAATGTTACAAACCAAAATAATATAATAGCCGGCATACCGAAATAAATAAATAAATTGGGGGCATATAATAAATGATCGGCAAAATATTTTTTTATTATTTCAGGAGTTAAAATTACTTCATTTTGCTTGAATATCTCAGAATAGTTAATAGTACTTGGGAAATTTTTCTTAGTATTGGCTACAATTAAATTTATCTTCAGCTTATTCTCTTCAAGTACAAACGGTATTTTGCTTTTTTCTTTGTTAGAAACTTGATTTTTTGTATCAATGACGACTATTTTATTGTTATTCTTGCTATATAAATATATAGGCTCTACTTCTTCAACTGAAATGTTTGAATTATTATATTTAATTTCCGGTAATTGATTGATAATATATTCAATGTTGGCTGTAACTTTTGATGATTGTATTCCGTTAAAATAATCTTTTAAAGTTATTAGGTAATTTAATATAAAAATACAATAAATTATTGATGGAATAAAAGATAAGGTAAATACATATCTTATTCCGTACCCTTGATAGTTTTTATATACATCTTTATAAAACTCTATAGAGCGAATTGATAAATGTAATTGACGGAGTAATGCATTTAATCCTCCTAATATAAATGATAATAAATACATGTATAAGTAATTTATTTAAGTTTTTCAACCTCTTCCTTCTTTAATCCGGTTGAGGTAGCTATTAAATCAGTTTTTACACCAGCTGTGATTAAATTTTTGGCTATATTATATTGTGCTTTAAGTATTTTTGCTATTTCTATTATATCATTTTGACCGAGTTTGGTCAAAATGTAGAATAAAATTAACTCTATATAATCAATCCCTATATTAACCTCAGCAAATATAGTTAAAAGGTCTGCTATTTCTTACCATCTCTTTAACAAATCTCGTGTATGAATGTGCTTCATAAAAAATTATAAAATTCCTGACCAAGTATTTTCTGTCAATTTTTCATCAGGAATTTCATGAACATTAATTAGCTGATAATCATTAATACAAGTAGCTTTTACTAATTCACTATTTTCAAATAATGCCCATAAATTTAAAGGAGCAGTATTATTTTTGTATGCCATTATAAAACACTAAAGGATATATGAAAGGAAATTTTGTGTTTTTTAGTACTTTCTATGATATTCAGCAATATTTAACATATACCTAAATAACCAAAAAGCCATATAATAATTATTAACCAATGTCTTAGAAGATAATTAAGGTGATCATAAGCTTTTTAAGCAAGTAGAAAATATGGCTTTGCAGCGTGACTCTCTTGTTGTACCGGTAAAACTACTTATTTCAGTAGAGGAAAATAATAAACGAATACAAAGGCCCGATAGAGTTTTGTGTTATAAATCTTTGAGTATTGAAGGAAACGCAGAGTTAATTAATATAACGCATTCTCATTTGTTAGAAATAGATGTTAGTGATCTAACGGCAAGTGCTTTAGCAGAGAAGATTTTAGAGCATACAAATAATATTGAGTAAATGAATAATATTTTAGATTACAAATCATACTACGATTTAATTGAGAATCTGAAGCTAGAAATCAAGCAAATACGAATTCGTGCACATTTAAGCGTAAATAAAGAATTGATAAAACTATATTGAAATATTGGTTTTCAAATAATTAAACGTCAAAAGCTTGAGAAGTGGGGAGCAAAAGTTATAGAAAATTTTTCTAAAGACTTATTAAAAGAATTTCCTGAAATGAAAAGATGATCTTATCAAAATAAAATATTTCTTATATGAGGCAATTTGCTGAAGAATATAACGATGAACACATCCCCCAACAGCCTGTTGGAGAAATTCCCTGGGGATATCATATAGTCATTGTCTCAAAAGTTAAAAATCATACTGAAAGGCTTTGGTATGTATGCACAAACTATAGAAAACGGTTGGTCACGTAACGTACTAACCTTGCAAATTAAAAGCAATTTATACGCAAGATCAGGAAAAAGTATAAATAATTTTGGACATACTTTACCGGCAATGCAGTCTGATTTAGCAAAATCAATTATAAAAAATCCTTATAATTTAGAATTTCTAGATATTAAAGCAAATATTTTAGAACGAGAACTAGAAAATAAGCTAATAGATAATATTAAGGATTTTTTATTAGAACTCAGTCAAGATTTTGCATTTATAGGTAATCCATACCTATAGAATTAGAAGGAGAGGATTATTACTTAGATTTAGTTTT
Source organism: Rickettsia rickettsii (assembly GCF_001951015.1). Classification (NCBI taxonomy): domain Bacteria; kingdom Pseudomonadati; phylum Pseudomonadota; class Alphaproteobacteria; order Rickettsiales; family Rickettsiaceae; genus Rickettsia; species Rickettsia rickettsii. The sequence goes on from NZ_CP018914.1 coordinate 717,491, forward strand.
TTATCATGTTAAACTTAAATGCTATGTTGTTATTGAATTAAAAACGGGTAAATTTAAACTTAAATTAACCGAAGAATTTACCTACGAAATGAAAAAGCTATTTACCTAGTCCAAAAGATTTAGCTAGGTTAAAGAAACGAAGAGAAAAAGGATAATTATGAGTAGTGTAAATATTAGTTTAGCAACTCCTGATAATATGACAAATATTTTACCTTTGATGGCTCAACTTGGCTATCCTTCTAGTTCAGAAGAATTAATAGCACGTTTTAAGAATTTTATAAATCGTGAGGGGTATGGTGTTGCTTTAGCTAGTTTAGATAATAAAAGAGTTGGATTTATTGCTTGGTCTAAATCGCTGCTTTTCGCCTCAGATAAAACTAGAATTCATATTGAAGCTTTAGTTATTGATGAGAATTATCGGGGAAAACAAATAGGTAAAAAGCTTATGGAATATTTAGAAGAAATAGTAAAAAAATATAGCCTCGTAATCGTTGATCTTACTTCTGGTTATCGATGTGCTAAAGACAGTACGCATATATTTTATGAAGTGCTAGGTTATCATAATTCCGGAGAAATGGCTAAATTATATTTAAGACAAGAGTTATGAAGAATGAATCTGTAAAGAATATACGTTTAACCACTGCAACCGTTGCTGATTATCCTCTAATCCAAAATATGGTACGGTTTTATATATATGATATATCGCGTTATTGTGGGTTTGAATCAGATGAATATTATTGGACATTGTCACGAGATGGTTTATATGACGCTGATAATTACAAAAAATATTTTATAGAAACGGATAGGAAAGCCTATTGAATTAAATTAAATGACGAAATAGCAGGTTTTATATTGCTTAATAAGGTTGGAACGCATTATAAAATCGATTGGAATATGGGGGAATTTTTTATTATAGCAAGATTTCAAAATAAAGGAGTTGGTAGGCAAGTAGCTAAGCAAATTTGGCAAATGTATAAAAGATTATGGGAAGTTGTGGTTATTTCTGAAAATAAGCTGGCATTAATATTTTGGCGGAAAGTCATTAACGAATTTACCAAAGGTAATTTATCTTGAGGAAATTAAACTTGTTCAAATGAGTGATTATAAGGCCGAAAGAGTTATTTTTGAATTTGGTGCCAATATATTATGAATATAAATTTTACTACAACCTAATCTCTGCTTTTGCTAAATCTTTTAAAGTGCGTGATCCGGTGCATAGCATGGTAATTTTAAGTTGCTCGATTATCAATTGTATCTCTTCGAAAAGCAAGCTTTCAGAAGTATCTGCCGCTTTTAAAAATTGACCGGCAAGTCCAAAAATATTAGCTCCTATACGAATTGCTTTTGCACCGTCAATGCCGGATTTTAACCCACCACTGGTAATAATCGGAATATCTTTTGAAACTTCCCGCACCATTTTTAGAGAATCTAAAGTCGGGATTCCCCAGTTAATAAAGCTACTAGCTATACGGTTTTGTAACGAATTTGTAGCACGATAAGCCTCTACTTGACTCCAAGATGTCCCACCGCTCCCTGCAATATCAAGAACCTTAACCCCTGCGTCAATAAGACTCTCAGCAACTTTTTTAGATAAACCGTATCCTACTTCCTTAACAATTACCGGAATAGAGAGGTAATGAACCACTTCTCTTATCTTAGGTAACAGCTTTTCCCAGTTTCTATTACCTTCCGGCTGAGTCAGTTCCTGTAACACGTTTAAGTGTAAAATTAAGGCATCGGCTTTAATAGCATCCACTAAATACTGACATTCTTTAGGTGTCACTCCGTAATTAAGCTGTACTGCACCGATATTGGCTAGTAAAGGGATATCGGGAGCTATATGCCTTACTGCAAATGTCTTGATTGTATCCGGTTCCGTTAACAAAACCCGCATAGAGCCAAGCCCCATAGCAATACCGGCTTTTTGAGCGACCTGTGCAAGTCTATAGTTAATATCTCTAGCTCTAGTCGTGCCTCCGGTCATACTAGAAATTAGGATAGGTGCTTGTAAAGATTTTCCGAGGAAAGTAGTAGTTGTATTGATGCTATCGTAGTTAAGTTCCGGTAATGCATTGTGAATAAAGTGAATAGATTCAAAACCGCTTTTAAGTGTAGATTCAACGTTTTGCGTAAGATTAATTTCAATATGGTCTTGCTTTCTTTCTATATCTAAATTCTGATCTTTTAGCATTTTCTCACTAATTCTTTTTACACTTAATCTATATTAATATATCTAGGTTCTGTGAAGATTTCTAATTGATTTTTTATTTTGAAGTATTTTTTAGCGAAAATTAATAAGATTTTTGAAGGAATAGTTATTCATATTTCAAAAAAAACTTATAATTTGCAGCAAAAAAGAGTCATAATTATGATTATTCTATTAAATGTCCACAGCACCTAAGCATTAAAGAAATAATCAAGTGCTGCAAGTTTTGAAGGTAAGTTTATTAATGGGTCTGAACGCGCAAAATCATAAGCATTGTAAAGGAGTACAGTCTGCTTCTATAATGTAAGCGTGTATATTTTTAGGCTCATTATTTTCTAGCTTATATCCTATAACATAGCTTGAGTATTTTTGTTCGATCAATTCTAAGCTCCATTCTATATCCTTATCTCACCATAGTTTTATATGTGGCATTTCTAGCCATTTTTTTAAAAAAAAGCAAAAAATGAGAAGTAGAAAGTGGGGTAAAGCTTATGTTAATATATTGTTTATCATTAAATAACTTGTATTACCTTTAAAATGCCCCGCTTTGAGCTTTATATTCTCCGGCCTGTTGTAATACCAATTAATTTAATTTCTGATAATTGTGTAATTACTTTATGCATTTTATAGCCTCTTATTAATTCACTAAGTAAGTTAAAACTAATCTAAAAAGGAATTATGATAAGATTTGAATATTATCTAACTTTTTTTGGAAAGCAAAAAGTCCTTAGTTTATGATATGTTTACTGTGTGAAGTATTTATAAATTGAAACAGCAATAAGACATGGTGGAGCCAGGGGGAGTCGAACCCCCGACCTTTTGAATGCCATTCAAACACTCTACCAACTGAGCTATGACCCCAATATAGTCAATTGATTTGGACTCGCCTGCATCGTCATTCGTTGTTCTCCTATTAGTTAGGTTTAACTCCTCGCTTCTGGTGTGCAAATCCCACTGACTTGACTATAACAAATTAATTCTCTTATACTATAATAATAAAACTAAATCTATAGAATTTAATCTTTATTTTGCTAACAATGCCATAACATCTCTGGACGATATTATATTATCTACTAATCCAAATTTTTTTGCTTCTTCCGGTGACATGAAATTATCACGTTCCATACTTTTTTCGATATGTTGTAACTCTTGTTCAGTATGTTTACTATACAATTCGTTAAGTAACCTTTTGATTTTTAGGGTTTCTTGAGCATGGATTTCTATATCGGTAGCTTGCCCTTTATAACCTCCTGATGGTTGATGGATCATAATACGACTGTGAGGTAAACTATAACGCATCCCCTTCTCGCCCCCGCACAGTAAAAGTGAACCCATAGAACAAGCTTGACCTATGCATAATGTAGCCACTTTAGGTTTTATATATTGCATTGTGTCATAAATTGCAAGACCTGCGGTTACAACTCCTCCGGGGGAATTGATATACATATATATATCTTTTTTAGGATTTTCTGCTTCAAGAAACAATAATTGTGCAACAATTAAGTTTGCCATATGATCTTCAACAGTACTACATACAAAGATTATACGTTCTTTTAGCAATCTTGAATATATATCATAAGCACGTTCACCGCGTGATGTTGGTTCAATTACTATCGGTACATACGACATTAATATTTTCTCCTGAAATTGATTAATTAAATAGTTTTTCGTCATTACGAGGAGGTTATTTTAATAACCGACGTGGCAATCTCATGAAGTAGCATAGAACTCCTGAGATTGCTTCGTTGAAACTTACAGTTTCTCCTCGCAATGACTTATACTAGATTATTACTTCTTATCTTCTAAAGCATTAGCAAGTATATCTCCCATATTGGTAGTATTATCACTAGAACCATATGCTTTGAGAGCTTTTTGACGTTCTGCTATTTTATGAGCTTTTACCGATAATAAAATTCTACCGGTTGATTTCTCGATAGAAACCACTTTTGCTTCTATTTCTTTGTCTATTTGAAACATTTCAGGCTTCTGTTCGTCTTTTTCATCCGATAGTTCAGTGCTTTTAATAAAACCTGCTACTTTATCGTTTAATAATACTTCGAGTCCCTCATCTTTAACTTCTGTTATAAGGGCTTTAACTATGGTGCCTTTTTTATATTCATCACTGATTTCTTGATATGGATTCGGCGACAATTGTTTTATACCTAAACTAACTTGTTCTTTTTCAATATTAATGGCTAGAACTTTGCATTCTACTTCGTCACCTTTTTTGTATGATTTTAATAGAGCCGTTCCTTTATCTTCCCAGCTAATATCACCTTCATGAATCATGCCGTCCATATTATTACCGAGTGCAACAAAAATACCGAAATCCGTAATATTTCTAATCGGTGCTTTAATTATAGTACCGACAGGATTATTTTCAGCGAACTTTGTTAAAGGATTTTCTTGGCATTGTTTAATACTTAAAGAAACACGATGCTTTTCAGTATCGACCTCTAAAACTACGAATTCTACTTCTTGCCCTATAGTTAGCGTTTTTCTAGGATTTTGATTAGATTTTAACCAACTAATTTCGCTTGAATGAACAAGTCCCTCAAGCCCGTCTTTTAATTCTATAAATACGCCGTAATCAGCAAAATTTGTAACTTTACCGGTCATTTGTTTACCGACGGGGAATTCTTCTTTAATTGCTTCCCATGGGTTAGAATCAAGTTGTTTTATACCGAGTGATATTCTTTTGGTTTTTTCATCAAACTTAATAACCATTACTTTAACCTTTTGGTTAAAGTCTAACACTTCTGAAGGATGGTTAACTCTTCCCCAAGAAATATCGGTTAAATGTAATAAACCATCAACACTTCCAAGATCGATAAACGCACCGTAATCAGTAATATTTTTTACGGTTCCTTCTAATACCATGCCTTCTTTAATTTTAGATAGCATCTCATCTCTAGCTTCGGAACGTGATTCTTCTAAAATGGCTCTTCTTGAAACTACTATATTACCAAGCTTTTTATCCATACTTAAAATTTTAAACGGTTGCTTGATATTCATTATAGAAGTAGGATCTTTAATAGGTCTAACGTCAACTTGGCTTCCCGGTAAGAATGCTACTACACCAGATAAATCCACGGTAAAGCCTCCTTTTACACGACCGAAAATCGTACCGTCGACAAATTCGCCCTTGGAACACATGATTTCTAGTTGTCCCCATAATTCCTCTTTAACTGCTTTTTCACGGCTCAATATTGTTCTGCCGTTACGTCCTTCAATTGTCTCGATGAAAACTTCAACTACGTCCCCAACTTCAGGTAAAGCTAAAAATTCAGACTTAGGTATTCTACCTTCATTTTTTAATCCAACGTCCACAATAATTATATCGTTTTTTATTTCGATTACTTGACCTTTAACTACCGTTTTTTCTTTTATATGACTTGTATCAACGGTTTCAAGCATTTTAGAGAAATCTTCTGCAAATTTGTGATTCATTGCTGCAAGTTGTGGAACAAATCGTTGTTTTAGTTTTATTGACATATTCTTCTCGTAATATTAGCTCAAGTGCCTAGGCTAATAAAATTTTTTTGAAAGGTTAATAAAATTGGATGCTCTTGCATGGCTAAAAAAAGCGTTCTATGTCATTCCCGCGTAGGCGGGGAATCCAGAAAAAGCGAAATTGAGCTTTTAATATTAAAAATTCAGTGTGTTTTTACCTTTTAGTTGCTGAATTCCCGCCTACGCGGGAATGACATACTAGCCATGCAATAACGCCATAAAATCGAATAAAATAACCTAGCACTTTTTCAAGTTATTTTATTCTTTATATAATTTGTTACTTCTTCTACGACTTCCATAGCCGAAAGCTTTGAAGTATCGATAATTAAAGCATCTGAAGCCGGTAATAACGGTGCAGCTTTTCGCTCTTTATCTCTTTTATCTCGCAAAATTATTTGCTGTAAAATCTCAGCGAGTATACATGTTTTTCCTTTTGCTTGCAACTGCTTATATCGTCTTTCAGCCCTAATTTGAGGATTTGCGGTTATAAAAATCTTTAAATCGGCGTCCGGTGCAACAACGGTGCCTATATCCCTACCCTCCATAATCATTCTAGGTGTTGTTTTGACTAGATTAATCAGGTATTTGTTTAGATTATTTCTAATTTCACTTATTACGGCAATTTGCGATGCTATATTTCCTATATTCTCATTCTCTAAGTCAAAATTATTGTCGAGTTTTAATTCTTTAGATAAAGCAATTACCGCATCTATATCAGTGACATCTATTTTTTGACTAATACAGTCAAACGCAAGCTGCCTATAAACAATACTTGACTGAAAATATTTAAGAGAAAATTTCTTGGCCAGTATTAAACCGATAGTCCCTTTACCTGAAGCCGCAGGACCGTCAAGAGCAATAGTGAAATTTTGAGAAATATCAAAGGCTTTAGTTTTTAAATCCACCATAAAATTATAGACTAAATAATAAAATATTATAAATAATGGAAATAAAGCTTGAAATCTAGTACATTAATGAATTTTTTAAAAAACAAGGGTTAAAAACTACATATAGATTTAGTAGTACACCCTATGATGGGGTAATCAACAAATTAATTTTTTGATTTACAGCTTTAGTGTATTTTTGAAGGCTTAAGAAATTAGGAATATGATGTCCGCTTTCCATTCTTGCTATTTGCGCTTGAGAATTAGACATTTTTTTAGCAACATCCGCCTGAGTCATATTAGATGCAAGACGAACCTTTATTAAAGTGCTTGCTATCTCAAATTCCATTTTTCGTTCTTCATAAGCTTTTTTTACTTCGGGGTTTGATAATAACTCTTTTTTAAATTTATCAAAGTTTTTCATTAAAACCTTCCTGTAATCTTAAGTTTTAGTTATTGAAATAGCTGTTTTAGGAGTTTTTTTCTGTTTTTTTAATAAATGTATGCAATATAACTATTTTTTATCAATATAATCTTTTTAACATATAACTTGAACTAATCAATTGACACTTATCTTAATTGTAAATATTATAAGGTCCATAATTCAATAAACCCAAAACTATATAAAGATTAAAAAAATTATAAGGGTGATTAGCTCAGTTGGTTAGAGCATTACGTTGACATCGTAAAGGTTGAGGGTTCGAATCCCCCATCGCCCACCATATTACCTCTAGGCTTTTAAGACTTTTATGATTTTAATAAAAAACCCGTATGATGGTTTTTTACTAAAGTTACCCCCATATATTTCTCTATAAAGTTTTCCTCTAACTGGTCTACAGAAGGAGGGAGTATGACAGAAATGTTAACTTTTCCCGGTCATTTTGCTGGTAATCATGATACCATATTTTATAATTTTGTGGGTAATTTTATTCCACCTGAGTGGCGAAATCTTAACAATAACCATGGTAAAAGATTAAGTACAACTTCTCGTCAACTTTTATCGTTAATAGTTTCTCATATAAATTTTTATAATAAGCTTGGTAAGCAAGCAGAAGAACTACAGGAAAGTTTTCTTTTCTTCGAGCAAAAGCTAGGAGTTTGTCAAAAACGGGTAAAGCAATGTCTAGAAGAACTGAAAGGCAGTGGTTTCATTGATTTTTATTCAACTACCTTGATTATACTAATATGAGATGTCCTAATATTCAATGTATCAAACTCCTTAAAAATTTTGTCAGTTTTCGTAGTAAAACTAATTGCGACTCTAACCAACAAGAATTTTCAAAGCAATCTGAAACAACACATAACTCAATAGATCAAAATATTCAACCTAACCCAAAAAAATTTCCACTCAACCGGAAAAAATTTTCCATCACACAATATAATAGGTATATATAATAATATATCTATTATCTATATCTAGATATGGCAAAAAAAAAATTTTGAGGAAAATTGTGGACAAAGTTTGGAAGAGAGTAAATCAACGGAAGAGCAAAACTTTCAATCAGAAGGAGTGGTAAGTTCAGTAAGTAAGATGCCAACCATAAATTCTAGTGAGTCCTCTCCAATCAGCGATTCAGGCAGTAAGTCAGACTCTGACTCAAAAGATGATGATGCAGGTAGTGGAGGGGTTAATCAATCTTGACAAAAATTGGCTGGTGTGATTAGCAAAATTGCCAGCAAGGTTAAAGGTTGGGGTTTGCCTCAGAAGTTAGAGGAGTTTCACCCATTGACTGAAGACGATGGCGATGTGCTAAGAATGAGATCAGGCCGTGACTTCAACTTGAGTTTTATCAACAAGTTGTTGATTAGACTAAGCAAGCAACGTTCCAATAATTACTTTCGCAATAAGCAAGCCGTGCTAAGTTACATGACTTTGGCTTTGATGCATGAAATGCGTCAACCGGCTTTGGCAAATAACGAGAGCTTTAACTTCTCGTTGCTACGCAACTTCATTATATCTTCCCTTCGCCTAAAGGCGAGGGATTTTATATCCCCGAAGGGGACATTAAAGAAATAGCACTTAAAGCTATTTTCAACATATTATAAGAGGATTATAATTTTAGCTAGGGGGGGTTAAAAACAAATAACACTATTGTACAAGTCTGTATTTATGAAATTTTAAGATGTTATTTCAATAATTGGTAGTTTGTTTTAAAGAAATATAGTCTAGAGTGACGAAACGTGAGCAAAACAAAAATTTAAATTGGTAGTGATAGTTTGATAAAACTAATTGTATTAGTTGAGAAGAAAATAATTACGATAGGGTAATAATGATAAATAATTGTTCATTTAAGGAAAAACCAGCATGTAACCAGCATATAGCACTAAGAGAACTTAGAAATCTTGAGAGTAATGGGGGTTTGTAAAGGATTAACTTTTTCGTGGGTAACGAGAAAGCCTAGCCCTAAATTCACTCAAGATAATTAATCGCTTATTATTAAAAATTTTCATTTTTTTATTATTTATTACTAGCAATAATCTGTGTTATTTGATAAAATTAAATCTAAAAGAAAGGGAAAGTTATGAGTAATATTAACGCTAAGTTTTTACATACCATTGGTGTCACTACTTTTTTACAAGATTTTTATCAGTTTTTTTCATTTTTTGGCAAAAATAACCTCACAGAATCAATAGGGGGGCTATGCGGTATAAAATCAAGTATAGGGGGCTTTTTGTAAACTTTTTTTAAAGATAATTAATCGCTTATTATTAAAAATTTTCATTTTTTTATTATTTATTACTAGCAATAATCTGTGTTATTTGATAAAATTAAATCTAAAAGAAAGGGAAAGTGTATGAGTAATATTAACGCTAAGTTTTACATACCATTGGTGTCACTACTTGGTGTATTCATTTATTTACTAAATTGTTTTAATAAAATATCTCAGTGTTCTTTAGTATTTGTGTTTTTAGCTATAACTACCAATATTATATCTGAGCTATATGGTAGAAAGAGAGCTTTGATTGCTGTGGCGTTATGTATAATAGTAAGTTTTGGTTTGTTATGGAACTTCAATTATTATATTCATGGTCGTGTTATTAAAGGAGTTGTTTTTGCATCTTTTGTATCTGTATTATTATCAACATATTGTAGTACAAGTATATTTTCACAACTTAAGCCAAGATGTTCTTTGAATACAAGAAATTTTGCTAGTTTAATAATGTGTGCGGTCGTAGATGGTATTGTGATGTCAGGATTTTTTGTAAATGTATTCTCTACAAGTAAAGTTTTGTCGATATTTTATAAAGAAGTATTATATAAATGTGCATATTCATTAACAGTTTATATCTGTATATTTTTAGTTCAAAAAGTATATGGCAATAATGGGAGTGTCCGCGCACTGAAAAATTTTTGAATAAAAAATATAGCTAACCTGTTTTATAAAAGTATAAAAATCCTGTCTACATTATATTTTGTCTCTTATCTTTGTTAAAACTTCAGTATATCACTTGCAGATTGCTGAATATCGCGGGAACATTTTAATATGCGATCAGTACCACGATTAAAAGATTTACCGCCGTTACGTGCATCTCTTGGCAAGATCACATCCCTTAAGGATATTGAAGGATTAACCCTAGGCTTGCCTAGTATGACTGTAGCTATTGGCAAAAAATATAACCATGAAGTGCTTTATAATAGTGATTTCCTCAAGAAACTTAAGAAAGTATCAAGAAAATTGGCAACACCATATTTAACAGCTAATACAAGTTTAAACTCAAGAGTTATGAACTATGCATGATAATGAATTAAACAAAAAGATTGAATATTTTGATAATCTGAAAAGCAAGCGGGAAAAATGGAATCAGAGATGGGATGAGCTAAAGAGATATGTCTGTCCACAAACTGAGCGTAATAAGGTAATATTTGATTCTACTTCCATTGGGTCTTTAGTACACCAATAAAATAATTCATCTCTTTTGTTGTTTAAATATTTATAAGCTATTAATTCTAAGAATACATAATGCTCAAAAGATTTACCAGCATCAAACCCTGTCATTTCCTGATATTCATATTTCCTTAGGTAAGTTGCTAAGTGCGGTATCGAAAAGGTAAAATTTAGGCATTTCCGTAATAATTCGCCTTTTGCTAAGTGATCTATACGGATAAAGATGATATCCTAAATATATATCTTCTAATATTTCAAGATATGTTCTAACGGTTTTTGCATCAACACCGCAATCTCTTGCTATATTACTATAATTTATCATCTCATCGTTTGAAATGCCTATAATCTCTAGAAACCTTGCAAGTGCTTTGCGTTTTCTTAAATTTGCTTCACAAACTGTACTTCAGGTAAAATATAGTCATATCAATAGGACGCAAGATATTTATGAAGCTTTTTTGATGCAATATAATGATCAGGTATTAGTCCATGATTAAAAATTTTATGCCAATCAAGCTCTTTTATCTCAGAATAGCATAGAGCAGCAAAAACATATATCTCCAAGCTCTTCTGCCAAGTAAATTGCTACCTGTTGATTTTAAGCGCCTAGTACTGGAGCAGCAAAGGATAAATTGTAAAGCTTTATTAGATTCTATTAAATAATGAACCTTATAACAGTAAGGGGATTTTTTGCACCTCATCAATAATAATAGTTGAGATGCCGTCTTTTGACTTCAATTCTTCTCTTAAACGTTTAGGATTTTGAAAGTAAACTTTATAGGATATCAGCTTGTAATCAATCTATATATATCCGGAAAACGTTGTTTCAGATATGTTGACTTACCAGTTTTACGTGCTCCCCACAAAAAACAGGACTGTCCTTTTGATAATTCTAAGTCTAAAAATCTTTGTATTGTCATGATAATATCTTGCAAATTGAGATATTTTAGAGGTTATCTGTAAATAAATTGTAATTAGCAAGTAAAGAGCTTTTTTAGCAAAAATTGATAAGATTTTTGATAGGGTGTTATTCATATTTCAAAAAAATCTTATAATGTGCAGCAAAAAAGAATTAAATTATCGATTAAAATTTATTTACAGATAGCTTCTAACATCATTTTAGCGGCTTTTATGCCTGCTTCTGTTGAAGTTTTTATATTGGTAGTTTCGGTATGGAAAGTTATTTTACTGCCATCAAGGTTACCGAGCATAAAATTGGTTTGTATATTAGACATCTTCCCAAACTCTACTTCTAGGGGTAATTTGTACGTCAATCCGGTACTCGCATCTGTGCGATTGCTTTTGTACGCTGCGGTGGCAAGTGCTTCTGTGTTTCCTTCAAATACCTCCCTATAAGCGAGTTTGGAAAGATGTCTAGGATTTGCATCTAGATATTGTGAATAAGCAGCAATCGGGGTGCGGCAATTAGCATCTAGATACTCTAAAAATGCTCTTTCGGGTTTTATGAGCTCAAAAGTGGGAAGATGATTAATTTGGTTGCATATCTCAAGCATAGCATTATCATCTTTTCTAATCTCAACTGCAATGACTCCCTGCCCTATACACGGTAACATCTGTGAATACTCTATCAAATGGCAATACTCCGGATTAAACACCTCTAACCTTTTAAGACCTGTATATGCTAAAATTGTTGCGTCAACTTCGCCGGTCATTAGCTTTTTTATTCTTGAATCAACATTCCCTCTAAAAACCGTTACCTTTAAATCCGGTCTTATTTTTTGGATAAATGCTTTTCTTCGTACTGCCGAGCTACCTATTACGGCATTTTGCGGCAGCTCTTCTATAGATTTATATTTTAGACAAACAAAAACATCTCTGGGGTCTTCACGTTCTAAAACAGCAGCTATTACTAGCGGTTCAGGTATTCTACCCGGTACATCTTTTAAAGAATGAACAGCTAAGTCAATTTTTTTATCAAGCAAGGCTTGCTCTATTTCCTTTAAAAATAAAGCTTTACCACCTATATCGTATAATGGTTTATTTTGGATTAAATCCCCGCTAGTAATAATCGGCACTATTTCACAATTGATATCAGGAAAAAATTGTTTGATTTGCTGAATAACTAAATTAGTGTGTATTAAAGCAAGTGGACTTTTTCTTGTACCTATTCTGATAGAATTTGTCATTTGTTTTCTACTATTTCAAAAGGGCTAGTAAAACTTAAAACATTACTGTTTATAATTACTTCATGATTCATAATAACTGGATGATTTACTTCTCCATGCGCTATTCCTGCTGCTTTATAAGTTCCAATATTTTGAATATGATTTAAATAAAAACTTTTTATAGCTTGTTCTACAAACTCATCCCCTTTAGTAAAATCACCAAAGATTATTGCCTTTATGCATTCAAATATACCGGTATTTTTTAATTGAACTAGATTACGATGTACGGCATAGGCTTTTTCATTAACGTCTTCAAGCAATAGAATTTTATTGTCATCCCCGTGGAAACGGGGATCCAGTATTATTTTTTCTGGATTCCCGCTTCCGCGGGAATGACATAAAGAAGCATAGGAATGAGAATGAATTTGCAAACCAGTACTAATCAATTGAGTTAAAACCGTTAAATTCCCGCCTGTTATTGTACCTGTTATATTTTCCTCACTAATTTTCTTTATAGGTATAAGTTGTATTTCACTCTTTTCTCCTTTAAGAACATTTATTATAGGCATAATATCCTGATTAGTAGGCGGTAGTAACGAAGTTAACACTGAACCGTGAATAGTTGGGATATTATAATGGTTATTTAGTAATAAATGCAAAACGGTAATATCGCTATAGCCTATCAGGACTTTATCCCCTTTTGGTTCTATATTAAAACAATCTTCTACAAATTCACTGCATCCACATCCGCCACGAAAAGCCCAAATTATTTTAACCTGTTCATTTTCCATAGCTTCAAACATTCTTAACCTTTCCTCTTTAGAAGCAGCGAAAAAAGGCAATGCATCACCTGAAAAAATCTTATCATCTACTAAAGTTTTAAAACCATGCAACGCTAGTATTTTAATAGCTTCCTTTAATTTATCTTGTGCATCTAGACAGCTTGACGCCGGTTCTATAATTGATATAAAATCTTGTTGTTTATTAAAAATAATTTTTTTCATAATAATGTAATACCGTGGCCCTGCCACGGTATCCGGTAAAAATGTTAAAAAATGCGTGTTATAAGTTGTTTTTTGGATACCGTGGCGGGGCACGGTATGACAGCAAACAGTACTGTATTCCTGTGCTCAACGGAATGACATTTTCAATTACAAAGGCATCGTAAAAATAAAAGTAGTCTTTCCCTGTTTATCGTTTTCTGCCCAAATTTTTCCGGCGTGCAGTTCTATTACTTTCTTACATAATGCAAGTCCTACTCATCTACCTCCTGCCGTACGTGTTTTAGAGCTTACGACAAATACACCGAATATACTCTGCAATTCCTCTTTCAGTACTCCTATTCCATCGTCTTTTATACTATAAAACAAGATATTATTTTCTTGCATGTGTAGATCAATTTTTATTATTCCCTCACTACAATAGCTGATAGCATTTATTATTAGATTATCGAATGTGTGTTTAATATAATGAGGATCACAGTTAAAATTGAAAAGAATATAATTATTATATTCTTTTCAATATCAGATACAAAATTTAAGATTTTGCCGTTTAGATATAATTTCTTACATATTTTAATCCTTTCATGTAGCAATTCGCTTGAGTTTATATCTTTTTTATTGAGTGCATCATTAAGACTGGATAATTTTGAAAAATCTAGAATATTATTTATCAAGCTATTTAATTTAATAGAGCTTTTAGCTATAACCTCTACTGCATTGCGACGCTGATCTTCATTAAATTTATCATAATTAGCCCATAAGGTTTCACCAAGGCTAATAATACCGGTTAGCGGCGTATTGATTTCATGGTTTATATTACGTAAGAACTCATGTTTCAAATCAAGTAACTTCTCTAATTCCTGCTCTCTATAATTAACTCTATTACCTAAAGGAGTATTTTTTAGGTTAACTAATTTTTCTTGCTCCTGCCTTGGTTTTAAGCATACTATTAAAAGGCTACTAAATAAGGTTAGGAATATACTACCTTGAATTGAAAACTACCTATGCTAATTAATAACTTCTCATCCATAAAATATTTATAAAGCTCTATACTAGCAAACGTAACGGTCATAAGTAGTAAAGTAGCTTGCCACCTGAATATCGTTGCAACTATAAGTAGGTTAATTATCAAACACATTAATTGCAGTTGATCAAAACTAACTTGATATAACAAGTAAACTACCGAAAAATATTAATATAACGAAAGTAGCCACAAACCAAGATAAAGATATAATATAATTCTTTTGAAACTTTAAAGACCATAAAGGATAAGTAATTAATATTGCAGCAGTTATAAGTGTGGTATGGTAAATAATATTATATATCTCCAAATGGTTCATTATTCTGCTACCTGATGTGATATATAAAGATGAGAACATCGATATTAAAATAAATATACCGACATAACTATAAGTAATTTCTTGATTTGGTAGGGTACTTTCCCAATATTTAAAGATGTTAAAATTCTTAAGATCACGAAATAAAGTCAAACCTTTTCTTTCTCTCTCTTGCCTGATTATTTTAACGGTTAGCGGCTCTTTTAAAGAACTAAACCCTCCGGGTTGCTTTAAAATATAATGGCTTCCAAGAAAAAAGAGTAAATTTACAATAGTTGCGGATAGTATCGGATAAATACCTAGAACTGCTCTTAAAGAAAATATTTGCCACAATATAATAGTTAATATTGCAGTAATCATAACGATAAAAAAACTTTTAGCACTTGATTTAAAACCGTATATTAACAAAATTAACGGCAAAGTGATTAGCGGTAAATAGATGCTAGTCAATAATAAAAATAGATTTATTAAATCTTTAGTGTAGAGCGATATAATAAAACCTATTAATCCTATAGTAATTGCGGTTATATAATTATAATTTAATGAAGCTTTTTTAATTATGTCATTAGTAAAAGTTACCACTGCAACGTTAATATAAGAGTTTGTACTTGCGATTATCATTGCCATAATAACGCCGACTATTAACCCCTTAAATCCTATATAACTTTTAATGATTCGTAAAAACAATTCATTGGTGTTAACTACCGGATCTTGAGACAATAATAATATAACGCTACCGAATATACTAGGTAATAAGTACAATAATCCGTCCGTATATATTCTTGAATTATCGATTAAAAAAGTACTAGTACTGATCCAAGTAGCAATAAGAGTTGCGACTATTGTACCTGTAGAAAAATTCCTTGTTCCTATCGCATATTCGCAAATATTTTTTATATTTGTGATATTTAGAAGTCCAACTAGCAAATTAATCGCTAAAAAGCTAGTAAAAATAAGGAGATCTATATTTGGCATAGATTTAAGTTATAGGGATTTTCTATGCAAATAATAATAAAGATAAAAAAAGAAACAAACAATATTTTTGTGGAGTTAAAAAAGTATGTCATTCCTACGAATACACATGGGTGTCATAAGACTCGATGTCATTCCCGCGGAGGCGGGAATCCAGTACTTCAAAACTTTTTAAAAGATTTTTTTTAAAGCTCGCTTTATGCTGAAATTCCTGCTTCTGCGGACATGACATAAACGAGCCATGCAATAAGGCCGCTTTTAGCTAGGAATGAAATACAACACTCATTTTTATTCATAAAGATTAAACTGCTACTGCCCTGACCTAATGATGCTACAGTATAATCGTTATTATACCAAGTTGTGTACTCATCAAGTGCATTATGACAATCATTGTCATCAACTATAGCTGTTTTTTTCTCTTCTCATACATCTGCTGCCGTTTTTATTACCTACCATCTTGATACTTGGATCAAACTGTGGCTTGTTTCCTTTATTTAATAATGCTTTTAGAGTTGGCAGTTTTGGGTTGCTAGCATTATACTTTTGAATTATTTAAAAATAATCTATGGCTAGGAGCAGCTGCATCTTGAGTACACTGAAGATTTACATTACCGCCATTTTTTATTAAAGTTTCTACGATTTTAGTAGCGTTATAATCGCTATACCAATCAAGTGGTGTTTTACCACTCTTATCATAGAAATTTACATCAGGTTTTGTATGCGTATTTTTATGCATTTTTCTAAGAAGTTTTACTATTTTTTCTATTATAGGCTCAGCTAAAGATTTCAGTTCTTTAAAATTGTTGATTAACAATGTTTTTGCTTGACCGGATGCTTTTGAAATATCTTGTTTAATAGACCATATTATATTACCAAGCGTAGCAATCATATTATTACCGCCGGTAGAATTTTCAAGGTTACACTTTCCTAATGTTTTTTCTACTAATTCCTTTACATTCATTATTAAAGTTTTAAAACCTGCTTGAGCTAAATATTTATGACCGTTATCAGACATTTTAGATATTGTATTTTGTATTTGTAAAGTACCGGTAGCTAATAAATTTAATATATTATTTGCTTCAAGCGAAGGATTAACACCAAATTTCACTAGATTCTCAATTATTTTATAATATTTATCCATTTGAGTTTGAAATAAACTTATATTTTGATTACTCGGATTATTAGTAATAAGCGGATATTTATTGTAGAATATAAAGCAATATGATTATCTTGACCAAGATCATTAATATCTAAACCTAATTGTGTAAATTTTTCAATTTGTGTCTTACGGAAATCATCAGAAATATGCGACTCCATAGCAACACGGAAAAAATTATGAATTTGTGCTTTCTCAGTTGAAACAAATTTTGCCATAAGTGCAGGGTTATGATGAAATACATCAATAACATTGGAGCTATTACTCCAAATACCCCATTCAAGTATAGTATTACCGTTTGTATCTTTCTTATCCCAATTAGTGTCAGGGATGAGGATCATTCTGTTTAATATCTGTACAGCAATATTTTCTAAAACATTTTTAACATTCTAATCTTATTGTTGAGGTATTAAACTACAAAGAGCTTCAAAAATATTAAGTTTGTTGTTAACATTAGTTCTGCTTAATATAGCCGGTATTAATTTTATGTTTCCTAAAGTTAATAATTGAAAAGATGTATACATAAAAGTCTCCAATTTATATTAATTTTTTATAAAAAATACCATGAAATATGGTTTGTGTCTAATTATAATAATACATGAAAACTTGATAAATGTCAAGTAATTATTAAAAAATTAACTATTATTTAATACCAAGGTGCGAGAGATAAGTTGATTTTAATCCCTTTAACGGTAACATCAGCTTCTTTATCGGCAAGATATTTTTCTTCTCTGATTAAGGCGATTGCTTTATTGTGATAACTTGAGCATATTACGCCGATTTTATTGTTATCTGCGAGTATTTCTGCATCTTTAACTAATGAAGATAAATCTTCATCTGCTGTAATTTTATATATCTTTTTTCTTATAACTCCTTGATATTTAGCCCTTGAAATCACTTCCTGCCCGACATAACAACCTTTATCAAAACTAATTGCATTTAACTCCTCAGCACCATACATATTTGGAATAGATTTATCTGTGATTAAATCTTCCACACCATCTATTATTGCAAAATTATATTTATCTTCTAGGTATATTGGATTCCCGTTTTCACGGGGAGATGTTGTTGAGGGGGGCGGTTCCCCCTCTATCACCCTGTGGCTTGACCACGGGATCCAGTCTTTTTTAATTATTGTCTGGATACCGCACAGCGGTATGACATCGAGCTTATTTATTGAGCGGAAACCAAGCTTAGCATAACGAGGATCACGAACCGTAATTAGCGAGTCTATATCTAATTTTTGAAGTGAGTAGATAACTTTATATTCGTTACTACAATCTATTACTTGTATTTTTGAGCGAAATTTATAGAAGTTTAAATACTCTATCAAAGCAGCTTTATTACTTTTATCAATATCAAGGTAAATTTCTTCAGGGTTATGAACATACACGAAAAAATCAAATAAATATCTTCCTTGATTATTAAGCAAATAAGTATAGCAATAATTATAGTCAATTGATTTGGACTCGCCTACTGCGTTACTCGTCGTCTCGCCTATTATTATAGGCTTCGCTCCTCGCTCCTTGTATCCGAATTCAACTGAATTGACTATACTCTTACAAATATCGTTAGTAATGAGATTTTGTAGGAACTTTACGGAATCGAAACCTATTATTTTGATAACTTCTCTATTACTTAATATTTCATACATAATTATAATATTATTGACTTTATAGGTTCCTAACTACTATACTCTAAATTTATATAAATTAAACTTAATAATCATGAGATGTTCATCTTACTGTACTGCTTCCGAATATAAGATGAGTGATCTAGTGACTAATTTAAAAAAGATTGGTCTTGAACCTCAACATTTTGACGATGTTTTATATATTCGGAAAGAGATAAATAAAGATTCTGATTTTATAGAGATATTTTTCTTTCCGTTTGGTTGTGTAACTATTTGGGGCGGCGATGAAATTCAAGAAAAAATAGTTTTAAGCGATACTGATTTAGTACCAGTAAATAAGCTTAAAGAGCCGGTATCCGATTATATTTATTTTGAATATAATACGGAAGTCAAGAAAACATTTATTGATGAAGAAAAAAATAAAATAATCTTAGCAGATAAATCAGTTTTTGTTAAACTTTCTATTTCCCATGCTCTTGCACAATCGGTTAAACTTAGCGTTCTTGAGCAATCTGTTAGTAACTTGATTGTTCAAACAACCCCTATACAACAGGAACTAGCTAGAACCGGTAGCGTATCGCTTTCTAAAAAGGAGATATTACAGCAAATAGGTATATTATTTAACGAGCGTTATTCAATCAGTTTGCATAGCGATATATTCGATACTCCAGAATTTTTTTGGCGTCGTCCGAGTTATGAGCCTCTATATCTCATGACAGCAGAGTTTCAAGACATAGAAATACGGCAAAATATAATGAATCATCGTCTTAATATGATTCACGAGCTTTTAGACATTCTTTCAAACGATCTTAATTATAAACATTCCACCAAACTTGAGTGGATTATTATTATTTTAATCGGTCTTGAAGTGGTGCTGTCGTTATCTCATACTAATCTTTTCTTAAAAATTATCGGAGCTTTATAAATAGCTTCTATGCAAATTATCGATAATCAAAAAATATTAGAAGAATTTTGTAACCGGTTAGCAAATAAGGCATGCTTAAGCATAGATACGGAATTTGAGCGTCGCTATACTTATTATGCTCAGCTTAGTATAATTCAAGTTAAAGCAGAAGAATATTGCGGAATAATTGATGCATTAAGCAATTTAGATCTGAATATTTTTAATAAGCTGCTTGCAGATAATAATATTACTAAAATATTTCATGCTCCTCGTGAAGATTTAGAGATTTTCTATAATTTATTTAAAACACTACCTGCTAATGTTTTTGATATACAAATTGCAGCAAATATTTGCGGATTCGGTAAACAGCTAAGCTATGATGACCTTTGCTATAAGCTAATCGGTATTACTATCGATAAAACCCACCAAAAATCTCACTGGCTAAAACGCCCTATTACTAGTGATATGTTAAATTATGCAATGTTAGACGTGGAGTATTTGTATAAGATATATAAAGAGTTAAATAATATAATTGTTAGAAATAATTTAACTAATAAATATCAAACTACTCTTAGTGCTTTATTAGATGTGAGAAATTATAAGGTTGAGCCGAAAGATGCTTGGAAAAAAATAAAATATGGAAGTGATGATAAGAGTTTTAATCACAAAATTCAAATGCTTGCAGCTTATCGTGAAGAGAATGCACAAACTATAAATATTCCTCGTAAGCATTTTATTTTAGATGAAGATTTAATAAAGCTTAGTAAATACCCGCCATTAAATCATAAGGATTTTAAAAATCTAAATTTAAAAAGCAAATATTTACGCAAACAAAAATATAAAGATGAAATAATAAGTTTGTGTAATAACTTATAAGAAAAAAGCTATAAATCGAATAACTTGTAGCCTATTATGAATAGAAAAAATTAGCCAACTAATGTAACTTATATCTCACTATCTTGTACTACTTTGACATATTCGTTGTATACATAATCAGGCAAGTTACTAAAGGCCTGGGCTAAGTGTCCCTACTAATGCTAATTGAAAGCAAATATCTCCAGTCTGAGTATCGCCGGATATTTGTCCTGTTTCTAGCCACTCTCCAACTGCTTGTGCAAAAAAAGCAAAAGGTACACCGATCAATACGACAATTTTTTTATTATATCAACCATTTTACCCTAAGTTGATTGTTATAATTAAATATAAATTAATATTTTATACAATAAAAAGTTAAGGTTATTATACCGAAATCATAAATTTAAGCTTACGATCATGAGATTCAATCAGAAAATTATCTATTAATTGTTCTTTTAAACAAACTCCGGCGGTTAATATATTTCGGTTATTATTAAGATATCGGTCAAAATGTCCTTGGCCGTATCCAAGTCTATAACCCTCCTTACTAAACGCAAGTCCTGGGATAATAACTAACTCAGGAATAAAAAAATCATTATTTATAGGTTCATAGGTTTTAAAAGCCCCTAAAGCCAATTGATCGTTATAATGATAAGAACAATATTTTATCTCATTTTTTATGATTTTCGGTAGGAAGAATCTTATTTCAGGATGTAAGTTTGTTATTTCAAGTAAGTTAATTTCGTATTTTAGAGGAAAGTAAAGTCCTACTGTCTTTACTTTTAACTCCTGTAATAACCGGCTAATTTTATTGATTAGAGAGTTTTTGACTAAATCGGAATTAATCTTATCTTGGTTTTTTATTAAAAATTCTTTGAAATAAAGACGCAGCTCTTGTTTGGTCATAAATATCCTTAAATTCGTCATTGCGAGCGACTGAAAGCCTTGTGGTATGGCGCGCTTCATCTCTGTCATCCCACGACTTGTTCGTGGGATCTAGTTACAAATACTAATATTATTAGTATTGTGAGTGGTTTTACTGGATACCGTGGTCAAACCATGGTATGACACCGAACTGGTTTTCAAGCCATGCAACAACGCCGCGACTGCAAGGAGCGTGGCAATCTCATAAAGCAGGACGCTTGAGATTGCTTCGTCAAAACTTACAGTTTTTCCTTGCAATGACGTAGAAATATATCAAATATTAATAGTCCTCTTATCTACACTAAGTGCTGCCTCTTTTATAGCCTCGCTTAAAGTTGGGTGAGCGTGGCATGTTCTTGCTATATCTTCTGAAGCTGCTCCGAATTCCATATAAGCCGTAAGCGCGGCAATTAATGTACCTGCATCAGCTCCTATAATATGAGCTCCTAAAACCCTATCGGTTTTACTATCGGCAAGGATCTTAACCATACCTTCCGTACTACCGATTGCTCTTGCTCTACTATTTGCTAAAAACGGAAACTTACCGACTTTATAATTAATGCCTTTTTCTTTTAGCTGTTCTTCCGTTTCACCGACGCTTGCTACTTCAGGATAAGTATATATTACGCTTGGAATTAAGTTATAGTTAACATGTCCTGCCTGCCCTGCCATAATTTCTACGGCAGCTACAGCCTCTTCCTCGGCTTTATGAGCAAGCATAGCTCCTTTTACCACATCACCGACTGCATAAATATTGGAAACTGCTGTTTGGAACTGGTCATTAATCTCAATGCTACCTTGCTTATCCGTAATAATACCGACAGACTCAAGCCCTAGATTTTGCGTATAGGCTTTTCTGCCTACCGCCATCAACACAACATCGCTTGTTACTACTGAACTCTTACCGTCCTCCTCTATTGTTAGATTTACTTTTCCTGACTTTACTTCAGCAGATAGCACTTTAGTATTCAGTTTAAACTCTATACCTTGTTTTTGCTGTAGTTTCATAAATTGTGTAGCAATTTCTTTATCAAGCATAGGTACAATGCTCGGTGCATACTCAATAACCGTTACTTTAGCTCCCAAACGACGCCAAACTGAACCAAGTTCTAAGCCTATATACCCTCCGCCTACTACTATTAAGTTCTCAGGTACTTTAGAAAGTTTCAAAGCACCGGTAGATGAAACAATAAATTCTTCGTCTATTTTGATATTCGGTATTTCTATGACGCTGGAACCTGTAGTAATTAGGATATTTTTGGCTTTAATTTGCTCTTTATTTACTTCAACGATATTACTAGAACTAATTTTAGCTTCACCTTTTATCCTAGTAACTTTGTTTTTGGCAAAGAGACTTTCTATACCTTTTGTGAGATCAAGAACTACTTTATCTTTATTAGCTAGCATTTTTTGTAAGTCTAGTTTTACATCCGCAGTAATACCTATATTCTCAAAATGTTTTAGAGCTGCTTCATATTTTTCGGAAGAATTAAGTAAAGCTTTCGATGGTATGCATCCTATATTTAAACAAGTGCCGCCAAGAGTATCGCTTTTCTCAATACACGCTACTTTCATACCAAGTTGAGCAGCCCTAATACTGCCTGTATAACCGGCTGGACCGCTACCTATTACCACTAAATCAAATTCTTGCATATTTGTTTGACCTTAATAAATTGTTGGATCGTCATTGCAAGCAGCCCTAGGCTGCGTGGCAATCTTGTCAAATATCCTGAGATTGCTTTGTCAATTACTTACATAATTTCCTCGCAATGATGTAATACTGCTAAAATACACCACTATCACCTTTATAACAACTTTAATCTTATACTATTCTTATTTGGTGAAGCAATAAAACTAATTAAATGAATATTATCTTCAAAGCCGTTTTTATAATTTTGTAGTAAAGAAAACATCTTTTTAGAAATAGCATAATTATGACTAGCATTTAGTGAATTTGCCTCACCTATATTTTTTATTTCTCTCATTAAAGCTAAAGGATTATCAAATTTTAGCTCTATATTTTCATAGTCCACAATTACTTCGGCAAATCTTGCTTGCGAAAATAAAATC
Organism: Rickettsia rickettsii; assembly: GCF_001951015.1. NCBI lineage: Bacteria > Pseudomonadati > Pseudomonadota > Alphaproteobacteria > Rickettsiales > Rickettsiaceae > Rickettsia > Rickettsia rickettsii. Next base: position 740,956 of record NZ_CP018914.1, read on the forward strand.
GGAACATGAGCAAAATGAATAAAAGGAGCAATATGAGGAGAGTGCTTAAAATCACTTGCTATTTCGGCATCTATTAAGGATTTACGTAAATTCTTTAAGCTATTTCCTCCGACAAAATTACCGATAAAAATACCGTCAGACTTTAAAAATATTCTTATATTAGATAAAAAGCGTTGTACATCATTTATCCAGTGTAACCCTAATGAATAAATAATTAAATCAAAAGAGCCCTTTGGCAATGCTAAATCTTCATCATCGATTAATAATTTATGATTATGCTCAAAAGAATCAAGCAATAAAGGCGACATATCTGTTACGGTAATATCGGCACTTCGATAAGCATTTTTTAATAAGCTCGTAAGATAACCGCATTTAGCCGATATTTCTAGAATCTCCGAAAAATCCTTATCAATCATCCCTAATCGACTTATTATATCATTAGCTGCATGCTTGATAAATAAGCTGTTACTTATCGCCTCTACTGAATTATTTCGGTGATTTTTTAGCTTTAGTCTGTTGAATATATAATCTTCTCCTATCTTGAATTTTCTCTCCTAAAATTGTTGGTGGCGGTCGAGAAATAAAACCCCCTAAAAAATCTCCTAGCAAACTATTTTGAACAAGTTCTCTCTGTCTTGCAGTGCGAATATCATCCCCTTTAACTCTATCTAGCCCTTCAAAATTCTCCTGAATATCTACAATTATAGGTTTCGTATTGTTATTATTAGGTGATAAAGATTCTAAACTCAACAGGCTTTTTTCTGTAGGATTTAAATCCGAAGTTAGATCAAAATGCTCTAAGTAGACAGGTTTTAGTTGTTTATCATTACTAGAAACTTTTTTTCTTTCTATCGCTGAAACATTGTTCTCGGTCTTATTAGATTCTCCTAGAGATTTATAACTACTTATACACAACAATACTAATATAAAATTCTTTAACATAAATAACCCTGTATATTAACAGTGAGTATACATTAATCAAGTACTGAAATAAATTAAGGGAATTATATACTTGTATAACCTATATTTTCTTTTTATTTACCTAAGATGTAAATTCACACCTTTCTTATGTAATGCTCTGCATTTTTCATAAAGCTTAACCTGATCTGCCTCTGTAAAGCCAAGCTTTGTATATTTTGTAAATGAAGTATTATTAATAGGTTGATATGACAGGTCTATATAAACGAAATCTTTAGGCTGAGGCGCAATATTGCTAAAATCCGGATATATTATTTCAACATTTTGTAAAGCTTTACTACACGCAAGCAAGTATGTTATCCTTATCCAGAATATTAGGATTCATATAAGCTCCCATCGGGACTTTGCACTCTCCTTTGCTATTTACTCTATAAAGACCATTATAACAAAAGTCTTGTTAAGGTATATGAAACGTGTTGCTATCTCAATAGGGTTATCGCTATTTGCGTTCTTTCTAACAGCATAGTAATAATCTTGAGAGTGATTAGCTTTATGCTTAGCTAACAGCTCAACTAATGCTCGAGCTTCATCCTTAACTGCCTTGTATGAAATCTAAGTTTATATCTGATACAATAGCTTTGTCTGGAACGAGTGCAAAAAAAAGTGCTCCTCCTAAAGGCTCATAATGATTATTGTAACTAGCAGATAAGCGTAAGCACAACTCTTTGATAAGGCTTCTTTTTCCCCTGTCCATTTTATAAATTTTATAAATGGTTTAGGGATTTTGTCTTCTGCAATCTCTGGAGAATTAATTTTTAACTGAGCTTGACCTATCATTGCTAAAACCTCGTTAAAAGATAATTCTCCGTTTTTAACTACCTTGAGTTTCATACCGACCTACCAAGGCTTTATAAAATAAATAATTACCTGTATTTAAAAGTATAGCATTAAACATATTTCTTACATTATAGTTTTTATGGTTGTACCTAAATACAAACTCGTTTAAATATCTCTCTATGTGTTTTTTTTCTAATAGAATTAAGAGTCCGATTATACCACGCTTAAACAACGCCCAAAAGCTTTCTATCGTGTTTGTGGACACAGACTCTCTTATATATTTACCTAAGTCGTGATTTATATATTCATGATTATATAACTTTTCTAATACCTTGTAAGCTCCCCATTCATCAGATAAAATAGTTGACCCTATTAGAATATTATTTATTGCAACTTTTTCTATGGTCTTTGAATTAACTTTTGTTATAACTTGAACCTTAGCGTTACCGTTTCTCTCTATCATGCCGATTACAACGGTTGTTGTCTTTGTGCTGCCACCTTGTGTACTTTTAGTTTTTTTATTTTGATGTTTGTTCTTTTCTTTACCAACAATATACGTCTCATCTATTTCTACAGTGCTTTTTAAAGGAATACTAAAACTTTCTAGTTTAGTCACTTCTCTAATCCTATGAAGCATAAACCATGCAGTTGTTTGGGTAACATTAATATCTCTTGAAAGCTGTAACGATGATAAACTTTTTTTTGCGTAGTAACTTGTAAAACTGCTGTAAACCATTTCTTTAAAGAAATCTTACTATTTTCAAAAATTGTGCCAATTTTGATACTAAAACGCTTTTTACATGCCTAACATTTGTGATTCGTTCCATCTGCATAATGAAAAATCTTTTGGTTGCCGCAATACGGACAATAAGCTACGTTAGCCCAACGTATATCAGTAAAATAATTATGCACTTTTGTTCAGTAGGTAATTTTTCGAATAAATCAACAACACTTTTAAAATCTAACACTTAACTATACTAACACAATTTTATATAAAATTATCGAAACAATTTAGGTTATACAAGATATATAGTTGCCTTAATTAATTATTTCTCAAGATATTATCTTCGTATTTTTTTCTATAATATATTTTGTAATTCTCATTTCTTATATCATTAAACCATTGGTCTTGTTGTTTTTTAATATAATAATTTAGGGAATTAGATTTACTTTTACTAGTTTGAAAATTATCTTCACAAAATTTTAAAAAACCTGATATTAAAGTTTCTACTCCATTAGTCTCAGATTTTTTCTCAAGAAATTGCATAGAAAAATTAGTAGGATTATTATGTTTTAAATAAAATTGTTTATATTTCTCACGAATTTTATTTTCTTTTTTTATTTGCTGTTCTGAAAAAGATAATTTTTCCTCTAATAATTTATGAATTTCGGTACAATCGCTCCAAGGTAATTCTATTATTAATTGCTCTTCCTGATATTCAAAATTATCTTGAATATTGTTAAAATCGGCATTTACTTTTACCGCACTTACTAATATTAAAAAACATGTAATTAATTTAATATTCATAGAATTAATTAATTTTAGCAGGAACCGGTATCATAATACTACTTCTGTATCTTTTATTGCCACTAAAAAGTGATTTTTTTTGAACTTTGTTATTATTTACTGGAATTGTATCTTCTAAAGCCCCTTCATTATTATTTAGATAACTATGTAAGGATGCTTTATAAAGAGCCATATTACTTGCTATTTTAACTACATCTTGTTTATATTTAAACCCTAAAGAATGTGTAGCCGAATGATAATGAGCTATCGCCTTGTGCCAGCTCCCTAGCTGATCATATTTTGAACGCAAAAATTCTGCACCGTAACGAATGTTATTATTTGGATCAAATGCCTGTTCAAGGGAATTAAAAGCCCCTAAATGATGCCTTAAGTTAATCTGCATGCATCCGATATCAATACTCTCTCGCCCTTTTATAAGCTCTACTCTAACAAAACTTACGGCTTCTCTTTTTGTGTTAAAATAATAGCCTTTTCCTTCAACATTTACTGTCCAAGGCCATACTAATGTAATTTTACGTGTTGTATGTTTTTTCCCCGATTCTTTTAAAGCTATTGAATGTAACGTATTAGATGGGATATTAAATTTTTTTTCAAAGTAAGGAAAAAGTTTTGAACATTTAAAGGATTCAGCTATTTCAGGATCGGCAATAGCCGGCTTAGAGAAGAGGATAAAGGATAATAATAGGAGTAGCATGGTTTTAACGTCATTGAGAGGAAAATTACAGAGTAATTGACGAAGCAGTCCAGTAAACAATTCTGATTTACAGAATTTTTTTATCGTTTTGCTGGATTGCCACGCTCCTTGTAGTCGCTCGCAATAACAATTTTGGCATAATTCCCAAACCATACTGGCAACGCTAAAATAACTTGAGTTACAATAAGATAAACTAGCCTACCATAACTTATCTTACGAAGCAAGGGAAGTTATAGCATGTAAGAGGTAAGGATTTAATCTAAATCCCAAGCAGCATCATTAGTGTTTTGAGGATTACCTAATATATCGGGTACCATATCCAACAAATTATTAATATCGCCTCCTGTCGCTTGCAAAAGATTACTTACTTGTGTTATAAAGTCTTCAGCAGTGCTACCTTGAGCATCTTGAGGATTAGTAGTCCCATCTAAAGCTTGAACTCCGAAATTAATTAATGTTACTAAATCCTTAGCTTGCATACCTAAAATAGTATCTTCTGTACCGCTCTCTCCTCTATTAGAACTAGTAGAAGGTTGTATATGTGGTATTTCCTCTCTGTTAGCGTGAGCAGTTGCTTGATAAACCAAAGCTGCAAGTTGTTGATCGTTAAGATTATTTTGTTCCTTTGACATTTCTGGAGATATAGTAGAATCATCCTCAGATAGATCAATTAGATCTTTTTCTTGCAATATAGAGCTTGTATCCACACTATAGCTTAAAGCTTAACATTGAAAATCATCATCTTTAATTACGCTTTCATACCATTTTTTATGTTCGTTAGCTGCATGTTTTGCATTTTCATTATTTTTATAATTATTTGGAATAGCGTATAAGCCGTATCCTCCTTTATTTGCTTCGTCTATTATGATTTTAGCTATCTTCAGTTCATCTATACTTAAGTCAATATTTTGTTTCACTTTGTTTAAAAGAAGTTTCAGTATCTGATTGCCTTGTGCTGCCCCTTTATTATTTTCCCAGCCTCTTATTAAATAATCTATACCTGATGTTTTAGCATGCTCTAATACTGCTTTTATAGCTTTCCTTGATTATTAGCTTTTTCATTTTCACCTTGCTGCTCATCTTTAATATAGCATTCTCAGCCCATTTAGCAAGTTGAGCATATGATGCTAGCTCCCCTACTGCATTAAATATGGATACATGTTTACCTGGATAATCTATAATCTACTTTTGTAATTATTTCAGATAGATCAAATTTTTGAACTAATTTCGGTAATTCAACAAGCAATTCATCATAATATGGTTTGTTTAAACTCCATTCTCTTCCATTTTGCTTGATTTCATTTATGGTTTCTTGAGTAAAGTTATATAATGAATATTGATTCATAATTTGATCCCTTGGTAATTATTGGTTAAATTTATAGTTAAAAACCACGAAACATGGTATTTTTTAAAAATGCTTTAAATTGTTAGGTCCTGTACATTTTTGATTAATGATTATAATTTTGAGATGTTTTTTAGCAAAAATTAATAAGATTTTTGCAGAAATAGTTATTCATATTTCAAAAAAATCTTATAATTTGCAACTAAAAATGGCCATAATTATGATTATTCTATTACAAGAGTACAGAACCTAATTGACTGATTAAATAAACATGTTTATTATCAATCCAAATTAAATGTAAAAGTATATTTTATGAAAGTTGTTAGCTCATTAAAATCGTTAAAAAAACGTGATAAAGATTGTCAGATCGTTAAAAGAAGAGGCAAAATTTTTGTAATAAATAAAAAGAATAAAAGATTTAAAGCAAAACAAGGTTAATTAATCATTTGTGGAGAAAAAAATATACTCGATGAACTTGAAAATTAGCTACGTCGTCTTTGTAAGTCCTCGGATGCTGAGTGTTTATTATATGCTCCGCTCCTCGGTTTGCAGACTCCTTGCTCTTTTTCCAGTTGATCTTCGTATATTACTTTTCATTTTACTTCAGAGTATATAATACTACTTTTGAAAGAAAAGAAATAAATATGGCCGGTCATTCAAAGTTCAAAAATATTCAGCATCGTAAAGGGGCTCAAGATAAAAAAAGAGCAAAAGTTTTCACTAAATTAATTCGTGAAATAGTTACTGCAGCTAAAACCGGTTCTTCTAATAACCCTGAAAATAATCCACGTCTTAGAAATGCTTTAACCGCTGCACGTAGTCAAAATCTCCCTAAAGAAAGAATAGATAAAGCTCTTAATAGTGCTAATGAGTCTTCTAATAACGAAAATTATACGGAAATTAGATATGAAGGTTATGCACCGAATGGTATTGCTATAATAGTTGAAGCTTTAACCGATAATAAAAACCGCACTGCTGCAGAAGTACGCTCTAGTTTTACTAAATATGGTGGGAGTTTAGGCGAAACCGGTAGTGTCAATTATTTATTCAACCATTGCGGAGTTATTCAGTATCCAATAAATATAGCATCTAATGAAGATGTTTTAGAGGCAGTCATAGAGGCCGGGGGGCATGATATTATATCCGATGATACCACCCATACAATCTATACGGATGTTGAAAATTTCTCTAAAGTGCTAGACTTTTTCACTGGCAAATACGGCATACCTGAAGATTCGTATATAGGCTGGATCCCATTAAATACAATAATTATAGATGATAAGGAAAAAGCCGCAAAATTACTAAAGCTTGTGGAAGTTTTAGAAGAAAGCGATGATGTGCAAAGAGTTTTTGGGAATTATGAGTTATCTGATGATGTTTACGAAATAATACAAGGAGAACCATGACTTATAACGATGCAAATTATCAAATAATTATTTTAGCAGCCGGTAAAGGTACTAGAATGGAGTCCGATTTACCGAAAGTAATGCATCAAGTCGGTGGAGTTCCAATGCTTGAAACGGTATTAAAGAATTCGCTTAACGTTACAAATGATGTAATTATAGTGTATTCAGAAGAACTTAAAAAACATTTAATGCCCTATGAAAATATGTGTCGCTTTGTACTGCAAGCAGAACCTAAAGGCACAGCTCATGCTACTTATGCAGCAATAGATTTAATTAATAAAAATAAAACAATATTAGTTTTGTACGCTGATCATCCTCTTATTACTCCAAAACTTATGCATGAATTAATAGCTTATTTAAGCCTTACTAATTCTGCATTAGTGACTTTAAGCTTTGAGAGCGCAAATCCGGTTCAATATGGGAGAATATCTACTGATAAAAATGGTGAATTTTTAGAGATAATCGAACATAAAAATGCAAGCGCAGAAGAGAAAAACATAAAGCTTTGTAATTCAGGTATTATGGCTTTCAGTAGCGAAATTTTAAATAAATACTTACCTTTATTTGCTACTAATACTAACGGTCATAAGGAAGTTTATTTAACTGAAATAGTAAAAATATGTAAAAATCACGGTGAAAAAGTTTCATATTTATTATCTACTGATCATGATTTAATTGTTGGTGTTAATACTAAAAATGAGCTAGAAGAAGCTAATAATATTTTTTCTCAGAATAAGTCTTAGCTTTGTCGTATGGATACCCGAGTAGTCATTGCAAGCGACTAAAGGCTTTGTGGCATAGATTGTTTTATGTCATTCCCGCGAGAAACCGGGAATCCAGTAAAACCTATAAAAAACTTGTTGTTATAGGTTTATTTTTTGGGATCCTCGCTTCCGCTGGGATGATATCGAGTAGGCTTTTTACTCTATGCAACAACATCAATACCTTGTGAGAATGACATAGGAAGCCATACAGGCAATGCTAAAAATTTGGGAGAGATGGCCGAGTGGTTTAAGGCGCACGCCTGGAAAGCGTGTTCACGGCAACGTGTCGGGGGTTCGAATCCCCCTCTCTCCGCCAGTTCAGTTTATTGTATACTCGCATGATTTCAAGAATTGAATTTGTTATCAAATGGTGAGTGTGTACAGTTTATACTTAATAAGTGAGTACGTGAATTCATGCAGATAACAAAGAGCAATTCTTAAAAGCAGAAGAGTATGTTATGCTCGTTTATTTTCTTTATATACTTAGTATATTTATCTAGTAAAGAAACATGTGCAGTTGCTGCTTCTGATTTAAAAAATTCTACGCTCTCTTTACTTCAAGACATGGTTACTTTTACTGAATCATCTTTTAATAAAAGTTCTCTAGGGTGCGGCAAGAAATCTTTTACTATTTTTACTTCCCCTATTTCCCCATCAGTGTATTTTATTCTCTTGCGCATAAATTCTCTTACCTTTGCACCAGTATCCTGCTCTAAAAATTCTTATATGATTATCTCGGAATGTAAAACGGACTGTTAAAATATTACCATCAACTTTACCTAAACAACAATATCTTTTTTCTGTAATACTAACTTACCATGCTCTAGTCTGGACAGTTAGCCAATTTTTGTAGTTTATCGAACCGGAAAGCCCAATAGTAATCAAGGTTTCCACTGTCGAGTATTTAAAAGTTTCATATGCATTTGTTATTACATTTATAAAGTCTAAAAGCTTTTTACAAAGCTTATCGTTTACTAATTACCTCATATTGATAGTCTTTTAATTTCTATTTTTACTTTTATAATAAAAATAGTTGTATATTTATATTGTTTTTTTATTACAGCTGTAATTTTATAAGTTACAATTATATACCTAAGAATCAATTAATTTATATTAAGTTATGACTCATAAAGATTTATCACATTTAACAGAAGAACAAATCAAAGATTTAATAAAACGTTATTATAACTATGAGAAAATAGCTCAATTAGAAGAATTGAATGTAATGTATCTCCCAATAGTTTAGTTAGTTGATTTCCGCTTGTTACGCATCATAAATTATTCTGTAAATACTACCGAGATACAAATTTAGTTATTAAGCTAAAGAGTAGAAATTATTATAGCTATTTTTATGCAGAAACGAGTTTTGCTCTATTGGGTCCTATATGTAATCATAACAATAACTCTAGTTGTTCATGTGATAATTGTAAGAAATCTATAAAACAGCAAAAACAAACTGAAGAAGAAGCAAAAAGACATATTTTAATAGATACATTTTTGTATAAAAATATTAAAGCTCCGCCAATTGAAGAATTAACTCTAAAATATGCTTTATATTTATTAAGTGTAGTAGAACATTCTGCTGCTGAAGACCTTGAATTTGTAAAGCCAGATTTAAAAGGGGATATTCTGTACCGAGTTTAACACCGGACGAAGATTTAAATGATCATATTGTAGGGACATCTAGGTCGTAGAGATTTTGTATTAATTAATCCTTTAACAAACAGTCTTGATCCCTTCAAATTCAATCAAGAAAAAGCATTAACAGACTATGATCCAAACAAAGTGTTATGGGATCTTTTGCCTAAATATGGATATTGAAGAAAAAAAGAATATTTAAATTCTGTGCGAAATATAGTTAAAGGCGAATGGTCTTCATCATGGAAAAAAGAAGTCAGTGATATATGGCATCAAATTGCTAAATATGAATATATTATATCTCATTGAAAGACGATGAATATGATGCAGATAACATCGTTAGTATAGTATAATTATAAATAATATACATAAAAAAGTAAGTAAAGCACTTGGGGAGAAGTGGACAATAAAAAATTCTAAAATAAAGTGTTGCCGTTTACAAAGTGCAGTTAGCTCTACTTTTTTTGATTTGTTTTTAGGAATAAGGGATAAATATTTTGAGCGTATTATGCCACTTGAGTAAATAATAAATTTCTCAAAAATCTTAAAGAGATCATATTTGAGTGATAGTTTAATGCGTTGTATATCCTTTTAATTCTTCTGTAAAAATATTCCAATCCTCTTGCTAGTATTCTAAACTAAGCGGCGATGGTAAAATCATTCTCGGCTTAATGGGAAAATACGAGAGCTTAAACCCCCATTTGATACCGCCTATAACTTTTATTGTTTTACGCTCATGATCAATTTTAATGGCATAAACGTGACCGATCCAGTAAGATAAAGGTTTAGAGAAAAGTGTGTAGTACCATAAAGGAGAATCATAAAAATCTTGTTCTAAAGTGTAAAATGGGTAATTGAGTTTTATATCACCGTCTATAAAATCTTGTAATTCCTTATCCGAGCCAATCAGTGCGAACTATGTGAAGCCAAGTATTATGTTTTGCATCTGTTTTAGTATGAATAATAGGGAAAGATGTATTAAAACAGTCTTTTTCAGCATTTGGGGTATAGGAAATATTAAATGCTATTCCCATAGAATTAACCTGTAGGCTTTTATGAGCATTTTTATATAAACAAATTCCTATATCATCAGCTACTTCATTATTTACGTCGGGATTATTGCCAATGCAAAGCAAAATTTACTCCGTATAAAGTAAGTAAAAATATACTAAGAAAGATTATTAATTTAAGAATACTTTTAGGGTTTAACATTTTTAGTGATCTCTTTTGCTTCTTTCCAAAGCTTCAGCATAAATTCTACTGATTGTCCTTGCAGATTTAGCAGGTTATGCTTTTTGGTAAGCATTTTTATTGCTCTCATACGTTTCTCAAATTTTTCATTTGTCTTGCTAAGCGTTGTCTCAACATACAACCCTGAAAAAATACACAACGAAATCGCCGTATGGAGCAAATCCCCTATTTCTTCTTGTACTCTTTCCGGTGGTTCGGCATCGTCCATAGCTTCTTTTATCTCTCTACATTCATCTATTGCCTGCTCTAAAATCATCTCATGATCCGGCCAATCAAAACCATAGCCCCGTGCGTCTTGCTCAAGCAGAATTAAATTTTGTAGAGGATTTGTTAGATTCTAGATTCTTAACCATATACACCATATTAAATTCATAGTTTTGTGGCTTTAAATTAAATAATGGTTTAAAACCGCAAGCTTCATTGTATATTTACCGAATCCTTGGTTTTGATAAGGCCTATCTACTGCAAGTGACCTTAGTGCCAATTCATTTTCATTGAAAAATTCTATATGAGCAGTTGCAACGATTTTAACTCTTTTATATAACACAAAATGATAATGATTCTCTGCCGTTATAGTTGTATGGTTAGAATCATATTTTACGTTTATAGTATCAAAGATTTGTTCAGCTCGTATGCGATGGTATTCTTTCCACTCGCTATAATGTGTGCAACGCATAAGCCTAATGGAGTTATTACTTAAGTGCATAATTATATAGTGAAGTTAAAATTTTAAATGATTTTATGAAAATATTTAATAGTTATCGTGATGCAATTTTCATCAAAGATCATGTTAAATCGAAGCATATTATAGATAAAGAAAAAGAACAATTACGTTATGAAATACTTGAAAAAGAACATATTTGGCTTTTAGATAAGGCACTGGAAGAAAGATTTAAAAGTAAATAAACTACTGTGATAAGTTTATACATAAATATATTTTTTCTAAAAATTACTTGTGGGACGATTTATTATATCATAATTGAGATTAGTTAAATATGAATCAAGTTATAATAATCAACGGTCCTTCTTGTGTAGGTAAAACAACAATAGCCAAAGAAATTTGTAGGCAATCTAATAATAAATTTATTCATTTACAAATTGATCAAGTCGGAGCGTTTTATAGTACGATTTTTCCTACAGAATTTAAGTTTGCAGAAAATGAGGCCGGCACTGAAAACAATGATGATAGACTAAAAGGTCGTTTTAATAATAATAGGTTAGCAAGAAGAAAAATTGTTGCGTTGATATTGCTTACAACCGCAAAAGCATTATTAGATAAAAATTTTAATATTGTAATCGATACGGCACTAGATGGTCTGGATGCTCAAGAACTTGCTAAATTTTATCTTAAATATCTAAATGGTTACAAAATAACCTTTTTAAGGAATCTTTTGTCCGGTTGAAGAACGATTAAACACTAGAACTGACAACCTCTTCTTAACGGAAGATTTTGTAAGATTACAGAGTGGACAATATGATGTTTTTGAATCTTGTAGAAACTTCTATAATACTTGGTTCGATAACTCAAAGTGAAGGGCTATAGAAATTGCCTCTAAAATATTATCTATTTAATAGGAAAGCCCAGGACGGGTAAATATACTATAGCGAAAGAGCTTATGTTATATATGATAATAAGTTAATTAATAATACTATTTTTGCTTTGCTTGGATATGACGGTTTTAAGAAGATTCCAGAATTTGTATGGGATACAATCGGACGTATTAGATATCATGTTTTTGAGTTTATCGTGCAAGAACCTTTTAATAGAATAGTTTGTGACAACGAGGTTGTATCAAAGAGTTGTTTCCGCTAGGCAACCATCTATGTCACTAGATGAACCTAAGAGTCTGAATAAAGAGACTCAAAATGAAATATTTACCGATTGTAAGACATGTGAAAGTTAAAATGGATACTACAATATATGATCCGGCATATAAGAAATATTTTGAAAAGCGTGAGCCGACTCAAAAGAAACTCATCACATGTGCATTAAGGTTTGAGCTGTGTGCGGGAAAACCAGCATACACGATTCTTAGGAGAGTGCAATTGCTGCTTATCTGATTTTACATTTATTAGGTGTCAGAAGAGATTCACATTAGACAATATTACTATTTTCACCCTTTTCATCCTGCACGTAAAAATCGTTTTTTTCATTCAATATATCATCACTGTTTGTATATAAAGATTCAATAAATAAAATAGAGTCCTTTAAAGCTAGTTGCACAGCTATATTATCCTGATCATGTCTTTCTATAGTTTTAGAAAAGCCCAAATTCTTTAACTACATTACCTAATTCTTTTATATTAGCTCGAAATCTAGTAGAATCAGAATGTGACATAGGTGTTTTTGAGAGCTTTATTATTTCGTTTCTACGTTCTTGTGTTTTAATAATAACTATTTTCTTTAAGTTATCGTCTAAATCTTCCATTCCAATTTTATTGCGAATAATATCGTTTATACTAATTACTTTATTTCCATGCTTTCTCTCATGCGTTGCTGCTACTATACTGCAAGCCAAATCTGTTAATATATCTATTAAGAAACTTTGCGTTATTAAACCTATACCTTTTACTAAAATTTTTATTATACCCTCTTGCTCATTAATATTATTTTTATAGTTTCAGCAATACAGCAAGCATTTATGATATTTTTATATTCCAATAAAATGCATTACAGTAATCGTATAATAATGGGCTTTCTTGTGCTAAACTTTCAATTTCTCAAAGATTTCTGCTTTTTGTATTGTTCCACTATAGTATTTTATTGTGGCTATCTATCTTAATTGCATAGGCATCTAATCTTTTATTTGCCCCAGCATCTAGTAATTTAAAATTACTGGTTTTCAACCTTATTTTTGCATCTTATTATCTGTTAACTGATTTTTTAAATAACATGCGGCTAAAAATTCTTGAATAGTTAAGTGAATAAATTGATCATTACTTCCTTTGCTTTTTAATCATCCTTGTTCTATAACTTCATCTATATCATTAGCTTCAGTTTTATTTTTATATTTTGTTTTTTTCTATATGCCTATTATTAAGCCAGTTTATTACTTCACTATATAAACGACTTATAAAATCTTGATTACTGTTTTTTTTTGAAATTTATCCCTTATGGCTTGATCACTCCAAACCAAACATATTAATGCAGTATTGATAGGAACTTCACATATTTCTTTTATTTGGCTATGAGTATCCAAAAAGCTTTTTAATTGCACTCCTAGCTCTTGATCATACTCAAAATTTTTATGTACATATTGCTCTATTCCCTCACTATCCCAGCCTGTCCTGTATTGTCTACTTTCCGCGCAAACCTGTTTTACGCATTTCTTCTACAACCACATTAAGTCTAGAACTCATTATTACGTTTTGATATTCTAATATTTTATCTATTAACTTTTTACATCTCGAGTATTTAGATGTGCTACTTCATCATACCCATCAAGTAATAACAACATCTTATCTTTATTTTGGCTATCCATTATTTCCTTAACACTTAAGGTACTTTCACTACTGCCTAAACAATAATGGATAAAACAATTAAGCTTACTTTGAGATAAATTATTAATATCAAAATACCCACTATAACCGTCTTTCTAACTTTCATTTAATAATTCTTTTAACTCTAAAAACATAATCAAACTTATCGCTCCATAACTCCCCTTTTCCCCATTTATACGATAGATAATGCATTAACGTGGTTTTACCTATTCCTGCACTACCGAGTCACAGTACTTTACCGACATCTGCTTTTATTCTGTTTACTTGCTCAATTATATTTTTTATTTCTGATTCACTTGTATTAGGTAGATTTCTGCGAAGTATCTCAAACTTATGTTCTTCATTTAGTGACTTAACTATATTATCAATTTTTTCTTCTTGAACTTGATAATTTTTATTAAACAGCTCTCTTATCTTTCCGTATCTATGGCTTTAAAAATATTCTCTATTTCTATCGCTCTCTTTTCTCCGACAACTTTATCGCGTAATGCTGCTTTAGCTGCTCCATCGTCTTCACTAAATAATATCTGTAATTTTACTTAATATTCATCTAAAGACTGAGCTTTTTTCGTATCTTCTATTAGCTTTGGTAAAGTATCGTGAGAACTATATAAGGTTCTTAACTTGTCAGTTAATGATTGTGCAGAAGGCTTCATATTTTTATTAGAAAACCTAATTAGATTAAAACAATTATAGGTGTGAGTTTAAGAATTTAATTTTATTTAAGCAATTTAACATTGATTAACCACAATAATTTATTTTTTTATTTATTGCAACTATTAATTATTAATGTATAAGATATTATACACTCAACAAAATTAGCACTTATAGTTATGAAATATTAGCCATAGGAATTTTAATAGCCGGTAATAATATATTTGTACAGGATACGCAGCCTGCTAAAGAATAAGAACAAAGAAGGATTATTAGAACTAAGCTGTAGAGGGCTTTAGCAACTATAGGGTTTTCAAATGCACTACGTACAATCTCATCATGTTTAGGCTTTTTTTGTATAATATAATTTTACGAAGAAAATAATTTTAATTAGAGGTAGTATTAAAGTGCAATATTATATATAAGTTTGTTGATAAAAAATGATTTATTTACTAATATTTATATTTCCATAAATAATATTAGTTTTATATGCTACTGCTACTTCCTGAAATAACTTTGACTTTAATAGCACTTTTAGGGCAGTTTTTTGCCATAATGATCCCAAATAAAAATAGAATTATTTCTAATATCATTATTTTACTATGCATATTATCAATTTTTCTTACCTTTAAGTACTCAAGTTATGAAGGAGTATGGTACTCATTTGCTACCGGAATAAATATCGGTATTAGTAAAAGCATAGTGCTACTATTCACTATTATCTCAATGATTATATACCGTGATTACTCTATTCTTGTTGCTGATGAATTAAAGTTTGAATTTATTACTTTAATGTTATTATCGGTTGTAGGTATTTTTGTTGCAATTTCATCACGGAATTTTCTATTATTATTCTGCGGTATGGAGCTTACTGCTTTAACTTCATATGCACTTGCAGGATTCAAATTAAATGATATGAAATCATCGGAAGGTGCTTTAAAATATTTTATCTTAGGTAGTTTAGTTAGTTGTTTATCATTATTCGGTATTTCTTTTATATACGGATTCGGCGGAAGCCTACAATTTGAGGATATCTTATATAAACTAAATGATAATTCCGGAATGAATCTTGGTTTAATAATCGGTATTGTACTATTTTTAAGTAGTATTTTCTTTAAACTCTCAAGTGTTCCACTCCATTTTTGGGTCCCTGACGTATATGAAGGATCACCGATTACTTCGGTTACTTATTTCAACGCTGCCTCAAAAATAGGTATGGTTATTGTTTTATTAAATATCAGCAAATTAATTATAGGTAATTACTATCCTATTAATTATAATTTAATAAAGATAATTGCTATATTATCTATGCTGTTTGGCGCTTTTGGAGCCATTCGTCAAACTTCTCTAAAAAGATTAATGGCTTATAGTACTATTTTAAATATCGGTTATGTATTAATCGGCGTTCTTCTGCATAATCAAGAAGGATATAAAGCAGCTCTACTATATATTCTAATATATGCGGTAGGGAGTATAGGATTTTTTACTTGCTTAATTATACTGCTCGGTAAAGACGTCGATAAAGCTAGTTTTAAAACTATACAAGGAATTGCAGAGTATCATAAAACTATAGCTGCCGTAATTAGCATAGTTATGTTTTCAATGATTGGAATCCCTCCTCTTACAGGATTTTTCGGTAAATATTACCTTTTTTACCAAGCAATTAATCAAGAAGAATTCGCATTAGCTTATTGTGGTATTTTTACCAGCGTAGTTGCTGCGTTTTATTATCTTAAAGTAGTAAAAGGCATGTATTTTTCTAAAAAGATTGAGATAATTAAGCTGCCGATGCAATATGGGCTTTTACTGATTAATTACTTAGTTGTAGGCTTCTTGTTGCTTGGTTCATTTATTATCTCGTTTTAGCCGGTGTAGACTTTTTATTAACAACACTAGCTGCAGTAGTTTGAGTAGGCTTCATAACCTTTCCTTGTAGATTCTTTATATGTTTTAGATTTTCTTCATCTAATTTTAATAAATCTTGGTCTTTTTGTTTAGCTTTTTTAGCTAGACCTAATTGACTTGGAGTAACACTAACAATATCATCCGTTCCAACTTCTTTCTTAAATTTTTCTAGAGCATCTACATATTCTCTGTTTGCATATATATTTGTCTTTACCAATTTTTGTTTTGGTTCTTTCTTTATTTTATCAGAAGAACCAGCTAAATTTCTTTCATCTTTAATATCTTCATTTAAACTTTTTATTGTCTTTATTAAATGTTTTTGCGCACTATCTCTAATACCAAGTATTTCTAAAATTCTTGCAAAATTAGTAGTAATTTTATTTCTTAATTTAAGTTTTTGTCCTCCTTTTTTTCTTTCTTCATAATTAAGAATTTTCGCAAAATAATCAGGATACTCTTTCATTAATGTTTTTAATCCTTGCTCTTTCACTTCGTAATAAGGAAAACTATATTTTTTAGAAATTAAACTATTTACTTTAATTTCTAAGCCGTATTCCTTTAAGGATTCTTGCCTTTTTTTCATTGTATCTATTAAACTAGCCTTAATTTCTTCAGGCGTTATGTCTTTAGATTGTTTATTATTAAATTGCTTTGGCAGCGCTTGTTTTGCAAATTCTGCAATTGCTTCATTACTATAATATTTAGTTAATGCATCAAAACTTTTATCAATAGTTTTGCTTAAATCAATTTTAGAAACTGCAATTAAGCTATCGGCAAAATTAGGATTTTTTGTTCTTAAATTAGAAGGAAATTCTCTAAAATGGTTAGTGGGACCGAATCCAGGCAAATGTTTGGCTCTTGAATGCGGATATATATTATTTGTTAAATTATCAAAACTACCAGCAAAATCAATTCTTACTAATTTAGGTAAAGTTTTTGGATTTTTTTGATCTCTGATAACTCCTATATTTCCAACATGTATATCAAAATCGCCGATCAATAAACTTGCCGGCATAATGTTTTCAAAGTTCTGATACTTAATTTCCTTAAAAGCATTTTCTAAGGTTCTAAATAATTTATTTCTAGTCCCCATAAAAAGTGGTCTACCGCCGTCCTTTCTAAACCAAGAACTCGGTTTAGTTTTAGCAGACATATGTTTATCCATGTCCACATACATATCACTACTATAATTCTCAAAAAATTCAGATTTGACATATATTTGCAAATCCACTGCTTTAGATTTATTAAAATCATCAGGAGCAATTAAATTAACTTTTGCTCCATTTCCAGGACTGATAGCTTCAAAAATTTGAGATCCTAAAAACTCGGCTATATTTTTTGAGCTTGAAGCCTCTTTTTTTATCATCGCTGTAATTTTACCGTCTAAGCTTTGATATACTCCGCCATGCTCTCCTACCTCATTAGCTCCGCCTCCTTTAGGCTTTAAAAAATTCCAACCTTTAAATACTGATTTCTTATTTTGCGTCATCTTTGCCTCTTTATAACGATTTACACTACATTGATAATTTTGATATAATTATAAAACATATTATTTATTTTATATCAGAAGCCATTTTGTACCTAATTTTATTGTTCTTTAATATTTCAGCTACTTCAAGAGCTGCATAGGTAAATATACCTGTGGCACCGGCACGTTTAAAACTAATTAATGACTCCATCAAAGCTCTCTCCCAATCCATTGCCCCTGCTTCTGCTGCAAATTTTAACATTGCATATTCTCCACTAACCTGATATGCAAAAATTTTAGCATTTAAATTATTTGCCGCTTCACGAATAACATCCAAAAACGGCATACCAGGCTTCACCATTACCATATCGGCTCCCTCTGCTATATCATGCTCAATCTCAAGCATTGCTTCCTTAATATTACGTACATCCATTTGATAGCTTGATTTATCTAAATAATTCTTTTTATTACTCTTAACAGCATCGCGAAACGGACCATAAAAACTTGAAGCATATTTAGCGGCATAAGCAAGAATTCCAACATTTATAAATCCCTCTTTGTCAAGATATTCCCTTATAGCCCTGATTCTTCCATCCATCATATCGGAAGGTGCAACAATATCTACTCCAGCTTTTGCTAACACTAATGCCTGATTACACAAAGCGCTTACTGATCTATCATTATCAACTGCCCCATGATGCACAATACCATCATGACCATGTGTAGTATAAGGATCAAGTGCTACATCGCATATTATACCAATATCGATATTAGCGTTTTTGATGCTTCTAATAGTTCTACATATTAAATTATCTAAATTATAAGCCTCATCGGCATTGTCGCTTTTTAGACTTTGATCAATACTCGGAAATAATGCAATAACATTAATACCCAGCTCTGCTGCTTCTTTTGCCGTTTCTACTATTTGATCAATCGATAAACGATATATACCAGGCATAGTTTTAATTTCTTGCCTTTCATTATGTCCTTCAACAACAAATAAAGGCAACACTAAATCACTAACCGATAAATTACTTTCGGATATTAACTCTCTAAGCCAAAAAGCTTTTCTATTTCTTCTAAGTCTAATATGGGGGTACATAAAATTCATATCTCATTTTAGTTAATAACTTGGATTCTAATATATAAAATATATAACCTAACTATCTTATAGTAAAAATATTGCATTACAAAAAGAAATTTTGCTTGCAATTTATACAAAATTTAAGCAAGCTGTTTAATTATATAAATAAACATAGGAGCTTAATATGGCACAAGATAATATTCCAAAATCAATACAAGATAGAATACAAGAGTGGGAAAAAATCAAAAAATATGTCAAATAACCCACTAAAAAACAAAACCGGCTGTTCCTCTAAAACCCACTTCTGGGCAAATAAAGGCATGGAACGAGGCACATAAAAAACAGACTGACTTAACTACACATTCCCAAGCACTTGATATATTTGTTGACACCCCATCTCCGCAAGTTGAAACCCAAAAGCCTATTATTTTTTCAAAACCGGCTCCGGAACAAACAAAAGTACCGGAAACAACACCTAAAAAACAATCCAATTTAACCGTAAAAGAGAAAATAGAGCAATTTTTTAAACATAATATTGATACTAAAGATGCTTTGATTCCGGAATTTAGCCACTATATAGCATTAAGCGGTTCTATGGCAGGGAAGCGTCTTGATGTTACTATTAAAGCTTATGAACAATCTCATTAGGACGGCTAATAAAACAAGTAGGAGTACCTCAAAAAGAGTTTGTTTCTTTTATAGAAGATGATCTAATCAAGAATCATCCACACAAAGATAAATTTGAAAAAATCAATCAACATTATAAATTACCTGAACCACCTACACTATCTGATATAATTGATAATCTGAGAGAATTAGTAAACAATGATGATATAATAGTTCATTTGAAACAAAGTAGAAAACACATTGAATTTAAAGAAAAAGTAAATAATATTATTCAGATTTATGATGATAATAAACATAATCCAGCTGCTATAGCTAAAGTTGAAGCAAAACTGCAAGAGGTAGGTAAATGGTGTGAAGAAACTACAAAAATGGATAATAATCCTATTTGCAAAAATATTGGTAATTTTATACAATATTCTTTTACCGAAGATAAAGCTAAAGCTGCTTTTTATAAAGATGCTATAAAAATTCTACTCAAAATACTAAAAAAGCTATAGAAGAAATACAAAAATCTCTTACCAACCCTTCTCCTCATTCATCTAATGTTCCACCGTCGAAGCATCAAGGAGAAAGATATAGAAGCTAATAAAAACTTTTAGGATCGATATCTATTTTTAGATGGCAAAAAGAAGGAATTTTTATAAGGCTTAGCCAAAATTTTAAATATTTCTGCAAATTAAATTTCTTATCGGCTATAATAAGTATTCGGTAACGATATTTACCAGCGAGCTTTGACATTAATGAGCTTGCCGGTCCTAAAATTTTCACGTTTGCTTTTGGTGCAATTCGGACCATATCCCTAGCAATTTCTAGAATTTTAGCTTCACTGGAACCTGACAAAATTACCGATGCTGTTTTGGAAAATGGCGGCATATCTGCTGATTTTCTTATTTCAAGTTCATTTGCAAAAAAACTATCTTCATCACCGGCTTTAACATAACTAAAAATTGTATTATCAGGATAATAGCTTTGTAAATATACTACACCTTTACTATCTCCTCTACCCGCTCTACCACCTACCTGATGTAGTAGCTGAAAAGTTCGCTCAGATGCTCTAAGATCGGCATTATTGCTTCCAAGATCGGCATCTATTACTCCAACTAAAGTAAGATTCGGAAAGTGATAACCTTTTGTTATTATTTGTGTGCCTATTAAAATATCAATTTCTAAATTTTCCATTTGATGTAGAAGCTGTGCTATTTTTTCCGGGCTTTTAGCATGATCTTTACTTATCACTGCAATTTTACTCTCAGGAAAAAGTGCTTTTGCTTCTTCCTCTATTCTCTCTATACCTGGACCACATATAGTTAATGTTTCATCCTCTAGACATTCAGGACAAGAACTAAAAATTTTACTTTGATAACCGCAATGGTGACATTCAAGTTTTTTAGTCGCTTTATGTACTACCATCCAAGAAGAGCAGAATTTACAGGTCAATCTGTGACCGCAAGCTTTGCATAGCATGAGCGGAGCATAACCACGCCTATTAAGAAATAATAAGACTTGCTTTTTATTATCTAAATTACCTTTGATAGCTTCTATAAGAAGCTTGGATAAATAGGAATTCTTAGATAGCTTTTCTTTAGTCATGTCGATTATTTCTATATTTGGCAAATCGACATTTTTGTATCTATTAACCAATGTAACCAATTGATATTTACCAATTTCTATATTATGTATCGTTTCAATAGACGGTGTTGCCGAACACAAAACAATTTGTGCTTTATCAAATGTACCTCTCACGATAGCCGTATCCCTAGCATTATATAATATACCGTCATCTTGTTTATAGGAATCGTCATGTTCCTCATCTATAACTATTAAACCGAGATTTTTAAAAGGTAAAAACAAACTACTTCTAGCCCCAATTACTACTTTAACTTTATCGCTTAATATACCTCTTAAAATCATTTTCTTGTGAGCTTTGGTAACGCTTGAGTTCCATATGATAGGCTCAAAACCGAATCGCTCTATAAAACGATTAATAATTTGTGTACTTAAAGCAATTTCAGGCAACATAACAAGCACTTGTTTGCCTTTTGCTAAGTAATCTGCTATTAGATGAAAATATATTTCTGTTTTACCTGATCCCGTAACACCTTTAACAAGTGTTGGCTTATTACTTTCATTTAAAATTGTTACTGCTTGTTTCTGCTCTTCTGACAAATCAGGTAGCACAAAGTTATTATTGACTTTCTGCTCCTTAACTTTAATCGGTTTTTCAGCAATATCCATAGGTAATACTAACTTGGCTATGCTCCCAAGCTCTGACATATAGTAGCTACTCATCCATTTAATTAATTCTAAAACTTCTGAAGTAATATTTAAGTTTAACGGTACTTTCGCTCTAATAGTTTTTATTTTTTTTGCCTCGGAATTTGAAACAAGCTCCCATACTATGCCGGTTAATTCCTTATTTCTAAAAGGCACTACAACAAGATCACCTATGTTTAGCTCTAAATCTTCAGGTATTAAATAATCTAGCGGAAATAATTTTGCTACCGGTAATAATATTTTTGCTATTCGCATATATAATGTATTTTATAATTTTTTTTTTATTATATACTAAACTGATAAATTATAGAAACCTAGATGAATAAAGAAACAAAAATTGTTATAGCAATTTCTGGAGCTTCAGGCACAATATACGGTATTCGTTTGCTTGAAGTACTAAAACAACAAAATATCGAAACTCATTTGGTTATTTCAGAGGGAGCAGCTCTTACTATAAAGCTCGAAACTAAATATTCTATAGATAAAGTTAAGCTACTGGCTAATTATTATTATGACGATAAAGATTTAGGTGCTACCATTTCAAGCGGCTCTTTTAAAACTTCAGGCATGATAATAGCCCCTTGTAGTATGAAGACCTTAGCAAGTATTGCTCACTCAATGGAAGATAATTTAATTAGTAGAGCGGCAGGTGTTGTACTTAAAGACAGAAGGAAACTTATTTTAATGACCCGTGAAACTCCTTTGCATATCGGACATTTAGAAAATATGTTAAAAGTAGCGAGTTACGGCGGCATTATATCGCCGCCCGTGCCGGCTTTTTATAATAACCCTGTAAGTATAGATGATATAGTGAATCATTCTATTACTAGAGTTTTAGATTTTTTCGATATCGAAACTAATTTAATTAAACGCTGGGATAGTTATGAGCAATAAAGTATCAACTTTACTATTAAAACTTGCATTTTAAAAGGCCTGTAATATTATTAATAAATATTTTTCACCGGAAGAAAGTTTAGTAGATAAATTAATCGCTGAACATAGAAATGAAGCAAAGAATGAATAATGTACAATGTTCTGTTTTGGACTTTGTTGTGTGGATCGGTTTTAACGTCATTGCGAGGACATTACATAAGTAATTGACGAAGCAATCCAGTAAAAATTCTGATTTACAGAATTTTTTTATCACCACGCAGCCTACGGCTGCTTGCAATGACGACTCGGTATCCACGCAACAATACCTCGTGGGAATGACATAAAGGGCTTCTTTTTTCAAACCATATAATAATTTAACAAACAACAATGGCACGTAATAAAATAAATAACGAAACAAATATATTAGCTGATAACGAAGATAATTTACCTATACCAAGGGTTTTACCTTCAAATGTTCAAGCAGAGCAAATGCTACTTGGGGCGATTTTAACCAATAACGAATTACTAAATTACGTATCGGAATTTTTACGTGATGAACATTTTTTTGAACCTATTCATAAAAAAATCTATAAGGCAATTGAGAAAATTACTGAAAAAGGGCTGACAGCTACACCTATTACTTTACGTAGTATGTTAACTCAAGATGCACTATTTCAAGAAGTAGAAGGAGCGGAGTATTTAGCAAAATTGATAACTATGTCAATGATGGTAATAAATCCGGTTGATTATGGTAAAATAATATATGATTTAGCAATAAAGCGTAATTTAATAAATATCGGTGAAGAAGTAGTCAATAATGCCTATAATTCTTCATTAGAAGTTGAAGCAAAGGAACAGATTGAACATGCCGAAGCTAAACTTTACGATTTAGCTAGCGAAGGTTTGAATGAAAAAAGTTTTACCAAAATCGGTATATCTATTTCAGAATCACTAACTAGTATTAATAGGGCTATGAAAAATAATGATCATATAATTGGTATATCTACCGGTTTGATTGATCTAGATAATAAATTATGCGGCTTTCATAATTCCGATCTTATAATTCTTGCAGGACGTCCGTCTATGGGTAAAACGGCATTTGCTATAAATCTTGCACTTAATGCCTGTAATAATATGCGTCTTAAAAATATTAGAGATAATAAAGAAATTCAGTCAGTAGGTTTTTTCTCTTTAGAAATGTCCTCAGAACAGCTAACCACACGTCTACTTTCAATGTGTGCAGAAATTGATTCTACTTCTCTTCGTACGGGAATTCTAGGTGAAGAAAAATATAACCGTCTTCGCAAGGAAGCAAATACTTTATCGGAATTACAATTTTTTATCGATGATACCCCTGCTCTATCTATTTCTGCTATAAGAACAAGAGCTAGAAGAATGAAACGCAAGCATAATCTCGGTATATTATTTATTGATTATTTACAATTAATTAGAGGAGTAAGTAAATCCGAAAATAGAGTTAGCGAGATTTCAGAAATAACCCAAGGTTTAAAAGCAATAGCAAAAGAGTTAAATATTCCGGTTATTGCGTTATCTCAGCTTTCAAGAGCGGTAGAACTACGTGAGGACAAAAAACCTATGCTATCCGATCTTCGAGAATCGGGAACTATAGAACAGGATGCTGATATAGTAATGTTTATTTATCGTGAAGAATATTATTTAACTAGAAAAGAACCGGCAGCAGGCGATGCTAAACATGCCGCATGGTTAGATAAGCTCAACAAAGTATATAATATTGCCGATATAATTGTTGCAAAACATCGTAACGGACCAGTTGGAAATGTTCCGCTTTATTATGATAGTCAATTTTCTAAATTTGGTAATTTGGAGACAAGAACTTTTAACTCTAATTAAATCAGAATTGTTTTACGTCATTATTGCGTGGATACCAAATCGTCATTGCGAGCGAACGTTAGTGAGCGTGGCAATCTCAGGAATTTTTCCTGAGATTGCTTAGTCAGTTACTTCGTACCTTCCTCGCAATGATGATGTTTATCTTTTATTTTTTTCTGTCTATCCTATTGCTTTATCAAACACCTCATTATTATTGTTCCTATAAAGCCACATCTCATTATAAGGAATGAACTTACCGGGCTTTATTATTATAGTACCGTCACTTGATGTTAAAACTTGTATCTGTTTTCCTGCATATTTCTTCCCCACGGATATTTGCCCGTTATTTCTTACATGTTTTATTGTTGCTATATTATTGCCTATTATCATAATATTTATATTTACAAAATTCTTTCAATATTACTATTATATTTAATAATAAATAACCTTATTATTTAGTTACTATATTAACAAGTTCATAGCCCATTATAAGCATTTCAACAATTACACATATAATAATTAGATATTGTTTTTGTAATTCAAGATAATAAATTATTTATCTTTGCTTTATATAACAGATAAACCGGTAATAAAATTGCAATAATTACGAGAATCATACCAGCAAATCCTAAAATTATAATAAAAGCATTAGGTACTACTACTGCTACAATACAAGCTAGTAATATAGTAACGATAGAAGCGGTCATATTACGCATTACTACATTCGGTATCGAATTCATAAACATAGTTTTAAGGGAATCACATAGCCCTACTCCTACTCCGAGTATTGATCTAACGATAGCAAGAGTTGAAATTATCTAAACTAATAATTGTACGAACGGCCATTTTGCTATATTACTTAATTCCTTAAATCTCCGACTTCTACATTACTGGTAATCATTTGTTGATAAAATGTTGGATTATTATGATGTACTTCAATAAGAATACTACAAGTCCAAATTATATATACTATTGCAGGAATTAAGCTTCCAAATAAAAACGCCGTCTTTAGCATTTTTGTTACAATAATTAGTTAAGGTATGGAAGATTACTTGAAAACTAAATGAAGTAAAAACTACCGGAGTGACTATACCCCATATAGATATTTCTTTTAGAGGTAATAATAATACACCACGCTCCTATATAAGTTATACTTGTATTTAAAGCTAATAACTTCTGTAATATTGAAGAGCCTCCGTATATAAATACTGCAAGTAAAGCATATGAAAGAAGCTTAAGGCTTACAGTACCGATGATTTGAGCAGTATGTCCTGAAAAATATTTTCCCAATGCCCAAGTGTTAAGCCTTTACCCGCTTGAAGATTAAGCTCTAGGTTAATTAAAGAAGTATAATACATTATAAACCAAATTACAAACATCAATATTATACTAGGTATTATAACCTAATTTTGCTAATACCATGGGTAGTGCTATCATACCGCTACCTATACAAGTACCTGAAATTAACAGGATTGAACCAATAAGTTTTTGCATAATTTAATGAAGTTTAGATTAAAGCAAAGGACTTAATTTTTGTTAAAAAGAAAATCAGCTAAAAAAAGACGATAAGAATTTTAAAGAATAAAAAGTTTTGATAAGTAAAATTAACATTCGTATAATTTTGTTAAAACATATTTAGCGGTATAGTATAATTATATTAATAATTTATGTAAAATTATTAATATTGCTTTTTAAGGGTATTTTTATATATTCTTATTAGACCTCTTCCCAAACCAACTTATAGAGAGGAATTTAACGGAGACACGGGACACAGCACCACAGCATATATAGAAATACGTGAAGATGCGACGACGTATAAATTATCTCTAGACGACGCTTGGGAAGAGGTCTATTGAAAATTACTATATTTAAAAATGCATAGATTAGCTAAAATAATTAGTAATGCAGGAGTTTGTTCTAGGCGTGATGCTGAAAAGCTGATAGTTGAAGGACAGGTAAAAGTAGACGGCATTACAATTTTATCACCGACTACAAATGTTGATATTAGTAATCAAATTGAAGTATCAGGCACATTAATCAATAATATACACAAACCAAGGCTTTGGATTTATTACAAACCTGTTGGTTTAATTACCACTCATAAAGATCCTTTATCTCGTAAAACAGTGTTTGAACAGCTAACTGGTTTACCTCGTGTTATTTCAATAGGTAGGCTGGATTTAAATAGCGAAGGTTTATTATTACTAACTAATAGCGGTGATTTAGCTCGTCAGTTTGAGCTCCCCTCAAGTAGGTTAAAGCGAGTATATCATGTTAGGGCGTATGGGAAGTCTGATGTTCTACTAAAAAGCAATTATAAAAATTTAGAAATTGACGGGATATTTTATAACCCTCATTCGATAAAATTACTTAAGCAAAATAAGACTAATTGTTGGTTTGAAGTAGTTTTATTTGAAGGAAAAAATCGTGAAATTAGAAGAATATTCGAGTATTGTGGACTAAAAGTTAACAAATTAATTAGGATTCAATATGGTAGTTTTACAATAGATAATCTAAAACCCGGAGATTATAAAGAAATAAATAATAAAATACTGGAAAATAATTAGTAATGTGTTATTATTAATACATTTTAACTAATCATATAGAATACATATGACAAATCTTAATATATATACATGTGCAGAAAAAGACCTAAACGATTACCTTGGTTATATAAAAGATAACCCTAGTGTCTCGCTAAATGATTTTATCAAAAATAAATATTTCGCTGAAGATAATGATAACATTATAATTACTAGTTTAGAAAATATGGAAATTAACGCAGATTTAGCCAATGCTAATTTCCAAGGTACAATACTAACAGATGCCGTATTTAATAATTGTGACTTAACAAATACCATATTATGTGATTCAGATTTAACAAATGTACAATTTAATGATTGTACATTTATCGGTACCGACTTTAGAGGAGCAAATCTTCATTATACAGATTTTAATTATAAAGATTATGATTATGATAACTATAAAATCCCCAATCTCAAAGATAAAATACGAGATATAAAACTATCTTTTTCAGATCTTGAAAGATTAAATCAATATATAGATAAAGATTTAGAAAAAGAACATATCAAAGAAATAGTTATAGATGAAGCTACGAAGACAAAGAAATATATTTTGGCTGGAGAAGACGAACAAACTTTATGGAACATCAAATCAAAAGAACTAAAGACTAAGCAAGAAGAGTTAGAAACTCTAAAGCAAAATTTAGATAATCCTGGGATTGCTACCAATTTTTTAAATGCTTTTTGGAATAGTGCAGAAACTATTGCTAGAAACCGACAAAACGCACTAGAAAAAATCAACAAGTTACAGCATGAAGTAAACAAATTAGAAACTGAAGTATATGCTTTAGATAATCTTAGAATGTTCTGCGGTAAGGGTTTAGAGGGTATTTTTGAGCAGTTAAAAGACGAAGAAATACAAATAACACTAGACCCATCATATATTATAGGCTCGACTGCCAAAGAACGAGATATACCGAAAGAATATATAAAATTAACTTCTGCTGAATTTGATCTATATTTAGCTGAAGCAGCAAAACAATCCAATACAAAATTATCTCTTACCGAATTTGTGAGAAAGCAAAAAAATCTTTCAGAAGATTTAAATATAGTTCCTGATCTTTCAGCGATTAATTTATCAGGTAAAACTCTTACTAATCTTAACCTGAAGAATACATTATTTGCTTCAGCCAACTTAGAGAGTGTCAAAATCTCAAATTGTAATTTAGATTTTACTAATTTTGAAGGAGCTAATTTACAAAATGCCGTTTTTCAAAATGTTACGGCTCGTAACGCAGGATTTCTTTTTGCTGATCTTAAAAAGAGCAAAATTGAAAATAGTGATATGTCGAGAGCTTACATGCCTAAAGTAGATTTATCTGAAGTAGAGGTAACAAATAGCAAATTTAATGCGGTTATGATGGTTAATGCCGATGCCGAAAAGTTCATTATTAAAGATTCAGAATGGAAAAATTCTAATCTGACCGGTATATCGCTTGCCTATGCAGATATGCAAAGAGTTCAAATGCAGGGGGTAGTTTTAAATAATGCACTTCTAGATCAAGCAAATATCGTTTCTACTAATCTTGAAAATGTTTTTATGAATAAAACACATGCATTAGAAGCAAAATTTAAAGAGCAATGTAACATGCAAGGCATAACTGCAAGAAATGCCTATTTTAGCGATGCTGAATTTGAAAATATACTATCTTTAAAAGAAGCTGACTTAAGAGAAGCTATAATGCAACGTGTTAAACTTAAGAACGCTGATTTAACAAAAGCACAGCTTGATAAAGCAAATCTTGAATATGCCGATCTTACAAACGCTACACTTACTAATGCAACTGCACAATTTGCTAAGTTAAGTAATGCTACTTTAGAAAAAGCAGAAGCCGAGGGATTAAATATTTCGGATGCTATTGCTAAAAATATTAATGCTAAGGAAGCTAACTTTAAAAATGCAATTATGCAGCGTGCCGATCTTACTAAAGCCAATTTCACTAAAGCAGTGTTGGAAAATGCCGATATGCAAGCAGTGGAAGCAGCCGAGGCTATATTTAAAGAAGCAAATCTAAAACAAGCGAATCTAAAAGCAGCAAATCTCGCTGGAATTAATAAAGAAGGAGCAGATTTTGATAAAGCAAAAATCAACGATGCTACAAAGATGCATAATACTAAAGGTGAGGCTAAAGGGAATTTAGATCATCAAGATAAAGACGGTAAAAAAACATCTGTCAATGTTAACGAACATGCTAAATTACAAGATAAAATTCATGCAAGAGAGAAAAGCGGTTGGTTTCTGAAAACCGGAGTAGGACAGCTTTGTACAAAACTTGCTAAAAGTATTACATCAGGAATTAGCCGCGTAACAAATTGTTTAGCAAGTAAAAAATTTTTAGTAGGACTTGCCGTAGTAGCCGGTCTTGCAGTAGCAGCTGCACCTTTCGTAGCAATGCCTGTGTTATTGGTCACCGGCACGGCCCTTACTACTAAAGCTGTCATTCTAGGCGCAGGTATTTTGGCCGGAGGACTAGTCGCTACCGGAACTTATAAACTCACTCAAAAACCTTTACGCAATCTTCAGAAATCATTTGAAAACTTAACTAGTAGTATAGATAAATATATCTCACCACCTCCTAAAAATATTGATGAATTAGTAATAGCAAAACAACAAGCAAGACAAAAAGCTGAGACAGAAAAATCTAAAGAAAGGGAAGAAAATTTAAATAATGTAAATAATAATATTGATAAAGCCAAAGAACAAGATCTTTTAAAACAAGCACAAAATAATTTAAACCAAGCAACGCCAAAAGTAGAAATCAAAGAAAAGAAAGATAAAACTGTAGAAAAACAACAAGCAAAATCTAATACATTCGCAGCAAAATTTAAGCCTAACACTCAAGGCAAAGGATTTGCCACAAAAATAAAAGACGAAAAAAAATCACGCTCAATAAAAGAAGCATATAACTAAATAAGTGTTAAAAATAATATCCGGTAAATATAGAAACCAAATTATACCTACCGCTAAAAATATCAAATATCGACCTTCCACCGGTAAACTCAAAGAGGCAATATTTAGTATATTAACCTCCGGTGAGTTTACCGGTAATAAATTATTTAACGAAAATACTCACATTCTCGATTTATTTGCCGGTAGTGGTAGCCTTGCTTTTGAGAGCCTATCAAGAGGAGCAGGCTTTGCTACCTTAATTGATATTGATACATCCTCATTAAAAATAGCAGAAGGATTTGCTAAATCTCTAAACATTGAAAATAATGTTAATTTTGTTAATATTAATGCTTTAAATCTAACGAAAGCTACTAGACATCTTTTTAAACCAGCTTATAGAGAGGGATCTCAAGGAGACACGGAACACAGCACCGCAGCGTACACACTAGTACGTGAGGATGCGAGTACCGGATCAACGTCTAAATTACCTCTAGAAGCGAAGTTTGGGAAGATGTCTAATAAATCATTTGATCTTGTCTTTATAGACCCCCCTTATCATAAAAATATAGTGCCTAAAGTAATGAAACTGCTGATAAAAAATAATTGGCTCAAAGACGGTGCTATTATAGTTATTGAGATGGCTAAAACAGATGATTATATTTTAGATGAAAATATTGAAATTATACGTGAAAAACTATATGGTAAGAGTAAGCTGTTGGTTTTGAGCTTTACCGTCATTCCCGCGCAGGCGGGAATCCAGTAAAACATATAAAATATAAAAACTTGTTTTTATATTTTTATTTTATTAATAGTATGTAATTTTGTACCTGTATTAAGGTTATTTTTTCTGGATTCCCGCTTTCGTGGGAATGACATAGAACCGCATAACAAGACATTAAAAAACAAACATGACCAAAAAACATTACATATGTTCTAACTGTGGAAATATTAGTCCTAAATGGTCAGGGCAGTGCTTTGATTGCGGTGTATGGGGTAGTATTGTCGAAGAGATAATAAGTACAAATCAAGCAATTGTTAAAGTCGGTAGCAAGCAAGACTTCGATAAACTTTCAGGGCATGTAACCGAGCAGTTACGCATCCCTACCCCTATCGGTGAATTCAATAGAGTACTAGGCGGCGGTTTAGTGCTTGGTTCTGCTATATTAATAGGAGGAGACCCTGGTATAGGCAAATCTACTTTGTTACTACAGCTAGCAGCAAGTAACTTTGCATCAAAGATGAATTGCTTATATATAACGGGCGAAGAATCGTTAGACCAAATAAAATTAAGGGCCATAAGGCTAAACCTAACTAACTATAATACCGATATTTTAGCAGCTACTAATTTGGAAGATATTATTGCGAGTATAGAAGCTAATAAAAATAATATTGATTTAATAGTGATTGATTCTATTCAAACAATTACCACAAAAGAATTATCATCGCCTCCAGGCACTGTTTCGCAAATTCGTACATGTGCAAATGAGCTTGTTAATTATGCTAAGCAAAACAATATAATTATTTTATTAAGCTGTCACGTCACTAAAGACGGACAACTAGCAGGTCCTAAGATACTTGAACATTTAGTGGATACCGTGCTATATTTTGAGGGAGATCATAATAATCATTTCCGTATTTTACGCTCATATAAAAATCGTTTTGGCGGTGTGGGTGAAATAGGAGTATTTGAGATGAACGGCAGCGGGCTTATTGAAGTAACAAATCCGTCTGAACTATTTTTAATGCAGCGAGAACAGAACGTTATAGGTACGTCTATTTTTGCAGGAATCGAAGGTTCAAGACCGTTACTTATGGAAGTACAAGCCCTTATAGTACCCTCAAATATGGTAACTCCTAGACGCTCTGCGGTGGGCTGGGATGCTAATAGGTTATCAATGATACTTGCCGTGCTTAGTAGTAGGATAGGACTGAATCTTGCTAATTATGAGGTATATTTAAGCATTGCGGGGGGACTTAAAATTGCCGATCCTGCTTCTGATTTAGCAGTAACAGCGAGCTTAATATCTGCTGCAACCGGCAACCCTGTACCCGAACATAGCGTCTTTTTCGGCGAAATAAGCTTATCGGGTGAAATAAGAAAAACCGCAAAAGCAGAAACAAGAATAAAAGAAGCCGTAAAACTTGGATTTAATAAGATTATCTGCTCTAAATTTGAAAATTTAACGTATGACTTTATATCTTCCGTCTCACATTTAAAGGACCTAAAAGAGATAATTAAATGAGTATAGTTTATGAAATAAGAAATTTGGAAGAAGCACGTAATTTTTTATCTAGTGTAGAAGAACAGCTGATATTAACAAATCATGCCTCTAGCGTAAAATATTACGGTATGCTAGCAATTGATTACATGTTTAAAACTCTAAGTAAAGAATTTCCAGAAAAAGTTTTAGATCTTACCGTAAATGTAGGAGAGGATCACGCCGCTTTATTTACTGCAATCAAACTAGGGTATAAGAATATATCATATACAGGGAATTCTGAGGAAGCTATGGGGTTGTTGTACGGATATCAAACCGTCATTGCGAGCGACTGAAAGGAGCACGGCAATCCAGAAAATAATTAAAAAAATGCTAAAAATTAGCATTTTTTACTGGATTGCTTCGTCAATTACTCCGTAATTTTCCTTGCAATGACAACAATTTAATAAAAAAACCATGAATATCAAAGATATAGGAGTAATAATTGCTAAAAAACCTTTGAAAGAAAATACATTTATTATTACGGTTTTTACTAAAAATCATGGTTTATATTCAGGAGTTGTAAAAGAATTTTCTAAAAAAAGTAAATTTATATATCAAGAAGGGAATATTATAGATTTTCTTTGGCAGGCAAGATTACATGAACATATTGGCATGGCTAAATGTGAACTCATTAAATCTTACACCGGTTATTTTATCACAAATAAAACTAAATTATATGCTTTTAATTCCGTTATATCTTTAATCAAAGAGTTATTTCATGAAAGAGAAGAACATTCTAAATTTTTTTCATTTCTAATTAACTATTTAGATAATTTATCAAAGCATTTTTGTTTTCGTGATTATATTAATTTTGAGCTAGCTTTACTTGCCGAGACGGGTTATAAGCTTGATCTTACCAAGTGCGGCGTGAGCCATGTTACAACTGATTTAATCTATGTATCACCTAAATCAGCTAGAGCATTATCATATGAAGTAGGAAAACCTTATAAAGATAAATTATTGATGTTACCAAGATTTTTACTTTCAGATAATAGTGAGATTACATTAGAAGAAAAACGGCAAGCTTTAGCTCTAACAAACTATTTTTTTAATAGATATTTATTTCATAATAATAGACAGGTTGAAGCACGCCAAACTTTTATTGAATATACTTTAAATAATTTTTAGAGACTATATTTTTACTTTTATTTTTCTTATTTTATGATATACTTACTTAAGTAATTACTTAAATAAGTATGTAATATGACTAGACTAAGCATAGATATACCAAACGAATTACATCATTTTCTTAAAGTTCACACTGCAAAATGATACTATTATGAATTTTGTAAGAGAAGCGATATATCATAAAATAGCACAGGAAAAAGCATTAAATGCAGAATCAATAAAAATATTAGAAGAATCAGCAATAAATATTAATAAATATTCTGCGTATAAAGAAATGTATAAAAACCTTAATTTAATATGATTCTGCAAACCTCTACTATTTTATTCCATGTCATTCCTGCGAAAGCGAGAATCCAGTTGAGTAAAGCTTCTTAAAAGCTTTACTCAAGAAGAAAGTAATATAATAAAAAAAATCTTTAAAATCAAGATTTAATGACATAAGGGCTTTTCAAAAATTTCCTGGTACACTATCTATATACATACCGGTACACATAGTGACTTATTCAAATAATAATCTATGAAAATACTAGCATTTGACACAGCCAATAATACTGCATCGGTAGCAATATCCGAAAATGAGAATATCCTTGCATGTATAGAAGAATTACGTCCTTCTATGCAAGCAGAAAATCTAATGCCGATGATAGAAGACGTGATGAAATCAGCTAAATGTTCATATGATGATTTAGATTATTTAGCTGTAACTAACGGACCCGGTAGCTTTACCGGCATTAGAATAGGACTTGCTAGTGCTAAAGGTATATTATTTTCCAAGGAGAATATTAAAGCAGTAGCGGTTAGCAATTTTGAATATGCTTATTTTAGAGCCATAACTCAAGTTAAAGATTATGATAAAATATATGTCTTTTTAAACGCTTATCGCTCACAGCTTTATATGCAAGTTTTTCATAAATCAGGACAAATAGAAGAGCCGTTATTGATAGATTTCGAGTATGCTATAAAACTGCTTACAAATGAGAAAGAAAATATAGTTTGTTGCGGTAGCGGACTTGAATTTATATATCACCAAATTATGCATTTGCCGAATATAATAACCTTGCCACGTTTTGCACGAGTTAAAGCTTGGGTTACCTGTAGATATATTGCTAGTAGATTGTCGAGCGATGTAAAATTAAATAGCTCTATCGAGCCACTATACATACGCCCTCCTGATGCTAAAATCGCAATCAATTATGCCATTCCTAGTTAAAAGTAGGAATCCATTTACTGGATTTCTATAATCAACGAAATGACATAAGAGCTTTATTATAAGTATACTACATCATCTTCATAATTAAAGACTCCAAAATGATAAGATAATTTCATAGTAAAATCACTATTAGAGTGTTCTACTTGATTGCCTGATACTTTTATTTCATCTTCATAATCAAAGAATCCGGAATCACTATCAGAGACTGCACCTGATTCTTGTTTTACACACTTCTTGTCGTGTATTAAGGCTATTATTTGCCCAACTAATGATTTCGATAAATCATGATTATCCGAGTTAATAATATCAATGATTCTTACTAGACTTTCATCTGAGGCGTGCGAAATTATTGGTGCTAGCTTATCATTTGAAATATGACTCATGATTCTTAATAAATTTTTATTTGGAATAATATCAAAATTTTCTGCAAGCTTTTCTTCTCCTGCTAAAATAATTATATTTTCAAGCTGTTCATCAGAAATATCCTCATCTGATAATTTTTTTAGTTCCTGCTCGGTAAGCTTTTCTAAAGAAAGGGTAGTATCGATATATGTATTTAATTTATCTAATGGAATAAATTGCATTAATTTTTCAAAATGCTCCGGCAAAATATAATGAACTAATTTTTGTGCTTGTTCATCGGAAATATTATTAATTAATTCTACCAATTTTTTATATGTTATCTTTTCAAAAACTTCATCTAATGCATTTTCAGACGTGTTTAAAATTGCTTCTACTAACTCATGATCAGGAAGAGTTTCTAGTTGATCTAAGAGATTAAATGTGTCTTCAGCATTATTATTTAAATAAGAAAAAACTTTATTACTCACAAAATTAAAAGTTTCAGCAACTTTAGAAGAAAGAATACTAGATGTATTTTTTATAATATTAAAACTCTTTACTCCGGAATCATAAACTGTTTTTAATGATGAACTAAATGTACTGAAAAAACCTTTACTTTTAGGTGTGTTAGTTACTTTTTCACTACCATCAAGCTTATTTAAAAGATCTGTAAATCTGATTTGAGAGATGCCTAGAGTATCTGGCTGACCTTTTACTGCTTCTTGGAAGATTATTTTAGAATTTAAAAAAGGATCTTTAGCTTGAGCTTCTACTATTTTTTTATTACATCTTGCACTTTTTTCGTCATACTGCTTAATTGAATTATCTAACGCTGCTAAAAAATCAGTATTTTCTTCTTGCTTAGTAGGAAAAGTTATAAACTCAAATTCATCGTTAGCAAGATAGGAGGCCGACTTTGGAGAGGTATTATTTGGGATTAAATTTTGTAACTTATTAAAAATTGATGTTATGGCCATAATTTTTCCTCATTTCTGATTACAATAATCAACATTGCATTATAATAGAAATTATGAGGAGGTCAAGATAAAGGCTAATAATTATTAACTTTTTATTATATTTTACTTAAAATTGATTAATCAAAAAGGGATATTCTACTAAATGTCATGCCCGCGAAAGCAGGACGTTGTTGCGTGGTTCTAACTTTTCGTCATTGCAAGGAAATTACGAAGTAATTGACGAAGCAATCTCAGGAGTTTGTTATTATTGCATGAGATTGCCATACAGTCTACAACTACTCGCAATGACGATTTAGTAGTATCCATGCAACAACGCCGCAGTACTTGTATGATAATGTAGGCAATTTTTGAAGTTCAACGAGTATATTATAATTGTCTTTGTTCTTGAATTAGCTCAAAAACTTCAACTGTGTCTCCTTCTCTAATATCTTCGTAATTTTCAAATGCTATACCACACTCATATCCTTCTCTAACTTCTTTAACTTCATCTTTAAAGCGTTTTAAAGTTTTGAGTTTTCCTTCATGAATGACTACATTATCACGTAATAAGCGTACGCCTGCTCCTTTCTTAATAATCCCTTTAGTTACATAGCTACCGGCGATTTTGCCAACTTTGGTAATATTAAATATTTGTCTAATTTCTGCGCTTCCGATATACTGCTCTCTAACGATCGGCTCAAGCATACCGCTCATAATGGCTTTTATATCATCAATTAAATGATATATTATACTATAATATCGAATATCGACTTTTTCTTTTTCTGCGGCAGTTAAGGCATTTGCCCCTGCTCTAACGTTAAAGCTGACAATAATAGCCGAAGAAGCATGTGCAAGAGATACATCGGATTCCGTTATCGGACCTACGCCACTATGAAGTATACGAAGCTTTATCTCATCACTCGGTAATTTTAATAAGCTACCTGAAATAGCTTCAACCGACCCTTGAACATCACCTTTAATAATTAAAGGTAATTCCTTAATTTTACTATTACCGGAAGCTTTTAAAAACAAATCTTCTAAACTTGAACGCGGTGCAATAGATATTTTTTTTTCTTTAGCAAGACGCATTCTATATTCGGCTATATCTTTTGCTTGTTTCTCATTTTGTACTATGTTAAATTTATCGCCGGCAAAAGGCACTTCATTTAACCCCTGAATTTCTACAGGAACAGACGGAGTTGCTTCTACTATTTCTAGTCCCTTATCATTAGTCATCTTTTTAACTTTACCGTAAGCAGTACCAGCTATTATAATATCACTGTTTCTTAAAGTACCTCGCTGCACTAATATAGTGGTTAGCGTTCCTCTTCCTTGTTCAATTTTTGACTCGATTACAACACCGGCAGCTGAACCGAAAGGATTTGCCTTTAAATCCTGCATTTCTGCAATTAATAAAATTGCTTCTTCAAGTTTATCTAAGTTAATTTTCTTTAGTGCCGAGATAGGAATAATCATAACGTCACCACCTACCTCTTCGCCGATAATTTCATGGACATATAATTCGTTCTTTACACGTTCAATATCAATATCAGGCTTATCAATCTTATTAATAGCTACAATTATAGGAACGCCCGCTGCTTTCGCATGATTAATTGCCTCAACCGTTTGCGTTTTGATTCCATCATCTGCTGCGACCACTATAATAACTATATCCGTTACTTTAGCACCTCTTGACCGCATTTCCGAAAAAGCTTCATGCCCCGGAGTATCAATAAAAGTAATTGCTCTACCGTCTGCAAGAGTTACTCTATAAGCCCCAATATGTTGTGTAATTCCGCCTAGCTCACCTGCAGCAACATCTGTAGACTTAAGAGCGTCAAGCAATGAGGTTTTACCATGATCGACATGACCCATTACCGTCACAACCGGAGCACGCGTTCTTAAATCCTCAACCTTATCATCACTAATTAAAACATTTTCAACATCTGACTCTTGGACTCTTTTTACCGTATGCCCTAAATTTGTTGCAACTAGTTCTGCCGTATCGGCATCTATTGTTTGGCTAGCATTTGCAAGAATACCGAGTTTCATTAATTCTTTAATTACATCAGCCACTCTTTCAGACATAGCATTTGCAAGATCGCCGACTCCGATAACTTCCGGGATCGTCACTTCTCTATATACTTTCTCAGGTGCTTGTGATGCTAATTTACGCTTTTCTTTTTCTCTAGCTCTTTTTATAGAAGCAAGACTTCTAGTTCTACAGCTGCCGCTTTCGTCGTCGCTAAGCATATTGAAAAGATCGGCTTTTTTGATTTTTTTTGGCTCTTCTAGCTTAATTTTTGGTGCTATTATTTTACTATCTGCTGTTTTATCTAATTCTTTCTCTGATTCTATACCGTAACGTGTTCGCATTCCTACTAAAGGAGACTTTACAAAAGTTTCTTCTTTCTTTTTAGGTATTTGTGACGGTATATCTTTATCATCTTGAACGATTTTAGCACTAACTTCTACTTTATTGTCTTCGGTATTTTGCTGTTTTTGTTCAACTTCTTTATCAGTTTCTAGCGGTTCTATTTTGGAGTTAGCAGACTGGTTAATACTTGCAAGTTTGCTTAAAGTGCTTATTTTTGAAGGGTCATTTAATTGAGATTGCTCAGCAGCTTTTTTAAGAATAGATAAACGTCTGTTAAATTCTTCCTTATTAGCATCAATAACAGTTTGATCTAAGCTATTCCTCTCTTTATTTAATGAGAGGGTAGTAGCACTACCGGTAGAGCTTTTTCTAACTTCTACTAGCGTTTTAGATTTAGCATTAACAAAGCTTTGAGCTCCTGTAAGAGAGTCAAAAGACTTATTAAGCGATAATTTTGAATTGCCAAGTGTCAACTTTTTGGGTTTGATTTCCTGGTTATCCGTCATATTTAAAACCTTTGTGTTTCTGTTTTTTCCATCTACTACTTGATTATGTCATTCCTAGCTAAAAGCGGCGTTGCTCGCATGGCTCGTTTATGTCATTCCCGCGCAAGCGGGAATCCACTAAAATTTATAAAAAAAACTTATTTTTATAGGTTTATTTTTCAAGGACGCCGTAATTACTAAGCTATTTATTCTGGATGCCTGCTTTCGCAGGAATGACATACACCCTACATTCAACCCACTAACTATCCTTCAATGCACCATGCTGTCTAGCAGTTTTAATCAGCAATTTAATATTTTCGTCCGTTATATTAGAATTTGGAGCTAAATTTTTAAATTCATTTACACTCATCTCTCCTAAATCTTCTATGGTCTTTATACCATATTCGGCAAATTGTAATATTAATTCAAGCGATAATTCTAATATATCTATTAATTCTTGCTCAACTCCTAGATCCTCTAGCTTTTTGATAATCTTTTCATTCTTAAGGTCAACGTAATTAATAGCTCGATTTTTAATCTCTACGGCAAGTTCTTCCTCAAAGCCTTCAATTCTTGTTAAAGTACTAATCTCACTACTAGCAATTTGTTCTACTGAATTAAATCCCGTTACCGATAAAAGCTGACCTATAACTTCTTCAACATCTAAAGCTTCCATAAATAATGCCGTAGAAGTTAAGAACTCTTCATTTCTTCTTTTTGATTCTTGCTCTTCGGTCATTATATCGATATTCCAACCTGTAAGCTGAGAAGCTAAACGAACATTCTGCCCTCTTCTACCTATTGCAATACTTTGATTTTCTTGCGAAACTACTACTTCTACCTTATGCCTATCCTCATCAATCAAAATTTTTGTGATTTCCCCAGGTGCAAGCGGTGCAAGAGCATTAACTATAAACTGTGCAAGATCATTACTCCATAATACTATATCAATTTTCTCTCCGTTTAATTCATTTGTTACGGCTTTTACTCTATTACCTCTAATACCTACGCATGAGCCTACGGGATCTATACTACTATCCGAAGCAAATACCGCTATTTTTGCTTTTGAACCGGGATCACGTGCTACTGATTTTATTTGAATAATAGATTCAAGAATTTCAGGTACTTCTAGCTTAAATAGTTTAACTAGCATCTGGTTATCTACTCTAGACAAGAAAATCTGTGGTCCTTTTGTTTCTTGCCTTACATCCTGTACATATGCTTTTATACGATCATTAGGTTTAAAATTCTCCCCCTTAATTAATTGATCTTTTTTTATTATTGCTTCAGCACGACTCAGGTCAACTATTATATCACCGTATTCTATTCTCTTAACTATCCCATTTATAATTTCGCCTTTTCTATCTTTAAAGTCATGATATTGTTTTTCACGTTCAGCTTCTATAACACGTTGCGTTATAACTTGTTTTGCAGCTTGAGCCGATACTCTAGCATGATCAATCGGCGGTAAATATTCATATATCTCATCACCGATTTTAGCTTCCGGATTCTTTATTAAAGCTTCTTCAAGTGAGATTTGCGTTAAGTAATCTTCTACATCTTCTACTATTTTTAAGATCCTTAAAAGATTTATCTCACCGGTTTTCCTATTTATCTGAGCTTTAATATTATATTCATTACCGTATTTTTTTCGTCCTGCTGCTTGTACCGCTTGTTCAACCGTTGAAATCAAAATTTCTTTTGATATTCCTTTCTCACGAGCCACAGAATCTATAATTTGTAAAATTTCTACATTACCTACATTAGACATATATTATCTCTTATTGCTTTAGCAATTTTTTAAATACTTCTTCAGTTAACACTAGATTAGCATTTTTAATTAAATCATAATCAATTAGTACTTCTTGTTCCTCACATTTTAAATATATTTTATTATTTTCGGCTTTAATTATTTTACCCTGATAACGAGTTTTGCCGTTCAATAATTCTTTAAGTTTGATTTTAACTTCTCTTTCTAAAAATCTATTATAATTTTCAAACTTTACTAACGGACGTTCAAGACCGCTTGATGCTACCTCTAAAGAATATGCAGCTTCTATTAAATCTTCAACATCTAGAATAGCGGAGATAGTCCTACTTGCTTTAGTACAATCTTCTACAGATACTTTTTCGCTGTTTAAGCTATCAATCAATATCTCGACTACTTTAGGGTTAACACCTTTAAACTTCACAAGAACTAACTCAAACCCCATATCTGTCAAGGATTCTTCTATTACGTTTGTTATTTGTTGTTCAATAGTTTGCATATTTGATATTTATAACAAAAAAGGTGGGATAAACCCACCTATCTATAATTTTTATAATGCTTATCCGTAACCAAAATACACTAATTAGAATATATAAGCAATATTTAACTTTATATTTTTGTAAAACTACATATTCATAAAGGGGCAAATACTCGATAATCCCTCTGGTCTGCTTAGAGATGAATCATAGT
The DNA here is from genome assembly GCF_001951015.1 of Rickettsia rickettsii. NCBI lineage: Bacteria > Pseudomonadati > Pseudomonadota > Alphaproteobacteria > Rickettsiales > Rickettsiaceae > Rickettsia > Rickettsia rickettsii. Next base: position 782,260 of record NZ_CP018914.1, read on the forward strand.
CTCCTCCTGATGAACAAAATGCTTATACATGAATCTGAGTATACACATCACCCCCATTTTCGCTTCTAATATATGCTGCTCATGGTCGTTAAAAGAATGAGGCCCACAAATTTCATCAGTTTCACCTTTTAAAAGGCCTAATAAAAATTCTTCAGCTATTCTACCGGTATGATAATGTATATTATCGTTCTCATTAATATTATTATAACTATCTTGAGTATAAAATTTATAGTGAATTTCAGTATCGCATATTGCGGCCATATCAGTTAATTTTTTTACAGCTGCATCTAATTGAAATGTATCACTGTTTTTATTTCTAGTAGAGTGAATAATGTGCATAACGGCGGACAGCTTAACATTTTCTTCATTTGTTATACTATTAATTCTAGAAATAGAATGGCTTGCTCCCGACCCGCCGCTGATAAGAACGAGATCTTTATTGTTTTCTATATCCGATTCAATATATGAAGGGTGTACTTTTACCAGATGATTTTCAGAATCAAATAGATAATTTGTTACAGTTCCATTAGGATTTTTCTTTATTAAGTATTCATAATAATGACCTTCTTCATCATGACCGGTTTTTATAACTGTAAATTCACTGTATCTTTCTCCTACTTTAAAAGTAATAATTTGCCTATGTTTGTGCGGTATTACTTTTTGTTCAGCACTTTCTATTTCGATTTTTATTTTATGACTTTCAAACTCGCTATATTATACTTTGCTTTTAATTCATCATATTGCTTCTTTTCAGCACTTACAAAATGCTTTCCTACTATATTTACGTTACCAGCTTGTTACCCTCATCTACATTTGATATAAGCTCTTCAGCAACAGGTTGATATCACTCTGAAGGAATATTACGCCCTACATGTATCAACAATTTTTGATACCGCCCTTTTACATTTATGATCATTCTCTAATGCTTGGATTGGATCACTTCTAAAAGATCTACTTCTATCTGTTTCGCTATATGCACTTAAAACCTTTAGAATACTACTGCCGGTAAGATTTAAAAAATTTTTCATTGCATTTGGCTGTATTCCTTTCTCAGGTTTTTCAGTATTAAAACCCTTACTATTAAAAAATTCATTTACCACTGCTTCATATTTAGTTGCTAAATTTCCATAAAAATTTAAAGATTTAGTAATATCAAAATTCTTAAATAGCGCAGCAGTTTTTCTTATTTCTCTCACTATAGTTGTTCTAGACATAATTACTCCTTTTTGAATAATATAACCTTTACTACAAATATGCATTTAAAATACATATTATAGTAACTAGACTTATATAGACGTTTTTTTAAGGTAAAAATAAATAAAATTTTTGCAGTTAACAAGTTTTACCGACTACGGATTACGTAGCCTTATATATCTTGCTTCAACACCGGAAAGAATTTGTAGTGTAAAAGAGATATCAGAGTACCATAATATTTCCCTTAATCATTTGATAAAAGTGATTCATAGATTAGCACAATTAGGATATATTAATAGTAGTAAAGGAAAAGGAGGAAGAATTAAGCTAGCATTTAGCCCTTCTTCCATGAATTTGGGAGATATAATAGAAAAATTCGAACCTAATATGGATATAGTAGAATGTTTCAATAAAAATACTAATAGCTGCAGAATTACAAATTCATACCAATTTAAACATTTTATTAAAGAAGCAAGTGAAGCATTTATAAAAACATTAAATAATTATACATTAGAAGATGCAATTATTACTAAAACAATTCAAATTAAGGATAAACTATAGAAAAATAAGCGTTTTTCTTTTTCCGCATATTAAAAACTCTTGATTCCCCTTAGCTCCTAGTATTGGACTTGCTATTATACCGAATATTTTAAAATTATGCTCTTTCTCAAGCCAATCTTTGATTTTATCGCATACTTTTTGATGTAAGAGAGGATTTTTAATAACTCCTCCCTGCTCTACTTCATGCTTTTCGACCTCAAACTGCGGTTTTATTAAAGCAATAAGCATGCAATCTTCTTTAACTAAATTTAGTGCAGTCGGTAATATAGTAGTTAAACTAATAAAGCTGGCATCGCAAACAATTAAATCAGGCTTCGTTATTATTTGTTTATCGGTTAAATATCGTGCATTAGTCTTCTCAAGCACCTTAATGTGTGGATTATCGCGTAATTTAGGATGAAGTCCGCCATAACCGACATCTACGGCAAAAATTAATTTTGCTTTACGCTCAAGTAACACTTCTGTAAAACCGCCGGTGCTACTACCGATATCAATACAAACTAAATTTTCAGGATCAATTTTAAAATAATCCAAAGCGGCAATTAATTTTAATGCCCCTCTTGAAACATAATTATGCTGCGGTAGCTTTACCTTAATGTCGGTGTCATTTATATTAACCTGTATCCCAGGCTTAATTAACTGCTCATGCTTATTATGTACTTTACCTTGGATAATCAAACTTCGTGCTATGGTAATATCTGTTACAAAACCTTTTTGCAGCAAATATTCATCAAGCCTTATTTTAGTCATTACTGTTTAAATTTGAATTTAACTTATGTTATAAGGGCCCATTAGATAGAAAATATACAATTTGTCTAATTGAAAGTTACAGTTTCAATTAGACATAATATATTTGAGCCATACAATAATGCTACAACTGAAGGGAACATGGTACTCTAGAAAAATATTCAAACCCTAACCAATATATGTCTTTTCTTACCGGCAGAGAGCTTTATAACTTTTTTATCGAGTAAGAAATTAGTGTTAATTATCATATTTTCATCTGCGACTAATCTATCATTTATCTTAGCACCATTCCCTCTTATAAGCTTGCGTGCTTCCGATTTAGAAGTAGCAAGCCCTGCTTCATAAAATAATTCATATGCACTAATACCTGCTTGTAATACTTCCTGCTCTAAAACAACGGTAGGTAAATTCTCATCGATTTGTCCTTCTTCAAATATCTTTACTGCAGTTTCTAGAGCTGATTTTGCTGCCTGCTCCGAGTGACAAAGCTTAGTTAGCTCATAAGCAAGCTGTTTTTTAGCTGCATTAATATCTTCTGCCGCTAAACTCTCAAACCTATTAAGCTCTTCTTGAGTGAACTCGCTATATAATTTCGCAAATCTAACTATGTCGGCATCTTCGCAGTTACGCCAATATTGGTAATAATCATACGGGCTTAGCAAATCTTCATTAAGCCATACCGCTCCCGCAGCAGTCTTGCCCATCTTAGCACCGGAGCTAGTCGTAAGTAGCGGTGTCGTCATACCGAATACTTCTTTGCCGCTTATTTTACGAATTAAATCGGCTCCCATTACGATATTGCCCCACTGATCACTACCGCCAAGCTGCAAGCTGCAATTGTAATGCTTGCTTAAATAGTAAAAATCATAGGCCTGCAATAACATATAGTTAAATTCTAAGAAGCTTAAATGCTGCTCACGCTCAAGCCTTAGTTTTACCGAATCCATAGTCAGCATACGGTTTACCGAGAAATAGCTACCAAAATCCCGTAGAAAATCTAGATAATTGAACGAATCTAACCACTCTGCGTTATCCAGCATAATAGCATCACTTTTACCGTCACCGAATTTGATAAACTTCGACAAAGATTTTTTAATACCTTCGGCATTTTTAGCTATATCTTCTTTGCTTAAAATTTTGCGCACTTCGTCTTTCCAAGTAGGATCACCGATTTTACTCGTACCGCCGCCGATAATTACAATAGGCTTATGCCCGTGCTGCTGAAGCAATCGCAGAATCATTATCTGCATTAAACTACCGATGTGGAGTGATGTAGCAGTACAGTCAAAGCCTATATACGCAGCTATTTTTGTTTCTTTCGTTATAGCAGTTAACCGATCCAAATCGGTACATTGATGGAAATATCCTTTATTTATAAATTCTTCTATAAAACGCATATATTATTTCTTATCTTTTAAAAATTCCTTTTTTGCTTTTCTGCTAGGAAATAAAGTGTTCAGGAAAATAGCATCTTTATAACCTTTTATATAAAGTACTGCATATACTTGCGCAATCATTTGAACATATAAAATTTTTTGACCTTTATATTGCTCTTGATTATGATGTAATTTAATATCTAATAAATTACCGTCAGCAATCGACTGTATTATTTCTTCAAAGCCTATACCACCACGCTCATTCAATAACTTAACGTTCTTTGCATGATTATACCTATACTTGGTCATATATTTAGAGTTTAGTAGTGTCTGAATGAATTAGCATATTAAGATAGGTCTGATAAGGCAAACCATGCTTAGAAGCTTTAATTTTTATTGCTTCTATGTCATGTTCTGCAATCCTAATAGTAACAGATCTTTTTTTACTAAGATGTGCTTTTGCAAATTTTTGAAGCAAAACTATTTCACTTCTATCATCAATTTTTTGCTGCTTTTCAAAATTATCTTCAATATCTTGTTCGTAAGAATCTAGTTTGATACTCATAATACAAACATTTTCAATGTTATAAAGAATGTAAGTACTTTGTCAATACTTGATATATTAGATTATCATGCGAATATTTGTAAAAACAGCAATATCAACGGCTGCATGGAGATTTTATGCTCATCCTACAGTTGCTCTGGGGATTTGTGTTGGAACAGCTCTTGCATATTCACCGGAGAACACATTTGAGTTATTAAAAAATACGACTTATACAGGAATAGAAGCAGCAAAATTTGCTTATGAAAATACAGCAGGGATAGTAAACAGAATAGCCGGCTTAGCTCATCTTGTGTATGATAACTTACCAAGACAGCGAAACTCCTAAAGTGGATCCATAGAAATTTCATGGGTATATGCTGTTGCATAAATCTCTAAAATAGCCAATAACTAAAAAAGCTGATTATGTCATTCCTGCAAACCAGGGACGTTGTTGCATAAATCGGCGTCATTCCTGCAAGACATTGTTGCATGAATCAGTAAAATCCACTGTGTCATACAGTGGTTTGACCACGGGATCCAAAAAAATAACTTAAAACACTGGGGATGCCCGCTGCTGCAGGAGGACATTGCCTGCGTAGATCGATTCCACCATTGTCACCCTGTAGCCTGTACCTGCTGGGTCCAGTTAAACATACTAGTATTTTTTTATCATATTTAGGGATCCCGTGGTCAAGCCACGGTATGACAACAGGAAATCGATCCATACAGGCAATGCCCCACGGGAATGACATAGAATAAAAACTGTCCGGTTACCTTACTGATATCTGTTATATTTTATAATAATAAAATTTTATTTCGTTGTTTTTAAATGCATCTTTTTTATTCCTAAAACCCTTTTTCAAAGAGCTACAGGAAAAATTAATATTACCAGCTTGAGCCGTGTCCGGTCCTTCATTTTTTATTTTCTCTATATCCTTACTACTTGGTACTACAACGGCAATATGCCCTGCTCTTTTTGGATTAGCATTGTTATATACCGATAGAACAAAATATCCTTGATTAGCAAATTTTTGTGCTTGAATAAAACTATCATCACGATTTCCTGCTTTAACAAAATGCCATCCGTTCTTTATTAGATCTGTTTCAAGCCACTCAGCTTTCTTATTTGATAAAGTAAGGTATAAAAATTTTATCGCTTTCAGGATGGTAGAGACTGATTTGGAAACCCCAAGGCTGCACTAGCAGCATACGCAAAACAACTACAATGAGTCAAACGCTTTAACTTAGGAGAATTATATTTTTCTGTTTCTTCTAATAAAGTTGCTCCCGACTTACAATTTATTACATTACCTTTCTACCACTTTTCCTCAACATTTCAAGAGTTAATTACTGCTAAATTTTTTTTAGCACTTTCTGATATATTGTCTGCTTGTGCAGTCATATTAATCCAAAGTAAGTAAATTATGATTAATTTTATTCATTTTTTTCTCATATCAATTTATGAACCTCTATATACAATATATAATATGATAATGCAATTATTAATTGTAATTTTTTATATTTTATTATTCAGAGAAACATAAGAACAATTTATGTTTCTTGACAAATACTATGCTTTTATATATGCTTCTTCGTATGTTAGCAACAAGAAATAAGGCTTAGAAATAAGTACTTCAAACTTAGGCACCCGTAGCTCAATTGGATAGAGTATATGACTACGGATCATAAGGTTAGGGGTTCGACTCCTCTCGGGTGCGCCATTCTTCAATTTCTTTCACCTTTATGAATGAATCAAACGGTGGACGCATCATAAAATCAAGCTTTTCAGGTTTAAGTGTTAGGTTAGCAAAAACTAAAGGTGGTAGAAAAACGATGCGGGCAGCATTATATATGGCCACTGTTACGTCTGTAAGATATAATTCGGCAGTTAAACCTTTTTATAAAAGACTTGTAAAACAAGGAAAAGCCAAAAAGTTAGCTCTTATCTTGACTTCTTAAACACAATTACCTATGTAAAGGATCAAGAACTTAAAGGCTTAGTTAAATGCCGTAAGCTGGAACGGACTATATTTTAAGCGAGGTGGATTTAACTTTACCAAGTGAGATTTAAGCAAGAAAGAAACACATTTATTCTCGCGAAATAAAGATTTTTCTTCTATATAGAGTTATCTCCCAGTTGAGATATTGCTTTGTGACTGATCGTTTAAAGCTTTCCGTTGTACTTAGCAGCAATTATCTTTTGCCTAGGTTCATTTTTTGCTTCAGCTTCAATAGAAGAAGTGTCAGCAGTCAATTGCTTTTGTCTCTGTTTTTTCAAAGGTTCATGTTCTTTATCTTTGCTCTGTTCTTTCTCCGGGTTTATTTTAAGCAGGGTGTCCTTAATCTTTAATTCCCCTTTGCCTATATATCTTACTATACCGTTAATTGCTATTTTCTTCTCCTGTTCTGATAAAGCGTTATATTTTGCATATGCTGTTTTACCTAGCAAATCCTCTAACCAGTCAGGATTTTTTCTTATAACATCTATTAAATCCCATTCATATCCTACTCCATTTCCTCCGCTAGTAGTAATATTAAGCGGTATTAAGTGTTTTTGTTTACTCTTATTAGTAAAATGCAAATCTACATTTTTCGTTGCTTTATTTATAATTAAATCACAACTAATACAACAAAATTTAGACAATCCTATGTATTATATTTCTGCACTTAATTGATTATCACGATCTGGAAGTTGTGCTTTCATATACTGTATTATTCTCATTTCAGCATAAGCTTTATAGCTAAGTGGACCATCTAATACAATTTTATATGGTTGTTTTATAGCTTCAATAATTGAATGGACAAATTTTTTACTTGCATCAATAGTATCAGGGTTTAATGCATCTTCTCATTTCATCAAATCTCTTCTAGCTCTAGCTACTGCCTTCACTACTTTTGGACTTACACTGGTTACATTACAGACTTTTTGTTGAACCTCTTGATTATTATTCGGATATTTTTCTAGCTCTTGCAAAATACGTGGTAATATATCCTTATGGTCACTATTATTTTTATAATAATATTGTGCAACATCTAGAAGTAGCGCTTTTCGTTGAGTAGATAGATTTTGTTGTTGTAGAAAATTTTTTTGCTCTTCTGTAGGTAAAGCTGTGTAAGTAGCATAATCTTGTAAATATTTAAAGACTTTTGTGGTATGTGTCTCAATTTGTTCAACTTTATTTGTGTTCACACTAGAATTATGTAATTCGTTGAACGCTACTAAAATTTGTTTGCCGTCAAAACATACGGCACTACATTGGCTATTATAGAATTAACCTACCTAAGGCATCAAAGCGTCTATTTTGTAAAGGAGTATCATTTTCTTTTATAATCTTTGAGTTAAGTCGAGTACGGAAAGCATATGCAAAATTCTGCAGATTTGAGTTGTTGTTGTCATTGAATAGCCCGTGGGTAGGATTCTCGTCAGCAAATCCAACATGAAATACCATATAAGGAACAAGTTGTTTTGGAATCATCTTTTCTGTTTTACTTGCTAAAACCGCTAGAACTGCTAATTTTTCAAAACTTTCATCCAGGGTTTCACTATTATTTTTGTGTATTTTCTTATAGTGTTCAGTAAGGATTTTTAAGGCAGATATAGATTCGTTTAATATAATACTTTTTAATAAAGCCTCTCTCGATTTTTTATCTCTTATGATTCCTCTACTGTCTGGCTATCTACATATTTAACACACTCTACTGTTAACCTTTCTTTCTGTGCATTTGTTAGATTTGCCATATAAATATTATTTTATAATTTTAATTCTTTTCTCCTAAAGCCTCAACGCTTTTCTCAAATATTGAATTATCAATATCATTACCGTCTACTAAAATCGTCATGTTACCTGGAATGCTTTTTAAGCTTTCCGCACCCAAATTGGTTATGTTATTATCTCTTAGATCTCCTAATTTAATGTTCATAAGCGCTAATTTTTTTAGAGAATTGTTTTTTTGTAGCATGTTCGCTATTGCTTCAAAACCTAGATCTCCTATTTCAATATTATTGCTTATGAGTAAAGTTTCTAACGCTTTATTTTCGGTTAATGCAGTAGTAAGTTCTTTTATATTATTATGGGTTAAATTCTTGTTATTAAGATTTAGAGTTTTTAACCATGGATTTAATTTTAAAGCAGATGCTATATATTTTCATCTCCTAAGTTATTTGTTTTAAATCTAAAGTATCAATAGATGTGAGGTTAAAAATTTTCAATTACTTCTGCACTTTTTTCGGAGATTCTTGTTTCATTTAATATTAATTCTTTAATATATTGATTAGCCATTAAAGCATGCAGTAATTTTATGACTCCCTCGTTTCTAAGGTTCTTATACCCTAAATTTAACGACATTAATTTTGCACTGCTAATATTATTTGCGATAACGTCTATCCCTTCGGCAGTAATATTCATTTGTCCTATATCTAAGTATTTTAACGGTAGTTTTGAATGAAACAACTCACTAATAATTGCTGCTCCTTTATTTCCTACTTCACTACTATAATGCTAAAGAACTTAAATTAGGGTGGTTTTTAATAGCATCTATTAATATTCTTAAATATTCTATTTTCAGCGCAATAGAATTTAAAGATAAATATTCAAGAGAGGTATTATCGGCTAAAGCATCAATAAGAATTTTTATTTTTTCACTATCTAAAGAAGTAGAATTCAGGTTTAAATGTGATATTTGATTTAACTTTACAATTTTACTTAGATTTTTTATATCATCGTTACTAAGGTTGCTGCCATATAAATCAATTTCTTTTACTACAGTATTTTTCTCTAAAGTTTTAATTACAATTGACAAAAAACTACTATCTTCTTCATAAGGTAGTTCTACACGAACAATTTCAGGATCATTATTCTTAATTTTCTGCAACAATAAATCATTTCGACTGAGGTCAATTTTTTGTCTTTTGGGAGACTCATCTTTCTTCACATCATCTATGCTAAACAAGATATAGACATTGAAAAAGGTGGTAGTAATAATTGTTGTTTTACGTCCTATAGCGTCTCCTATCCAACCAAATATTAAAAAGCTCCAAAAGGTCTTAATAAATATGTTGAACAAAAAGCAGATACAGAATAAATAAAAACTACTTTTGGATAAGCCTTTGGCAAAAACAATTCATTGAATACTACTACCATATGTACATAAAGCATAAGGTCAAAATATTCAAGAAATGTACCAACAGATAATAAACCTATTGCTTCTTTTTGATTACGATTTAAGCTGCTTTGTTCTTTCTCATAGCCGAGCATAATGTCTTTATAAAAAATTAAATTGTAAAGAAACTTATACTGTTTTATATAAAAGTCAATAGGAAATTTCGCTTTATACGATAAATAAGGAAACGAAGTGCAACTTAACTCACTTCATATACTAATACGTTGATCTTATATGAATATGGCATAACCTCACCGATAGTGGAAAACTAAAACCTATTAAGAACCAAGTTAAATAAAACTTATATCCCAAATATTGTTTGAATAGATAATTAATATATGCAATCAAAGCTACTGAAGCAACAATGATAGCTAAATTAATAAAACGATTTTTTTGATTGAGGAAAATCAAAATATTTATAAAACAGTCGTCCAGAAATAGTAAAACCGAGTAATCCCCAAAATACCGTCCATACCCAAGCAAGACAATGCACGTCAATAATTTTAAGATAAGCTACCATCGGTACGGTTAATAGCCATAAAAACGCTCCAAACATATAAGGGTATTTTTGAATAATCTCTTCTTTGGTTACACTATATATAACAGCAATAACCATTATTCCAATTGTTATATGCAATAATATCAACCGGATAATGATAGCCCTTATAAATCAGCGCAAATCCCATACCGGTTAAAGTCACTACTATTATTTTAATAAGGAATATATAATATTTGCAAACAACCAACCGTAAAATACTACGCCGCTGCTCATATGACCGCTAGGGAAAGCAAAACCTTTAATATTTAGAGCAGGATTCAAAGTTATTTCAAATATATATTTTAACAATATATTTAAAATTGTAGTGAAAAGTAATACACACATAGCTTGTGCAAATAGTTGCCTCCTAATATAGTAAATCCGAATATTATGATAATCTCATAACACTCTTCTTGTCCAAATAACAAAAAAATTTTTGCTGAATATTGAAAAAAATATCCTTATTCATTACTTTACTTAATTTTATTTATATATAATTGAAGTGATCATAAATAATAAGCTATAGATATGAAAAATATTTTCCGCAAATTTGTATTTACTATTTTCGTATGTTTAATAAATTTACAACTAATTGCTGCAAGCTTTAACGAAAAAATACCTTTATATTTTAAATTAACTAACGAAAATCTGTTAGCAGGACAAAATGCGTTAAATATTGACCTTTGCGACTCTAGAATTAAAGAATGGTGTACAAAGCCACAAAGAGAGCTAGGGCTTAACGGAAAAAAAATAAATAATTACATATCTATTTCATCTGATATTAAAGGAGAATGGTGATTTGGCTGGTGGTATAACATAAATTTTACTCCAGAAAGCAATTTTGTAGCTCATCAAACTTATAAGATTACTATCGAAGATTATATATTCCCTAATTTTGTCGGTTTAAAAAGTAATAATATAAGTTTCACGATTTTACCACTACTTCCTATTATTAAAGAAATGAATTATCTACAGGATAATATCGATATTTCCAAAAAATTCGTTCAAACTAAAATAGCTTTTAACTATCCTATCGATCCTAACACTCTAGAGGAAAATAGAGTTTATAAAATCTTCAACTAAAGAAAAATTACCGTTTTCTATCAAATTCAATACCAATAATACGGAAGCAATGTAAAAGATCAAAATAATAAGACGCCAAATAACATAAGATATTCTTATAAAGAAAATGTATTAATTCCAAGTCTATCCTCATATTTAAAAATCACTAATAGTACTGCTACAATTGTTAAAGATGATAAACTAAAACCGGAACAGATAATTATAATTACCACAAATACACCGGTGTCGGGTGAGGAAATAAAAAAACATTTAGAGTTATTTTTCCGCAGGATAAGCAGGCTTTCTTAGGAGTTGCAGGCAAAAAAACTATAAATGGCAAAATCCGAAAGAAATAACCGATGATATTCTTAAATCGAGTGAAAAAATAAATTTTGAGCTTTTATCTTCCGTCCCAAGCATTACTACTATGCATAGTTTTAAAGTAGATACGTTTGCCTCAAGAGCTTTGCTTGTTAAAGTAAATCAAGGTGTTAAAACATCGGATAATTTAACACTCGGCTCAGATTATTTTCAAATCGTACAAATACCGGGTAACCCTAAAGAAGTTAAGCTAATGTACGACGGTTCTATTCTTTCATTAGCTGGCGAAAGAAAGCTGCCCGTATATTCACTTGGCATAGATAAATTATATTTAGAAATCGATAAGAGTAATCAGCAAGAAGTTAATCATTTAATCAGCCAAACAAATAGATATAATATTTTCCAAAACCCAACTTTTATAAATGAATATACCTTTAATGAGTATAATATTTCCGAGGTATTTCAAGACGAAGTAATAGTGAACTCTCAAAATTTAAATTTACCTCATTATACCGATTTAGATTTCAGTAAATATTTTAATGTAGAAGAAGCAGGCAGCTATTCCAAGGGGTTATTTCTAGCAAAAGTTTATGCTAAAGACAATAATAACATTATATCTCAAGATAAAAGATTAATTTTTTACCGATCTTGGTTGTATAGTAAAAACCGATAAAACCGGGATGCATCATATCTTTGTTTCTTATATCAGTAACGGTAAACCGGCTGGAGGCGTAAAAGCAGATATTATAGGACTTAACGGTGAGGTGTTAGTAAGCAGCAAAACCGATAGTAAAGGACATGCCGTTTTATCAAATATAAATGATTTTTCAAAAGAAAAAACTCCCGTGGCTTATATATTCACTACTAAGGATGATTTTTCATTTATGCCGTATAGTAGAATTGATAGACAAGTTAATTATTCTCGGTTTGATGTAGCAGGAGCCGTTAGTTCTGATCAATGGTTAAAAGCTTATTTATTTTCCGATCGTGGCATCTATAGACCAAGCGAGCAAGGTCACATAGGCATTATGCTCAAACAAACCGACTGGCAAGGAAAATTTGACGGCTTACCTTTAGAAATACAAGTAACTAACCCTAGAGGAAAAGTAATAGATAAAAGTAAAATAGTTCTAGATGCAGAAGGATTCGGCGAATATTTATTCTCAACGCTTGATGATGCCTTAACCGGCTTATACAATATAAGCTTATATTTAGTAGGAGATAAAGGCAGCAATAACTATCTTAATAGCGTGTCTGTCAGGGTTGGTGATTTTCAGCCTGACTGCATGAAAATAAACATAAACTTCAATAACTCACAAGATGAGCTATGGAGGAATCCAAAAGATCTTAAAGCAACCGTTAATCTCATAAATCTTTACGGCACTCCTGCAGAAAATAGAAAAGTCAACGGCTTTATTGATATTAGACCTACCGAGTTTTTCGTACCTAGATTTAAAGAATATAAATTTTATAGTAGCAAAGGAAATAAAGAGTTTTTACGTTTAGGAGATATTACTACCGACTCTAAAGGTACGGCAAACTTTGACCTTAACCTTGAGAAATATTATAACGCTACTTTTAATCTAACATTTTCAACAGAAGGATTTGAGCCTGATTCAGGAAGAAGCGTAAACGCAAGCAAATCGCTTATAGTGTCACCTCTGCCTTATATTATAGGATTTAGAACAATAGCGGATCTAAAATATATTAAGACAAAAACAAGCGCGGCAATAGAATTCATAGCCATATCAAATAAAGCAGAAAAAGTAGCTGCACCTAATTTAACTCTTAACTTAAAAAAGATTAATTATGTAAATAACTTAGTAGCAGATAGTAACGGTAATTATTCTTACAGTTCAGTACCTATTGAGACTAATATATCTTCTGACAAAATTAATATCACGGCAAACGAAAGTTATATTTATAAAGTGCCTACTAAAGAAGCAGGCGATTACGTTATTTACTTAACCGATACAGAAGATACAATCTTTGCCTAAGCTGAATTTTCGGTAATAGGTGAAGGAAATGTTACGGCTAATTTAACAGACAAAGCAAATTTAAAAGTTAAACTTGATAAAGATGATTATAAAGCCGGCGATACTATTCTTTTAAATATTATAACTCCTTATACAGGTTATGGGTTAATTACTATCGAGACCGATAAAGTACATAATTTTGAATGGTTTAAAGCTGATGCAAATAATAGCATTCAAGAAATAAAAATTCCTGACGGCTTTGAGGGTAAAGGATATGTAAATGTACAATTTATAAGAGACATAGAAGCTACGGAAATCTTTATATCACCGTTTAGCTATGCAGTAGTACCGTTTACTGCGGGCATTTATAAACATAAACAAGATATTGGATTAACACTTCCTGCAAAAATCAAATCGGTTCGGCAGATTTAAAGGTTGTGGCTTCTATAAATCACCTAAAGCCGGATATAATATCTATGGCAGTAGTACATAGCTCCGAATTAACTAGTACTACGAGCGTTCGCCCTGCTAGTCCGAACGTTACAACAGTTAATACAGGCTTTATTACAGACAACAAGGCTAATTTAAAAATCTTACGGGATGTATATCCTGAATTTGCTAAACTACAAATTTCCGCTTCTAAATCACCGCTAGCTATTATTTCTGGCTTTAAAGATTTCCTAGATAATTATCCCTATGGTTGCACTGAACAATTAATAAGCCAAAATTTTGCCAATATTTTATTATATAATGCACAAGAGCGAGTTCAGATTCTTAAAACTGATCGTAAAAAAATGGATGAATCATTATCAAAAATATTCCAAACTTTATCAGAACGTCAAAATTATGACGGTGGATTTAGAGATATTGGAACAATTTTAATAACGATTCCGATCCATTTATTTCCGTTTATGCTATGCATTTCTTAAGCGAGGGAGCAACTAGATATTTAGCCGTTCCAAGTGATACATTTAATCAAGGTATTTACTATTTAGAGAATATGGCTAACAGATCAATAAACTCCTTAGATGAAGCAAGAGAAAAGGCATATGCGGTTTATATCCTGACACAAAACAGCGTTATTACTACAAGCTATATTGCAAATATTTTAAAATATTTAGACGAGTACCATAAAAATACATGGCAAGATGATTTGACTAGCGTTTATTTAGCAGCTAGCTATAAAATGCTGCAAATAAATGAAGAAGCGGAGAAATTATTAGACAGATTACTCTAAATAAACCTATATCAAAAACAGACTATCAGTATTACAATCCTCTAATAAAATATAGTCAGTATTTATACTTAATTTCTATGCATTTTCCAGAACGGTTAAAAGACTTTGACCCAAACATTGTACAGGATATCGCTCTTTTTGCTAAAGATAACTATAATAGCCTATCCGCAAGCTATGCTATTATGGCAAGTCTTGCCTATGCCGATAAAATACATCATGTAGATGAGGCTACTATTAAAGTAACCTCTACAGATAAAGAAGTTACTTTAACAGGCAATAAAGTGATGATTGCTGAGCTGTCGGTAGAAAATAAGAATATCGACTTAACATCCTCAAGTAACGGCTTTTTCTATCAGCTTTTAACTTCAGGCTATGATAAGCAATTAACAGAACATAAAGAGATATTTAAAGGCATAGAAATAACAAAAAAATATCTCGATGAAAATAATAAAGAGGTTAGCAAAGTAAAATTAGGTGATAATATTACGGTGGAAATCACCATGCGTTCAGGTAGTAATAAAACCTTGAGCAATATGGTTCTACTTGATTTATTACCGGCAGGCTTCGAGCTTTTACCGGATAACAACCACATAAATATATTAGAACGCACGCAGGAAATAATTATATGGAAACCGATATATATAAATAATCGTGATGATAGAGTTATGATTTTCGGTACTATTTCTGATCAAAAAATGACGTATCAGTATAAAATCAAAGCAGTTAATAAGGGCATATTCTCTACTCCTGCTATTTACAGTGAAGCTATGTACGACCCTCAAACTTACTATCGTGGTGTTATAGGCAATATTATTGTGGAGTAACATTACCCGCACGGTTTTTATGTCATTTCTGCGAAAGCGGGAATCCAGTAAAACCTACAAACAACTTGTTTTTTTAGGTTTATTTTGTCAATATTAAGACTACTTTTTCTGGATTCCTGCTTTCGCAGAAATGACATAGTAGGAGTTTATCCCACAATTACTTTCAGCTTCTCTATAGTTTTTGGATCTTTTACAAGTTCTCACAATATTTCCTACTCATAGGCAAGTAGCTCTTCTTCATTTGTTTCATTATGTGTATCAATAATATCTTGAAATTTGCTAAGCACCTTATTTTGTAGATCGTTATATTTTGATGTATCTATTGCTGTTGCTAAATTTATTTTAGGCAAAGTAATTTTATGCGGAATCGGTAATATCTTTTTAGGTAGGTTTAATTTTAAAGCTTCCTCTAAAATATAATATTACGTGCATATTCTCTACATCATAATCTGCTTTCAAGTAATCCGGCTGAACTTGTTTTATTCTGCTCTATAATATTGCTGATATTTCTAATTAGTGCAGTTTTATTACCATTACTTCCAGCAAACATTTCGGTAACACCGCCCCACCCGGGTATTAAACCAACACCAAGTTCTACAAGCCCTGCGTTAAGTTCTTGATTTCCTATAATAAAGCTTGAGTGCAATAACAGCTCATATCCACATCCAAGTGCCACACCAAGACCACAAGCTAATAACATGTACAGAGGAATATTTTAAGTGGAGCATGGTTCACTATCCCAACTTTAGTAAATTCTCTAGATCGTGAAAATTCCTTCAATATAAGACAGAAGAAGTTTTAAATCAGCACCGGCAGACAAATTATTTCCTTGCGGATAAATACAAAGATTTTTACCGTCATTTTCGGCTTTACTTGCTGCTTCTTGTAGTAAATAAAACACCTCATGATTTAAACAATTCATTTTTATAGTAATAACAAAAATCAAAACATCTTGATAAAGTATTAATTTTGCCGAGCTATTCTCTAATACTATCTGACTTTCTTGTAAAATATCTTTGTGAGAATTAAATTTTTGTTTATCGATTTTTTGATATTCTTTATTGGCTAAATATTGCGGAAGTGGGATATGCATTAAATCGGCATTTTTAATTACCGAATTCCAACCGTTTTTAGCCGCTATAGTCAATAATTCAAATGGACCATATTTCCAGCTGTAACCAAGCTTCATGGCAGCATCGATATCATAAATATTATCCGTAACCGACGAAACTAGACCTACTAAATAAACATAAAATTCCGTGATAATTTCAGTAAAAAATTTACCGTAAACCGAATCACTTACAAGAAGCGCATCAAGATTAAAATATCTACTTTTTGAACAGGACTATATGATAAGTCGTTTATATTGATAACTTCTTTAATCTTTTTGCCATTTGATACCGATAAACGATAAAATCCACCGTCACTTTTACGTCCAATTAACTGCTTCTCTATCATCTTATCAAGACAAGGGTCTTTACATATTGTTTTATGATAAGCATCATTTGCAGGAAGAGAGGCAAGTAATGAACTTGAAATGAACTTCATTACGTCATACCCGATTAGATCATATAAACCGAAAATTCCGGTACTCGGCAGCCCCAAAAATGTAGTAAATATTTTATCTATAGTAGCAACATCAAGATTCTGACTTATCGCTTTACGGGCTACTAATTCAAGTAAAAAATACCCTACTCTATTAGCAATAAAACCAGGCGTATCATTACATTTTACTATAATTTTACCAAGCGTTTTCGTTAAGAACTCTGATACTCTTTCTATTACTTCAGCCTTTATCATAGGGTCTATAATTAACTCAAGCAGTTCCATATTATCTTGGCGGATTGAAGAAATGCGTAATAACGAACCTAGATTTAATATTATCTGGTAAATTCTCTTTGAGTCTTTCAAGCGGTAATGTAGAGATATTAGAAGCAATAATTGCATCTTCTTTAAGATAAGGAATAATTTTATTATATAATTGGTGTTTGATTTCTAACTTCTCACCAATAACTTCAATCACTAAATCACATTCTTTAATTAAATCTAAATCATATTCTAAATTACCGATGGTAATGAAATTTGCTTTATCAGGAAAAGATAAAGGTGGAGGTGGAGGTTTTTGTTTATGCAAATTGTCTTTAGCGGTGTTAACTATTTTATTAGGATCATCGGAATCTTTAGCAATAATATCAAGCAGCACTACTTTATAAGAGGAATTAGCAATTAACGCTGTAATCCCTGAACCCATTACTTCCGCACTGATAACACAAACTTTTTTTATTTCATTTTGCATAAGTTACCTTCTGTGTTACCCCGTGCCTTGACCATGAGGTCCAGTTAAAAATACTAAAAATTTTTATTATTTTTTGGATCCCATGTTCAAGCCAAAGGATAACATCGAGTGTGTTTTTCGATACACACAACCATGTCCCCTTGCAATAACGTTATGTCATAGCAACACTTAAGACTTTTACCAACGCCACCCCCGGCTTGTCGTAAAATTTTAGCACATTCATTTATAGTAACAGCAGTGGTAACGACATCATCGACTAATAAGATGTTTCAATATTATACTTTGTGTTAAATTTGATACTACCCTTTATATTATTTTTGTGTTGTTTTCGTGAGAGAAAAGTCTGAGACTTAGTCCATTTTGCTTTAGTTAAAATCTCAGCTTTTAACATTTTATCGGTAACTTTTGCAATTTCCATAGCTAAAATACGAGCAGGATTATACATTCGTAGGTACAGGTATGATTAAATCAATATCTTTTATATCCTCGCTGCTATATCTATTATATAAAAGCTTAGCAAAGGTCTTAGCAAATATCGTCTTATCTTGATATTTAAACTGATGAACTATTTTTTTGCTATGCTCATTACACTTAAATAAGCTGCGAGCAAACTCATAATTAGGTTTGTTGCTATAACAATTTCCACAAATGCAGTTATCTAAGATTTTTATACTAAATCTTTGTCCACATATACTACAATAGAGTCTTGCTATAAACTCTAGCTTCTTCCAACAATCGCTACAAAATTCACCGCTCCCCCTAGTATTTCCGCACCGCTTAAAAACATCTCTGCGGCAAGATATTAATTATAAGTCTTTATTAACAATTAAAATCCTCTTGAAGATTCATGGTGTTTAGAAGCATTCGGTGTTGATTGTGATGATGGTGCGCTAGCACCATAACGAACCCCCTTGCCACGTGACAAATTCTCTTGCATATGTTGGCTTGCTCACGAGTTTTATTTTGCTCAGGTTTTACTTTATTGCTAACATTTGGCGTTATAAAAGATTGAAATATTTCTTCTTTTTTACCGTATATTTCTTTTAAATCACCAAATTGCGATTCAACAAAATAACCGACTCCTACTTTTACTGCCGATTTAACTTTTTCAAAATTAGTTTTTTCAGCAGGAGGAGCAAATTCAGGTCTCGCTGCAACCTTTGCTCTAGTTACATTAAAATGCTCTCTTAGCTGCCCTTCACTTAATTGATCAATTTTAGGGGGTATAGTTAAAAATTCTTCTAATGCTTTGGTATCTATTTTTGCTTGCCTTTCTTTTTCAAGCAAGTCTTTCTTATCTTCATAATTTCCTATTGATGTTTTAAACTATTTATTTGATTTATTTTATCTTTTGTTCGCTCCATACGCACTAAATTAGCATCTCCTTCACCTATTACATTAGGACTCCGCTCCTCCTCCAGTAGCACCTGCTACCAAACCGCCTATAATACCGCCTACAGAGCTTGCTTGTGCTACTAAAGATACCGTCTCTAAGGTAGTATCTCGTATTGCTTTTAAAATCTCTTTAGTTCTAGTTGTATTTAATTTTTCAGATTCAACTTTTTCTTGGTAAATTTTAGCTCATTAAGTATACAAGACATTTTTAAGTTCAGGGCTATCTTTTGCTTTATCTATTCGAGTAGTAACTACTAACTCTGCTTGCTTCACATAATTAGCTTTAATATTTTCTAAAGTTTTTTCTTTCTATCTAAACGCTTATCTTCTTTTACTGCTAAAGTTTCTTTTCCAACATTGTAAGCAACGGTTGATAAAGAAAGTGCAGCAAGCCCAACCCCAACGGGAGTGGGATTAAGGACTAACGATACTGCAACGCCACCAATTCTAGCCGCACGTCTTACTGCTTTACTACCTAATGTTTTATATGTTTTCTCTAGAACATTTGCTGCAGTTTCACCACCGGGTAGTGTCATGATTTTATTTAATGCCTTATCGGCTAAACCGGGACTTGGGGGACCTTTTTCTTTAATTTTTGCACCTTGCTGAAGTGTATCAACCGGATCATAAGCTTTTGCTACTTTTTCTCCAACGTTAATTACTCCTTCTACTAATATGAGTAGGACTAGCGATAACTTTACTGCCCTCCTGTACCACTTCGATTGCTACTCCACTTGCAGCGATTCCGGCACGAGCAACTCTAGCACCGTAAAGTGCTGTATCCTCTTGCAGCGTTCTTGTTCCTGCTGGCTTATTTTACGATTGCCGTTCTCCTGTGAAGGCTCAGAAGCTTTTGTTTGTGCTGCTTCTAAAAGCTCTACTCTTTCAGGAGTATTTATTGAAGATTTAAGCTGATTATCTTCTGCTGCATTTTTTATTCCTTCTTTAGGAGTATTAATAGATGATTTACTGCTTAAATTTTCTTTACTCATGCATATCTTATAAAATTATGTTCTATGTTATTTCACATTCTATGTCATTCCCGTGAAAGCGGGAATCCATCTTTTAAACAGTATAAATAAACAATGCTTTTATCGATTCTTGATTACTGGATGCCCACTTTCGCGGGAATGACATCAGAACTAGCTAGAAATGCTACAAAAGAACACTCACCTCTTCCCCATAGCATAGCTAGTAATCAAGTTTTTTACAGGTTTAAAATTATTGATCACCTTAAATCCTATTTGTCTTAAACATCTTAAATTTTTGGAATAATTTGAAAACATATTATTTAACTCATCAGTCAGCTTATACATAATACAATTATCCTCTTGCCTTAGCTTTTGATATTCTTGTAATGTGCCATTATTACTAACTATCATACTCAAAATCTCTATATCCTTTATGCCCTGATTAAGCCCTTGTCCGGCTAGCGGATGTACTGTGTGGGCAGTGTCGGCAATAAGCACTATACGGTTATGAAAATATCTATTTGCTATACGGGCTTTTAGTGGAAAGCTACTAATCTCACTATCAATAGTAATTTTACCTAGGGAATTACCGGCATTTCTTTGAGTTAAAAATCTAACTTCTTCTAAAGGCAAATTAACAATTAAAGCAGCCTGATCAGAAGAAGTTGACCATATTACGGATGAAGCATATTGATCTTTTAAAGGCAGCAAAGCAAAAGGACCAAGAGGCAGGAAATGCTCCATAGCACAATTTTCATGCGGCTTTTCATGCTTAATATTAAATGTAAGAGCAGTTTGATAAGGTTTCTCAATTTCATTAGCAAAGTAATGAGACCTCACTTTGGAATTTGCTCCGTCACATATAATTAATAAATTACACTTAATTTGGTTATCATCAAATTTTATAATCGAGTAGTCATTATGGCTTATAACCTCTTGATATTGATTATTATCAATTAATGTTATCAACGGATTATTAGTTATTTTTGACAATAGCATTTTTTTAAAGTCGCTATTCTTAACCACATATCCAAGTACAGCGTCAGCGTCATTTCGTAAGTCTAATATCTCTGAAGCCTTATTATCTACTACATATATGTCTTGCATTTCTGCTACAAACTTCTCAAGCTCTTCCCATATATCAATAGAGAATAAGAAATTTTTAGAATGCGGCGTTAAAGCAGTAGTTCTTATATCTTTAAAAAACTCTGGGCTTTTTACCGATTTACTCTCGAATATAGTAGTTTTTATACCCTTTTGTGCAAAAGAAAGCGCCGTTAACATGCCGCTAAGACCGCATCCTAAAATTACCGTATTAGACATCTTCCCAAACTCTTCTACTTCTAGAGGTAATTTGTGCGTCGATCCGATACTCGCATCCTCACGTAAGCTTGTGTACGCTGCGGTGCTGCGTTTCGTGTCTCCTACAAATTCCTCTCTATAAGCGAATTTGGCAAGATGTCTATCAATCTGTTTTGTTTTCATTCGATTCATTTATGAAATATTTTAAATATCCGTTTGTTGCTATAAAGCTTAGAAGAAAATAAATAATTGCTATATCCAAATATGAACTATTGCCTGAGTATAAACCTAAACAACAAATCAATAAACTCGCTAAAGTCGTGAAGCTATTTAAAATCAACAAATTTGTCAAAATATCCGTTTTGCTGATAAATAGGTAGGTTATTAAGCAAATAAATAATGAAATAATAATTAAAAAGATGTTAAGCATAATTTTTAAAATCGGTTTTACTGTTGGATACACAATCGTCATCGTCATTGCGAGGAAATTACGAAGTAATTGACGAAGCAATCTCAGGCGTTTGTTATTATTTCATGAGATTGCCACGCTCCCTACGGTCGCTCGCAATGACGACTTGGATATCCTACCCCTCTCATTATATATAATCATTTATAACACTACAAACTGCAAATAAAATTAATTAAAATTCCTTAAATAATTTTAATATTATGTAATCTTAGCCAACCTTTACATTATAAATAGCTATTGTGACAAAAATGTTATAAAAAAATGTTGCTTTCTTTTACATTCGGCATTAACGTATATATTTAGGTTCTTGCATACGATTTCTAAAAAGATTTAATTTTGACTATTTTTTGCTGCAAATTATAAGATTTTTTTTGAACAATGAATAACTAATTCTTTCAAAATCTTATTAATTTTCGCTAAAAAATATCGTAAAATATTAAATCTTTTTAGAAATCGTACGCAAGAACCTAGTATTAATATTTTTAAGGTAAATTGTAATGTCACAACTAGATGTTTTAATAGTAGACGATGAAGAGAGTATACGAAATCTCATTGCTGCAAATTTGAAAGATGAAGGTTTTAACCCTAAGGTTGCCGCTAATAGTACTCAAGCCCTTAAAATACTTTCCGAAAAACCGGTCTCTGCAGTTATACTTGATATTTGGCTTCAAGGAAGCGAAATTGACGGACTTGGGATTTTAGAGATAATCAAAAAACGCTATCCTTTAATGCCGGTAATAATTATTAGCGGTCACGGTACTATAGAAACAGCAGTAAATGCTATAAAAATGGGTGCTTACGATTATATAGAAAAACCTTTTAATAATGATAAATTAGTTATTTTACTTACAAGAGCTTGTGAAGTAACAAAGTTAAAACGCGAAAATATAGATTTAAAATCAAAGGTTATAGATAAAACTGAATTAGTAGGCGAATGTTCGGTAACTTTAAAATATAAAATGGCAATAGCAAAGGCAGCTACCTCTAGCAGTCGTATAATGATTCACGGTAAAGTCGGTAGCGGTAAAGCACTTGCAGCAAGATTAATTCATAAACAATCTAAAAGGGTTAATAATCCGTTCATTATTTTTAGCCCTACCTGTATGACTACGGAAAAAATCAATCAAGAATTATTTGGCGAATCGGAAAAGCAGGCAAATAATAAACGCCCTACTATCTTAGAATTTGCCAATAACGGTACTTTATATATAGATGAGGTCAGTAATATTCCTATTCCTATCCAAGTAAAATTATTACAATTCCTTAAAGATCAAACTATTACAAAACCTTGCGGAAAAAGTATTAAAATTGATATAAAAATTATCACCGGTACTTCTAAAAATATCCAAGATGAAGTTAATAACGGCAAATTCCTAGAAGCTCTATATTATCGCCTTAATGTATCCTCTCTAAAAGTACCTTCATTATATGAAAGAAAAGAAGATATACCGCTACTCGTTAAGTATTTTGTTAAGCAACTCTCAAAATTTTCAGGTTTAAAAGAACGTAGCTTTGCCGATGAAACTATCGCTGCTCTTCAATCCTATGAATGGCCGGGCAATATTAGACAATTACGTAACGTTGTTGAATGGACTTTAATTATGAATCCGTTAACTACAGGTAATAATGAAATTATAAAACCTTATATGATACCTTCTGAAATATTAGCAAATAGTGCTAATCTTACAAAACTTGAAGATAACTTTGATATGTTATCTATGCCGCTTAGAGAAGCTAGAGAAGTTTTTGAGCGTCAATATCTATCGGCACAAATGAGTCGTTTTAATAATAATATTTCAAAAACATCCGCATTTGTCGGTATGGAAAGATCGGCTTTGCATCGTAAATTAAAATTATTAAGCTTACATATACCTCCTACCAATAGAATAAATGACGAAGAATATGAGGAAGCAAATGCTTAAAGTCATATCAATAATTACGATTTATTTGTTATTAAGCAGCTGCTCCGAATCTACTCGTGATGCGAACGGATTACTTACGGATAGCCAAAGCACGGTAATTCGGAATTATATAATATCGCAAAATTCTAAAAACCTTAAAGTGAACCTTAAAGAGAAGTTCGGTTCAAATTTAAAAGGAGTAAAATTAATAGGAGTACAGCTAATCAATGAAGATTTATCAGGAATAGATTTGACTTCCTGCGAAATATTACGTGCTGATTTTACAGGTAGCAATTTAGAAAAAGCAATACTTACAAATGCTATAATTCAAGAAAGTAATTTTGCAGATTCGGTAATAAAAAATATTTCCGGATATAATTCTGACTTTCAAGGTTCAATTTTTCACAATATAACATTACAAAATACAAATTTTGTTCAATCAAATTTTAGCGATACTGCTTTTAATAAAACTACTATAATAAATGTCAACTTTGAAAATTCTAAATTTAGGCATGTATTATGGAGCAATAATACTATCGACGGTGTTAATTTTCAAAAAGCTACCCTACAGAATAATAGCTTTAAAAATACTAATATAACAAATTCAATATTTTACGGTACGGATTTAGAAAAAAGTATAATAAATAATACCAATTTTACTAATAATTATTTTGAATCTAGCAACCTAAGTCAAACTACATTAACAGCAGTAATAATTAAGGATTCTAACTTCACACAAAGTATTTTTAATGAAGTAAATTTTAATAACGTACAAAGTAATAACTCTTGCTTTTCATACGCTTCCTTTCAAGATTCAACACTACAAAATATTAGCCTTACTAAATGTGATTTACAAAATAGTACAATTAGTAGTTCAGTTTTAAAGCATTTTAAAATCAATAATGCGATATTAAATAATATGAGTCTAAACGATAATAAATTTAATAATTTATCAATAAAAAATAGTAATGCTAATTTTGTAAGGATTAATAAAACTAAAGGCTCAAATATTACTTTAGATAATATTAGCTATACTAATAATATTTTTAGCAATAATGATTTTAAACAATTTATAGTGATTAATACTGACTTAAACAGCAGTGAAATAATAAACTCAAATATAACTAACGGACAATTTAATAATATAAATTTTTCTAAATCTTTAATACAAAACGTAAATTTTTCAGATGTTAAAATTACTTTAGGCAATTTAAACCAAGTAGCTCTAATAAATTCCACTCTAACAAATACTGCGGTTATTAACTCCGTCCTTTCTAATTCGCAAATAAATAATATTAACTACCAAGCGTATTCCGGTTTTATTAATACTAATGTTTCTAATAATATTATTTTAAATAGTGATAATTCGAGCAAAATTCTACCAAATAATATAGTAATAAATTCGGTAAAAGATTTGCAAAAAATAACTCACTTAGCAAATATGAATTTAACAAATTTTGACTTGAGCAACTTAATATTTGATAGAGTAGATTTTTCAAATAGTATCTTTAAAAATGCTAACCTAACAAATACGGTAATAAAAAATTCTATTTTAAAAGAGGCTAATTTTTCTGCAGCAATACTTACTAAAACAGATTTTTCAAACTCAATATTAACAGATAGTATATTTAAATCAGCTAAAATTGATCAGGCGGGCTTTAATAACTCCGACCTAACAAATGCCGATTTTACCGAAGCAGCAATTAAAGATACTTCGTTTGATAAAGCTAAGACAAGCGGAATGAAAGGAGTAGAATAATCTTTAAATACCTTGGTCCTTATACGAACATTCAGTATGTCATCCCCGCGTGGCATTGTTGCGTGGATCAGTAAATGCTCTTTATGTCATTTCCACGCAAGCGGGCATCCAGTAAAACATATAAAAAATTTTTTATATGCTTATTTTGTTAAAGGTATAATTTTATCCAATATTAAGGGTTATTTTTCTAGATGCCTGCTTTCACAGGAATAACATAGCATTTACCTTTGGTTGCTCTTGAAAGACTTTGCTTTATTAGTAGGAGTATTAGACGGTGTAAATGAATTATTATTTATAAAAGCAGTAGGACTTTTCTGCTTCATTCTATTAATAATTTGTTGTTGTTTAAGAGTATTTATCTTTTGTTTTCCGGCTATCCTTATAGATTGAGTAATTTTGGCAGTTTCTACAAATATTTCCTTAGGAGTTTGTAGCTGATCAATTCGCTCATAATGTTTTTTAAGAAACTGTTCTTTTATCTTTGGCTTTATTCCTTTCAAATCAACATATGTTCTATATAACTTCTTTAATTTTATTTGTTGCTTGGAAGATTTGTGAGGAAGTGATTTAATCGCATTAACAAGACTACTACCTATTTCTTTTATAATATTAACTGCAGGCGAAGCTATTTTCTTTATTCCTTCATAAATTTTACCTAACCCACTAGCAATAACATCTAATAGTTTAGGCGCATATTCTTGAGATATAGGGGGTATATCCCTAATAATATCTCTCGCTTCAGTTAGATTATGAGCTAAATGGAGTAATGCTTTTTTCTCCTCTAACTCGTTAGAGCGATTAGCATATGAACTAGCTATATCTGCCTGAGCATCTATAGTATCGGTAATTATTGATTTAGTATCATTAAAAGAAAGATCTATAGGTGTCTTTTTTTGTGTTATAGGACTGTCTTCTCTTAATTTATCTAGCCTATCACGTATTGCTTGGTCTTTTTGATCATTAAGGCTTTTACTTTTTTGTTCTAGTTTAAGCTCAGATTGCAACTGCTCAATTAGATCGTCTACTTCATTACCGGATTTTTTTGTGGGGATATAAGGTCTATCTTGGAGCTTTGCAAACCTTTCTTCTAATTCTTCAAGTGATGGAGGAGTACCTTTAAGTTTTGCTAGTCTTTCTTCTAATTCTTTTATTATTTGATCGTCCTGCTTTTTCTTAGACATATATATAACTCTATAATAATTCCTAGGTTTTGTAAAAGAAAATTAATAAGATTTTTGCAATAATAGTTATTCCTATTTCAAAAAAATCTTATGATTTACAACAAAAAATAGATTAATTCAATTTTCCGCATGCAAAGCCTAGTTATTAATAACACAAACTACTAACTAAAATAAAGTATTTTTTGATATGAGTTAAGATATAATTATATAAAGCTAGCATTATTATACGTGTGGATCAGTTTTGCCATTGTCACCTAGTTCCTTGATCACGGGGTCTAATTAAAAATACTAATATTATTAGTATTTTAAGTTGTTTTCTGGATACCACACAATTCAGCTAATTCTGCACGTGCCTTATTTTCTCATATAACTTTAAACATTTTTCTTTTTTAACCATTCCCTCACTTCGTCAGTAGTGTAAGTTTTAAAATCAGGGGCATTAATTCT
The DNA here is from genome assembly GCF_001951015.1 of Rickettsia rickettsii. Taxonomy (NCBI): domain Bacteria; kingdom Pseudomonadati; phylum Pseudomonadota; class Alphaproteobacteria; order Rickettsiales; family Rickettsiaceae; genus Rickettsia; species Rickettsia rickettsii. The sequence continues at coordinate 809,521 of NZ_CP018914.1, forward strand.
TTGCAAAGCAATTTTGCATCTTCTGAATCTTCTTGTATTTCCTGTAGATAATATTCAATTGCTTTACGTACTATATATACCCTTTTGATCTGTCTAAGTTTTTTGCTGACTATGCTAAACTATTATTTAGTTCGTCTGGAATAGTTAAATTCAGTCTTGCCATCTTGTGACCTATCGTTAATTAATAACACATTACGACACATAATAGCACAAACTACAAACTAAAAAAAGCTATAAATACTTATCCAACACGTCCGACATAATTTTACGAGCTACAGGGGCAGCGGCTTTACTACCGCCTCCACCATGATCAATAAAGACGGTAACGGAATAACTAGGATCGTGATAAGGAGCGAAGCCTAAGAACAAGGCATGATTACGCCTCTCCCAAGCAATAGATTTACGGCTTAAATCATCTTTAGCATTTAGTTTGCCTTGCACCTGCGAAGTACCGGTTTTACCAGCGAGCTGCCTATTTTTGCCTAAAATTCTATTATAATACGCCGTACCTCCCGCAACATTAACGGTATTATACAAACTTTCTTGGATTATTGTGATATTTTCGGGCTTAATATTGACATTATAAAATTCCGGATTATTTTTTAATATTCTAGGCGTATACAGTTTACCGTTACTTGCAATAGCTGTAATAAACCTTGCAAGCTGCATCGGCGTTACCCCTAGAAACCCCTGTCCGATTGCTAAATTAAAACTATCTCCTATTGACCAAGGACGCTTTAATTTTTTCTTTTTCCACTCTTTTGACGGTACAAACCCGCTACTTTCAGGAGCTAAATCAACACCGGTTTTTGAACCGAGGCCAAATTCTCTTGCAACTTCAAGAATTTTATCCGGACCTACTATTCTTGCTAATTCATACATATAAATATTACAAGAATGCTTTAAAGCAGACATCATATCTAACGTTCCGTGTCCGCTATGATTCCAACATCTAAAGCTATTAGTACCAAGAGCAGAGCTACCGTCGCAAAAAACGGTTTTATTAGGATTAATGCCTACTTCAAGGGCTGCAAGTACGGTAATTATTTTAAAAACCGAGCCTGGAGGATAAGAATTTTGTATTACCTTATTAATTAAAGGCTTATAAGGATCACTCGTTAAACTTTGCCAATAATTTTCCGATAATTTACTGAAATGATTTGATTCAAAACCCGGAGTGGAAGCACAAATTAGTACATTTCCGGTTTTAGTATCCATAACTATTGCCGAAGAACCTTTAGGATTTAAATATTGCTGGATATTTTTCTGAAGAAACACATCGATATTTAAATGCATATCTTCACCCGATTTAGTAGGGGTTCCTGCTATTTCTCTTACCTGCTTACCATAAGCGTTTACTTCAACTTTTTTATAACCAAATGCTCCTCTTAGTTTGTTATCGTAATATTTTTCAATACCGGATTTACCGATATTAAAATCGCTTAAACTATGTATATTTAATTCCTGCTTCTCGTGCTCATTTATTTGACCAAGATAACCGATTAAATGAGAAGTAACGCTTGAAAAAGGATAAAACCTTAAATAACCTATATCAATAAATATTGAAGCGAGTTTATGCTTTTGTTCTTCAATCATTGATACTTGCTGCCAATCAAGCTGATCAAATATTATTAAAGGAGTGTGGCGACTAGATTTTTTAATTTTTTGCTTAATATAATTATATTTTTCCGGAGATAAATTTAGAATATTACTAATTATTTCTAATTCATCCCTATAATTATTATTAATGCTTCTATCTATTACTAGCTGATAACATGGTTTATTAGTAGCTAAAATATTACCGTCTAAATCGTAAATTCTTCCTCTAGTCGGTGGAAGTACAACGAAATTAATACGATTCTTATCCGATAAAGTCTTATATTCTTCGCTTTTAATAAGCTGTAAATAAAACATTCTTATTCCAAGCAACGATAAAAATCCGAGTTTACCTAATCCGATTATAAAGGCTCTTCGTGAAATTAACTCACCATGTAGTATTTTCTTATTTAGCATACTTTTTAAAGTAATTCATAGGAGAGTCAAGTATAAGACGAATTATATTATAAGAAAATATAGTTGTTAAAAATTGAAAGAAAATTATTAAATATCCGTCTGCTTCTAGCTTCTTGATTGTTATTAGTAAATATTTAAAATTCAATATAAATAAAGAATAAACGCAAAAAATAATGAAATTTATTAAATAGTTTTTAGCTACAAAATATTGTGAAGATAATTTATAAATCGTATATGCCGATAAAAAAACTAGCGAATTTGTACCGATAGGCATACCACTTATTTGATCTATAAATAGACCGAGAAAAAATATGCCAAAAATATTTAAGGAATATAACGACATAAAATAATAAATAAATATAATTTCCATCGCCGGAAAGATTCTGCTTTGAATATTTATTTTATAACTCACTAACGGAAATAATATTATAAAAAAACATAGCAAAGCAAACAGCAATTTTAATATTATTTGTAAGCTATTTTTATATATTTCCTGTTTTATCTTTAACATAAATAGTTTTTTGTTATATAGTTTTGTACTGTGTCATACCGTGACTTGATCGGCAATTAGGTTGTCATCCCACGACTTGATCGCGGGATCTATATAAACAACATTTTGTGTAGTCATTTTTACTGGATCCCGTGGTCAAACCACGGGGTGACAATAGAAAAATTGCAACCACCCAACGACCATATCAACCATATACAAAATATAAATTAATTTTCTATTTTGTACAGTTTTAAAAAATGAATATGGATTCTACAATAACTCACAACAACTAGGGTTAGGTCTTTTAGCATTATCGCTAAGCTCTAATTCTGCTTGTGCCTCGGAACTTGTGGATATAAATAGTTGTTTTGATATAATATTATTTATTGTTGTCGTAAGATCCAAAAACTTAAGCCGTGGGATAGGTATACTTTATCTGTTATATTTTTATTTTTTGACATAAAAACCTCCTTTTTAGCTTATAAATGCGTCATTACCAGAAAATTTAGGCTTTTTGTTGCACAGCTCGTTTTATGTCATTCCCACATAGGCGGGGATGACATCAAGTAGGTTTTACCGATCTACGCAACAATGCCTGCTTGCAATGACAAAATCTATAATTATTAGGTAATATTTTAACTTTCTTCCTCACTTTGTTCTATCGGTTCTAAACCATATAAAGATATCATACGTTCAAATACTCTACCGGCAGTAGGGGCAGCCGTCCAACTTGCGGTTGCAAAGCCAAAGCTTTCTTTAGTCGGTTTCGGCTCATCAAATCTAATAAAAATAATATATTGCGGGTTAGATGCAGGCAGCATACCTAAAAACGATGACGCTCTACTATTTTTTAGATATTTCTTTTTTCCCCCTGCCCCTTGTGAAAGTTTTTCTGCCGTACCGGTCTTACCGCCGATAAGATAGCCTTTGACCTCTGCTCTTTTACCGTTACCTTCTTTTACTACCGCTCTAAATAATTTCTTCATTTGGGTAGAGGTATTTTCACTAAAAACTTTTGTACCTATTACTTTTTCATCCTTTCTTTTTAATAAAGTAAGATCATATAAAGTACCGCCGTTAACAACCGGTAACATTGCTCTAACAAAATGCAAAGGGCTAATTGAAATGCCGTAGCCATACGACATAGTAACACTCGTTAACTCATTCCATCTTTTCTCGGAAGGAAATAACGGAGTACCTCGTTCAGGTAATTCTATTTGCAACTGATCTAATAGGCCTAATTTCTTTAGGTATTTTTTAAAATTGCTTTTACCGATTTCAAGCATAATTTGACTTGTGCCAATATTTGAAGAATATAGAAAAATCTCAGGTACACTATGCCATCCTTGCCTTGGCGTATAATCCTTAAGCTGGAATCCTCCTACTTTCATATAACTTATATCATAAGCATCATTCATATTTATTGCACCGGTATCAAAGCCGACTGCCATAGTTAATGCCTTAAACACCGAACCCATTTCGTAAATCCCGAGACTTGCTATATTAAACAGCTCTTCTGGTTTGGCTAAACTCGGATAATGCGGATCGAAATCAGGCTTATTTACTAATGCTAAAATCTCGCCATTATTTGGATCAGCAATAATACCCACTGCTCCTATGGCCTTAAATTGCTTTAAAGTTTTATCAATCTCCTCACTTAAAATACTTTGTAATCTGATATCAATAGATAATTGAAGCGGTTCTTTCCGATTCTTTGGTTCGTTTAATTCATAATCAGAATTAGTTAAATACTTATCATAAGCGAGCTCTAAGCCACTAAGCCCTACCGAGTCTCTACCTACATAACCGATAACATGCGACAATAAATTAGAAAAGGTATAAATTCGTTTCTGCTCTTCTTCAAATTCAAAACCAAGTAACCCAAGGCTAGTGATCTTTTCTTGCTGACTAGGTAGTACATCCCTTTTTACCCATATAAAGCTTTTATTTGACTTAAGTTCTGCAAGTAATTTAGCTTTATTAATATCAGGTAGAATTTCTGCTAGCTTTTTTACGGAAGTTTCAGGATCAAGTACTATTTGTGGATTAGCAAATAATGAGGCAGAAGGTAGGTTCACTGCTAATAAATTACCGTTTCGATCAACTATTTCTTTTCTAAATTGATGCTTTTTTTTAAAGGAATTAATATTTTTATCGTAAACATTCGTAGCAACGATTATCAATCTGTAAGATAAAGTACAAAAAAGAAAAGAAAAGACACAAATAACCATTAATAATCGGATTTTTGTATTTTTACTACAAACATTCCAAATTGTTAGACTTTTAATTGTAGGTTTCCATTTTTCCCAAATTTGTTTCATATGTTATTTATGGTGTTTCAAACACTAATATTTCTGCAATCCTTATGTAATTCCCGCAAAAGCGGGAATCCAGTACTTTAAAACCTTTTCAAAACTTGATTTGAAAAATAAAAAATCTTTAAAATCAAGATGTTTTGAAAAGCTCGATTTATCTCGCTTTACCCTAGATTCCCGCCTACGCGGGAATGACATCGAACGCTTTGTCCAAACCATGCAACAATCCTACCAAGATACGAAGATCAACTTCAAAAAGAGCAAGGAATCCACAAGACGAGGAACGGAGCGTATACTTAATACGTGAGTACCACAGTACTTGTAGGATGACGTAGCCAATTTTTGAAGTTCATCGAGTACCCTTCACTCTACTCGAAACAGTCTGTATATACTTATTATTTGTAATTCTTTTGTAACGCCATTTACTACTCTTGGAAATACTAATATTATGATTAAATTTAATATTTTGATCTATATTTGGCCCTAACGGATCTTTTATCATTTGATAAGATTTAACTGTTTCTAATTTTAAATAAGCCGCCGCAAGTTTTTCCAATCTAGCCGGCAAAAGTAGATAAGCTTGCTCTGCTTTTAAAATATGAATATTATTATTCTCACTATTTATCTGTTTTACAACGCTACTTAATTGATAATCAAGAGTTGAGACTCGCTCCTTTATGCTAAACAAACTACATATTGCTATAATTGTTATCAATAATGTTAAATAGTGAAGCTTTCTTATACTCATAATTAATTACTCATATATCGCTTTTGCTGCTCGAAGTTTTGCCGATCTCGCTCTAATATTTAGCCCTACTTCTTTATCTGACGGTGCTAGAGCTTTGTTAGTAATAATCTTAAGCCATTTATTTGGATCAATTGTCATGTCGTCTTTAGCATATTTTGATCTTACTACCGGCTTTTCCGAATTTTCTTTAAAGAAATTCTTAACTATCCTATCTTCTAAAGAGTGAAAAGACACCACAACTAAACGTCCGTCTTTCTTTAATATATTTTTTACATTCACTAAAAACTGCTCTAACTCCCCAAGCTCATCGTTTACATAAATCCTAATGGCTTGAAAGGTTTTAGTTGCAGGATCAATTTTGCCTTTTCTAAATCCTATACTACTTCTAACAATCTCGGCTAACTTGCCTGTACTATCAATTCTCGCCGTTTTTCTATATTCTACAATTCTCTTAGCAATTCTTCGTGAAAAGCTCTCATCTCCGTATTTGTAAATTACGTCAGCTAGCTCTTTTTCCTCTGCCGCATTTACAAACTCCTCGGCACTAAGCCCTTGCCCGCTCATACGCATATCGAGTGGTCCATCATGCAAAAACGAAAATCCTCTATCTGCTATATCTAACTGCATTGATGAAACGCCTAAATCCAGCACTATCCCATCAAATTTTTTTTCCTTAAGCTTTGCAAAACTATCCGCAAAATTTGTTTCTACAAAATCAAATCTCTCACCGTAATTTTGCTGAATTTCTTCGGCTCTTTTAATTACGTTTGGATCACGATCCAAGGCTGTGACATAACAGTTACAGCTTTCTAATATTGCTTTGCTATATCCTCCTGCTCCAAACGTACAATCTAAATAAGACTCACCGGCTTTTGGGCTTAAGGCCTCTAACATTTCATTTAGCATTACAGACACGTGAGATTGTATCACTAATGAGCATTCCTTAGAGTTAAGCGCTTTTCATGAGCAATTTTTTGAGCGGCATTTAAATATTTCTCAAAATTCTGCGGCTGCCAAATCTCAAAAATCACCCCTTTACCTACAAAACATGCTTGCTCTTCGATTCCTGCATGCTTCATTAAAGATTGCGGCAATATAATTCTTCCCTCCCCATCAAAGGAAAGTTGTACAGCTTCCCCGAATATCATAGTCTCAAACGCATCACGCTCCTCGGAATAAGGATCAAGCGTCTCTATCATCTGCCTTAATTTCTCGATATGCGAAATACCGCACACCTCTATACAATTATTCCTAATCGACGGATAAGCAATTACACCGTTAAATAATTCTTTCCCTAGTACCGCACGGTAATTCGCCGGCACCGATACCCTACTCTTTTTATCAACACCATTTACATACTTAGATAAAAATACATTCATTGGTATAATTTGGGTTAATTTGGGATTTAATGGGAAATTATAGAATATTATAGGAATATCAAGGAGTCAAGGGTTTTTAACAAGGATGAATTAAATTATTAAGATGTCATACCGTGGCTTGACCACGGTATCCAAAAAAATAATTTAAAATACTAATATTAGTATTTTAGAATGGATTCCGCTATCAAGTCGTGGGATGACAGAGGGGGAATTGATCCACACAACAACGCCATACAGGAATAACATCGAACCACACAACAAAGTTTAATCCAATGATTTTATGGATTTTTTAAAGTGATTTTCACCTTGAAAATTCATATTATTTAATATATTAATTTCAGATAAATGATTATAGTAATTTTATAGATAATTCTCTTGTTACCACTAAAGATATAGAAAAATTAAATGATACTACAAATTTCTATACCGGTTCAAGAATATCTAAAATTGTTGTGGTTGCTAATGAAAATCCTGAAGAGTTAGGACTTGAATTAGCTGGTGAAGTACATGAATAGGTTTCTTAAACATACTCAATAATGACCTATAAAACTATTTTAATATAGGTTAATTTAAAAAATATTAAATTATATTATGTTTTATTTGAAATAATTATTGATTAATGTTAATAATGATTTTATTTTTTACATAAATAAAGGTTAATTATGCCGCAACTTAAAATAGGTATTTTTAAAATACATAAATATTGTAAAAATATAAAAACTACAACTCAATCAAACTCTAACTATCCCCTAAAGAAAAAAACTACTGAAAAAAAAATTAAACCCCACTGTAAAATATAGAAATATGCTCCCAACCAAGATATTTGGACACCGGATACTGAACTTCTTGGAACAGATTATGACACATAATTATAAATCTAGCATTCTTGATATATATTGTGAACAAATGCTAAGTTTGAGCTTTAAAATCTAATTTATGTTTAATTTACCTATTGATAATATTATCGTATTCATATACCTAATATCTATTCTACTTATTGGTATATATTACCGAACTAAAAATAGTAGTTTTAAGAACTATGCAAATGTTGAAAGTAAAGCGCAAAATAGTAAGCTGTTATTAATAGCTACGATATTTGTAAGTTCTGTCGGAGGAGCCACCACTTTCGGCATTATGGAAAAGGCTTTTTTGGGGCATGAATATTATGCTTACGCTCTTATACTTACAATACCTATAGATATATTAATTGCAATCTATATAGTGCCTTTAATTGCCAAACATTACGGAGCTGAAAGCATCGGCGATATCCTAAGTACATATTACGGTAATATAGGTCGTTTTATCGGAGGGGTTAGTTCGGTTATCGTTTCAGTGGGGTTTTTGGCTGCTCAAATAAGCGTCAGCGGCTATATTTTTCAATATATCTTAGAAATAAATGATGTAAATGGGGTAATTTTAAGTTATAGTATAGTACTTATATATACTACAATAGGCGGTTTACAATCTATTGTTTTTACTAATTTACTACAATTTTTGGCGATGATAATCGCTATACCAACCATAACTTTTATCAGTTTAAATAAAATCGGTTTTGTAGATTTTATTAATAACCTACCTACGGAAAATGCAAATTTTGATCGGAGCAACCTACTTTCTTATACAATCGCAGCAGCTTTAAGTTTTAGCGTCATGAATCTATATCCTACATTTATTCAAAGAGCTTTAATTAATAAAAATCCTACGCAAACAACTAAAGCAATATATGCAAAATCCGCTATATATTTTTTCTTCTTGATTTGCATTACTTTAAATGGTTTAACTGCTTATAAGCTTTATCCAAACCAACCGTCAAATTTAGTATTACCTTATTTAATCAACCAAATCATCCCAACTTTAATTCAAGGGATAGTAATGAGTGGACTCTTAGCTGCCGTTATGTCTACTGCTGATTCTGATTTAAACGTTACTTCTATAGCTATTGTTAAAGATATAATCAATCCTATTTTTAAGGTTAAAAATCAGCAAAAATTATTATTAATTGCTCGAATTATTAACGTTATAATAGGAAGTTTTGCAATAATTGTAGCTTTAAAATTTAGTAATGTAATTGACTTAGTAGTATTCTTCACTGGTTTCTGGGGACCGGTAACATTAGTACCGTTAATAACAACGCTTTTTGGTATCAGAACATCTAAAACTATAATGGTCTTATCATCACTTGGCGGAGCAGCTATCTTCTTAATATGGGAATATTATTCTTTATCGTTGCAATATTTCAACCTTAGAGGAGTGTTTATAGGGACAATGGTGAGTCTTGTGATATTTATTCTAGGATGGTGGTATTCTAATGTCATTACGAAGAAAGTCATATAAAATATATTATCTATTTACTTGAAGTTTTAAATAATTTAATATGTTAACTCAAGATTAATAATTGAATTATGAGGATTTTATGTCTAAGCAAAATAGTATTGAAGGAAAATATAGCATAATAATTCCTATTGAAGACAAGAATGGGAGAATAAAATTTAAGCTTAAATTCACGTGATGACGTTAATGGCAGCACTTTAGCTGATATAGCTAAGTATTCAGAAAATATGCGTAATATGTATTACTCTATTAAGCAAAAAAATTATGCTGTTAACTCTTTAATGACAGGAACTTTAAATTATTCTATTCATAGTACAATGACTCCATATTATCCTGACTTAACTAAATTTAATATTAATTATTTATCTCAGAATGATGAACCTAAATTAATAGGCAAAGCATACCAAGAACTTAAAGATCCTATTGAGGATATAAAAAGCTAGCCTTATTGCATGAATCCAGAAACCTGCTCGATGTCATTCCTGCGGAAGCGGAAATTCAGTGACAAGTAGGAAAATCGAGCTTTTAATTTTTTAAATTTAGTATGTCTAGACTTTTTAGTGACTGGATTCCCGCCTCCGCGGGAATGACATCGCGACTCATACAACTAGGTTTTTCATGAGTTATAATATTAGTTTTTTCTGTGCAAAACATTAAAAATCATCTCAGCAAGTAACTTGTTAATACCATTTACTTTAGCAAGCTCATATATGGTTGCGTCGCATACTGCTTTATACGAACCGAAATAATGCAGTAATGCTTTTTTTCGAGTTTCACCTACGCCCTCTATATCGTCAAGGCGTGATATTTTTATAGCACGTGATCTACCTAGTCTATGATTCTTTATGGCAAAATTATGTGCCTCATCTCGCAAGATTTGTAAATATTTCATAACAGGCAAATTCTTATCTAGAGTAAATACTTCCTTACCTATCACATGGAACTGTTCAAAACCGGCATTTCTATCTACTCCTTTTGACATACAAACAAAAGGAATATTCATTTCAAATTTATCCATCACCTCTTTAACGACGCCTAAATGCCCTTTGCCGCCGTCTATAATCATTAAGCTTGGCAATTTATGCGGCTCTTGCCTTAACCTTGTAAGCCGCCTTGTTAGGACTTGCCGGAGCATCTCATAATCGTCACCTTTTATGTCACCCCAGCAGTTCTTGATGCCATTCCCGCGAAAGCAGGAATCCATTAACCTTTTTGGATCCCCGCTTTCACGGGAATGACATACGAGAGAGGGAGCATAGACATTAAAAACCCGATATTCTTTTTTATCAAAACCGACTTTACCAGCAACTACCATCACTCCAACCGCAAACTTACCTTGAATATGGCTATTATCATAAATCTCAATTCTTTCAGGAATTGCAGAAAGACCAAATAGCTCTTTAATTTCAAATATAATCTCTTGATTTTTTGCAAATTTCTTCAAATACTGCTCTAGAGAAAATAAAGCATTTATCTCAGCATTTTGAACTAATTTAGCCTTACCGCCTTTATTAGGTACTGTAATATTAAGCTGAAGTATATTGTTGATTTTCTTAATCGCCTCTATCACATTCTCTTTATCATTAATTTCATGATTAATTATAATTGCCGCAGGCACGTGTTGTTTTTGGTAAAATTGTAATAAAAAATATTCTAATACTTCTTCTTTGGTACTATTTTCGGTAGAAGTAGGAAAATAAGGAATATTACCGCATGCTTGCCCTGCCCTATATAAAAACACTTCCACGCAATAATGCCCGTTCTTTTCCACAATAGCGATTATATCTGCGTCTTTAACGACATCTGAAACCCCTGCCTTAAGCTGCACATAACTAAGTGCTTTAATGCGATCTCTAATTTCTGCCGCCTCTTCAAAACGCATCTGACTACTTAGCTCTTCCATCTTTCTAGATAGGTTCTCTTGGAGTTCTTTAGTGCGACCTTGTAAGAAATCTTTAACCTGAGTTACTAAGTCTCTATAGTCTTCCTTGTTTATTTTACCGACGCAAGGAGCATAACAACGTTTTATTTCATATTGTAAGCAAGGACGAGTACGTGAATTAAAGTAATTATCCGTGCAGGAACGTAATTTAAAAATTTTTTGTAGTTCGGTCAAAGTAGTATTAACGTCCACACTCGAGGCAAAAGGACCAAAAAACTTCCCGTCACTTAGAGTTTTACCTCGATATTTTAGTAATTGTGGGAAATCATGCTCTAAACGTAACTTAATGAAAGGAAAAGACTTGCAGTCCTTAAGAAGAATATTAAATTTCGGCTGAAATTTCTTGATTAACTGTGCTTCTAAAAGTAGTGCTTCAACTTCAGAATTAGTGATGCTATACTCTAAAAAACAAGTATTTGCAATCATCCGAAGCGTCTTATTATCTAAATTGCTTTTAATGTAATTAGTAAGGCGTTTCTTTAAATTTTTAGCTTTACCGACATAGAGAACTTGCTTGTTAACGTCAAACATTCGATAAACCCCTGAACGTTCAGGAGCATCTATAAGTTTAGATTTAATTAACTCACTTCCGGTAATTTCTAGGGTCATGTGTATAGTGGTCCTTAGCTAAAAGCCGAAATCCAGAAAAAATAACCTTAATATTGATATAAAAATTACACATTAAACCTAAAAAAACAAGTTTTTTATAGGTTTTACTGGATTCCTGCCTTTGTGGGCATGACATAGAAGAGTGCACCATGCAACAATAACCTTCAATTCCCCGTTTTATTATACGGATTGTCATTTGCGACTTTAACATTCACTATTTTTCGTGTATTGTCATCAAAGAAAAAGGTTATTTTAAACTCATCTCCTACATTTAAATCTACTTTTGGGTCATAAAGCATAATATGCATGTCACCGGGCTTAAAATCAACATTAATATTACCGGCAATTAAAAATGGATAATCCACTTTTACCATTTTACTAACCCCTTGATCATTAATTGTTTGATGAATTTCTATTCCACTTATCTTATCTGAAGATATATTCACTAAATTATAACTCTTACTTCTACTATTTATTAATGTAAAATACATAGCAGAATTGCTAACTTTACCTTGCACATTTGTTGTAGGTCTTGCCCAAGGCTGTGCAAAGTGAACGGCTGCCTCTGCAGGTAAATCATCGGGCTGATCAGAAGAAGAATTTGTAGAATTAGGATTTTGAGCTGTTTGGTTATCAGCATAGTTTACTGCACAAATTAAAGTTATAAAACTAATTAGTAATGTTTTTAGCATAATAATACCCTTAATAAATTAAAATGAAATATTAACATAGATTAAATATAAATCTAGTTTTTTAAAAGATATTTTTTGTACACTTCTTGTGGTAATCTCTCTATAGCATAACGAACTGCGATTCTTGGCATTTGTAAAGTATAGCGATCCAAAAAATCTATTAATTGTTTTTCATCTTTTTTTCCTGCTTCACGTAGCATCCAACCTACTGCTTTATACATTAAATCATGTTTATCGTTTAAGAGTAATTTTGCTATTTCAAAAGTCGTATCTAATGTATTATTTTTGATAAAATACCAAGTAGCAACTATAGCTATTCGTCTTTTCCATAGAATTTCCGATTTTGTTAGTGTAAAGAGATAATCCTTTTCTTTATCCCATAAATAAGCTCCGATTATATGATGAGCTGATGCATCCACTAAATTCCAATTATTTACGTGTTTTATATTGTTTAAATAAAAATTATACAAAAACTCTTTATCTTGTGCTGTCTGATATTGCATAATCAAAATAGCTAATGCTAAAAATTTCTCTTCATTAAATTCTGAAGTAATAAGTCGGCTTAAATCCTCCATATCCAATTATAAATAACTTTTAGCTATTGTACGTAAAGTCGGCACGGTCACACCAATAAATCGGTCATGCTCTCCCTACTCTCCTCTAGTTTTCAAGAATAGCATTCTACGTTCTACAGGAATAGTAGCATTCTCAAGTAAAATATTTCTAATTTGTTGTCAATTTTCTCTCATGTTCAATAAGCCATTTTTTACGATGTAATCCCCTGCCATAGCCTCCAAGTTTGCCATTGCTATTAATAAATACGATGACAAGGAACAATGATTGCTAACTGATTCATACCATTAGCATTTGCAACAGCTCTATAAGAATTAGGTTTGCCCAAAACTTTAGCCTGATTTAAATAGCTTCGTGTTTCACCGTAAGGTATATTAATTAATTCTTGCCAAACCATTTTTTGAAATGGGCTTCCTAAAAGCTATATAGACGTATTAAATTTTTCCGTTATAAGTACAATTGAAGATCCTCTTCAATCATTCAAATCGGTTCAGTGCTTCCAATAATAGCAGATTCTATCTTAATCCTTAGCCTCTCAAGTTCACGCTCCAAACCTCTTCGATCAACAAACTCTAGCAAATAAAGCAATTTTTCATCACTAATTGCCAGCATAGAAACAAGAGGCGTATCTAGCCAAGCCGCTTTTAAAATATTTAAATGCCGGTTAAATTTTCGGTCCTCCCATTATTTTAGAGACAGCATCTCGCAAACCGCTACTTGACTCATAACCCATATCAATTTGTGTATTCATGACCGATTCACCCATGCGCATTTGCTTCATCGCAATACCCATACGCCTTGCTCTCGCATATTCTACAAACGTCATACCAAAACGTTTTTTAAATTGGCAACGTGCTGTAGAAGCAGCTACTGATAGCTCATCACAATCACTATCTTTCCATCTTTTAGCAGGATTAAACTCAATAGCATTAACAAGAGTACAAACTAAACCTGAAGCTTCGCCAAGTATGTGAAAGAGCTTGCAACGCTGACCAGGTCTATATGAAGTATGCCAAGCTTCCTTAGCAGTTTTATAAAATTCACAATTTCAAATTTAGGTTTCCGTGCAGGACAAGTCAGTCTACAAAATACTCTTGTTATTTTAACCGCTACAAAAAAGATATTTTCATATCTGTCATCTTTATTAATTAATGCCTGATAATATTCTTGTCTTTGAAGCTTATTAAACATATTAATTTATCCTATAATATAAATTTATAATTATATTATATGAACTTTTTAAAACTCCTGTAACCGAAATTCAGGCATTGATTTTTTATTTAATACTTCTGTCTCTCATGCTCGATAAGCCATTTTTTGCGATCTAGCCCTGAACCATAACCGCCAAGCTTACCATTATTATTGATGATGCGGTGACACGGAATAATTATAACAAAGTTATTTGCTCCATTAGCATTTGCAACGGCTCTATAAGATCTTTCCATACCTATTAATTTAGCTTGGGTAAAGTAACTTCTTGTTTCACCATAAGGTACATTCATTAGTTCTTGCCATACTAATTTTTGAAATTCGCTTCCTAAAAGATATATCTGAGTATTAAATTTTTGCAAAGTACCGCTAAAGTAAGATTTAAGCTCCTCTTCAATTGATATAATCGGTCTAGTGCGATCTTCAGTAATAGCCGATTTTGTGTTAATCTTAAGTCTTTTAATTTTATACTCTAATCCTTTACTTTCAACAAAATCGAGCAAATAAAGCCTCTCTGTATCACTAATTGCCAGCATAGAACCAAGAGGCGTATCTAACCAAGCGGATTTTAAACTCATTATTTTACCCTAAATATGATTTCTTAATATTATAATATTGATTTTTTATTTAACAATTTTATATTTTTAAAACTAACAATTTATAGGTAATCACTATGATAAAAGCTCATGTTTTTAAATATTCGCAGGTAATTTTAACCAAGAGGGAACTCGCTATAATAACATTTAGCAAATACAGCGGACTAAGTATACCGGATATTGCTACTATGGCAAAAGAAGAAGAAAAACTAACGGAATAATAGATCAGTATAAAACCGGTAAAATAACTACCGCAAAATTTCGTAAGAAAATGAATGAGCTTATACAAGAAAAAAACGGTAATCCTATACGAGATAATGAGGTATTTGATAAAGGCTGGAATGCTATGTGCACAATAGAACCTGAAAAGCTAACAGAGATATATAACTTACAACACAGACACATAAATATCCACATTATAGGCAATACAAACGAATTACAGTATAATTATATTCAATAAAAAATAGAAAAGGCCCCAAATCAACCCACCATTTCTTATACACTTTCATACAAACTTGGTAACTCAGGTGAGAGAGAATTAAAACATTATACAAAACATTTTTTAGCAGCTCGCGATTATGAACCGGTATGGCATATGGAAGCTCAAAATGACTATGACCAAAACACTTTAGACATATTAGGAAAATATTACGATAATACGACTAAAGATATTATAAATATTGATAGCTTAAAAATTCTATAATAGCGCATTATGCAATAATTCGCTATTTGCGTTATTTAAGCCAAATCATTTAGCTTCATGATCTTTAGCAAAATCAATTAGGCTTTCCACAACATCACTTAAATCTTCATTATTAAAGTCAATCCTCATTTCTTTTTTAACAACATCAACAAAATAATCATCAAGTGAATTTTGCATTTAAAATGGAAGTGTTTTTTGTCCAATGAACAATTATTTCCTGCTTAATGATGTCATAGGTATCAAGAGCAATTTGCATGGCATTTTCACGCTGATTTTGATCTTTTCGATTCTGTAAAAAGCTATTATTGTTTTGTTAGTGCCGAGTTCACTTGGCACATCATTTTTAAATTCAGCTCTTATTTTTTAACTCTATTTAAAAGATCACTCTACGATAAACGTTTATTATGATGCTGTATTATTGTGTTATTTATTAAGGGTAGAAAATTTTTGATAAAAGGCAGGATCGATATTGATATAATCCTTAATAGTATCTTGTATTTGATTAGCCATATCCATGACCGAATGTGAACCGCTTCAGTTTTAGTAATATGACCGGCAATAACATACTCATCAAGCAACTTCATGACTTGAGCGGTATATATTTTTTATCCGGTTTTTCTTTATAACGCTTTTCCACTCTCTCTTTGAGCTTATTAAATTCTATTCATATTGTAAATTAACTTGTTCTTTTTCTTCATAAGATTTATAAGAATTAGAAGCTATAGACATCAGATTTTTCAATTTATTCAACAAGAAATAAAACTTATTGCGTATAACTTTATCGGCTAAATGCTGTTCGAGCTGTTCAGAATCCAAATCGTTAGGCACTTTATAAAAATATTTTTAATTTCTTGTAGTAACGGAAAAAATGCTTTCAATGTATCATATACAAAAAATATAGCATCTTCTAAATCTTCTCTATCAAAATTGTTTAAACCATAATTTTCATAAAATTGATGTGCTTGTTTTAATTGATTCGATAACCCTACATAGTCAATTATGTAACCATATTCTTTAGTTTTCCATATTATGTCCTTATTTTTTTATTAATTTATAAAAAATAAGTCGTACTTAATAATTTATTATTCTCTTCACTGCTATAATTACTGAGTTCTAGCAAAGCTTCGTATATTTCTTTCTCAAGTAAATAGTCACCTCAACTTTTGAGTATGTAGATTATTATTTTTGCCTAGATTCTGCTGTTGTAAATACTTCCCATAACCAATAATAGTAGGTACAGAATATTTTTTTAGCAAGACATGGAGCGAAAATTAAAACAAAAGGAACATTCAAAGTTTTTACTAAATTTCAAAAAGCCTTGAAACCCTTATCGGAAGTGGTGGAGGCAAAGGGAATCGAACCCTTGACCCTCTGCGTGCAAAGCAGATGCTCTACCCCTGAGCTATGCCCCCGATTATTTATTAGCGAGGTTTTTGGAAGTGAAAATATTAAGATAAGCTTTTAACTAATCCCCAAGGTAATGGCTGACCATTGCTCCCTACGACTAAATCTCCGGAAGATTCATATTCGGCAGCTAGAAAAGACTTTTGAGCAGCAATAAGCTTGACCGGTTTGATTTTCTGACCGTTATGAAAATATTCTTTAGCCTGTTCCCTAGAAGTCGGGTTATTTTTGGAAGCTGTTTTTGCTTTAGACATATACTATTAACTTTTTCTTAAACTTGTGAAGAATATAAAACTTTTTCCTAAACTTGTCAATAACTACCGTGTCGATAAATAGACATTACCTAGAAAAAGTTGATAATTTGAAAAGTTGACGTCATTACGAGGAAAATTACAAAGTAATTGACGAAGCAAGCTAGTAAAATGCGTAGCATTTTTATTATTTTTCTGGATTGCCACTCTCCTTACAGTCGCTCGCAATGACGATTTGGTATCCATGCAACAGGAACCTACAGCCGCTTACAATGACGGGGTATCAACGATTTCTAGGCAATGCCTATAAATATGTTAAGATATCTCAAAATATCATTATTCTTCCGTTATTACTTCACTTTCACCGACAAATGCTCTATTGTACATTCTACTTTTGCGTTGATATCAGCACCATATGATACTAACAGCTTATATATTTCATCATCCTTAATATCTTTAGAAGTACATCGAACATTTTTAGCAACCGCATGCAAAGGTATTCCTCCGGATTTTCTTTGATCCACCTCAGCTCCGTTCTTAAGTAATAGTTTTGCTACATTAAAGTGCTTACTGCTGCATATAAAGGTGATCCTAGCCAAGCTCCTCGTTCCCGTTTACTGCAACGCCTTTTGATATTAGATATTCTGCTACAATTTCTGTGACGTGCAGCTGAATTTCAAGGAGTATTCTTCAAAATATCACTACACATATTAACATTTGCTTTTTTTTCTTCAACTAACCATTTAGCCAACTTTTAGTGCATTATTTGTAGATACCGAAAATAGTTCAGTAGTAGATACTGCACGTAATTCATTTAAACTCCTTACTAGGCCCACTTTATCAAGAGAAAAATAGACTCTTTTAAAACATTTTCAAAGCTACATTGTTTTACATAATGTTCTATATCTTGCACTACTACTCTATTTGACTTTAGCAACAGAGTTAAATTACTATTTAATAGTTCTTTTATCATATTCTACTTATTTATACTTTGTATTTCTTAAAGGTGATAAAGATCTCATTGTCATTCCTGCAAAAGGCTTGCTTGGATACCCAAATCGTCATTGCGAGCAGCCGTAGGCTGCGTGGCAATCTTATGAAATAATAACAAACTCCTGAGATTGCTTAGTCAATGGCTATGCAATTTCCTCGCAATGACGATTAGGAAGTCACGCAGACAATACTGAGAACTCCTACTTATTAATCCTTGCCGTATGGTAACCGTTAGGTAGATAACGCACCCAATCACCTCTTGCAAAAGAGCCAAAGATAATCATAGCGATTTTATCTTGTGCACTATCTAGAATTTGCTACACTATAAAATTAAGCCTAGCTTGGATTTTTAGAGAACGCTGATGTAAAGTGATATTCATTATAATACCCTACAATTTTTAAAAAGGTTTTATTGTCTTAAGAATTAATGGCTTGTTTTATGTCATTCCCGCGAAGGCGGGAATCCAGAAAGTATAAAAATCTCGAAGAATTTTTACTTTTTCTAAAAATGTAAAGAAATTGTAAGAAATAGCTATAACCTTTTGATTTTTTCGAGTTTTGCTGGATTCCCGCCTGCGCGGGAATGACATAGAGTAAAAATCGTAGGGTATTATAGGTGTTCATCTATTCATTTGCACCATGACAATATTTATATTTCTTGCCTGAACCGCACGGACATAGCTCATTACGAGATACCCTACCCCAACTAGTAGGATCATCAGGGTTTCTATCTTTTGGATCAATGCGTGATACGACTGGTTTAAGGTCAGTCTCAAGGCTACTTCCTGCGTTATATTTACTAAATGCCGGATCTTCCCGACTCTCACACATATTTTTCTGAAGTTTTTTATACTCAAGCGAAACATCTTCTTTTTGAACATTTTTTAAGTCAATATGGAAATGGTATACGGTTTGAATAAATAATTCTTTTAAATTATTAAGCATCTGCTCGAATAAGTTAAATGCTTCTCTTTTATACTCACTAAGAGGATCTTTTTGGCCATAAGCTCGAAGAGATATGCCTTGTCTTAAATGATCTAAGCTATATAAATGATCTTTCCAAACTTGATCAAGGGTAGTTAATAAAATATATTTCACGGCATTATGCATTAACTCGCTACTATAGGCTTCTTCTTTTGACTTATATATATCATGAGCCATTTGTATAACGGTCTTCGTGATTTCTTCTTCCGTTACATCATTTTTACTTACTACATTATGATCAAATTTTATAGAAAAAACACGATGTAATTCTACGCTTAAATTCTCTATATCCCAATCTTCTCTATAAGAGCCTACCGGCATGAAAGTTAATACTATCTTTTTGGCGAGTTCCTCAGTAGTACTATTTAAGAAACCGTGACTATCTTTAGATTTAATAATTTCAGTACGTTGCTCGTATATTATCTTACGTTGGTCATTCATTACATCATCAAAACGTAATAAATTTTTACGCATTTCGTAGTTATGTCCTTCCACTTTTTGCTGCGCTTTCTCAAGTGAACGACTAATCATTGGATGGTGGATAGCCTCTCCGTCTTTCAATCCAAGTGTTCTAAGGACTCCTGATATACGATCTGATGCAAAAATACGCATTAAATCGTCATCAAGCGATAGGAAAAACTTAGTTTTACCAGGATCACCTTGTCTACCTGATCTTCCTCTTAGCTGATTATCTATCCTACGGCTTTCATGCCTTTCCGTACCTATCACAAATAAGCCGCCTGCTTCAATAACCTGCTTCTTTTCTTCGGCAATTTGAGCTTTTATTTCAGCTATTTTAGCTTCATAATTATGTTCTTTATCCAGCTGTTCTATTAACATTTCAGGATTACCGCCAAGCATAATATCAGTACCCCGTCCTGCCATATTAGTTGCAATCGTTACTGCCTTAAACCTACCTGCTTGAGCAATAATAAAAGCTTCCTGCTCATGAAATTTGGCGTTTAATACTTTATGAGGGATGTTTTCTTTATTTAAAACGCTTGAAAGTTCTTCTGACTTTTCTATGCTTATCGTACCGACAAGTATAGGCTGTCCACGATCGTAACAATCCCTAATTAGCTTTAAGATAGCATCATATTTTTCTTTTTTACTACCGTAAATTTCGTCATCAAGGTCAAGCCTTGTAACTTTATTATGGGTTGGGACTGCGACCACATCGAGATTATATATATCTTTTAGTTCCGGTGCTTCGGTCATAGCCGTACCGGTCATACCCGATAATTTAGGATAATTACGAAAATAATTTTGGAAAGTAATAGATGCTAAAGTTTGGTTCTCATTTTGAATTTTCACATTTTCTTTTGCTTCTAATGCTTGATGTAACCCTTCCGAATATCTACGCCCTTCCATTACACGACCGGTAAACTCATCAATAATCATTACTTTACCTTCACGCACCAAATAATCTACATTAACAGTAAACATATTATGAGCTCTTAAGGCTTGGTTAATATAATGTACTAAAGTTAAATTCTCAAAATCATATAAACTGGTATCTGGTTTTATAATATTTTCTTTACTTAAAAGCGATTCTATATGTGTAATGCCGGTTTCCGTTAAATTGATAGTTTTTAATTTTTCGTCTTTTTCAAAATCACTTGCATTAAGCAGA
Organism: Rickettsia rickettsii; assembly: GCF_001951015.1. Taxonomy (NCBI): domain Bacteria; kingdom Pseudomonadati; phylum Pseudomonadota; class Alphaproteobacteria; order Rickettsiales; family Rickettsiaceae; genus Rickettsia; species Rickettsia rickettsii. The sequence goes on from NZ_CP018914.1 coordinate 830,386, forward strand.
CGTACTATTTTATCAATTTTACCGTATAATTCTGCATTATCATTAACCGGACCCGAGATAACGAGCGGAGTTCTTGCTTCATCTATCAAAATCGAATCAACCTCATCGATGATAGCAAAATTAAAAGGACGCAGTACCCGCTCCTGCAAGCTATACTTCATATTATCCCTTAAATAATCGAAACCGAGTTCATTATTTGTTGCATGAGTAATATCGGCGTTATAGGCGGCTCGTTTTACCTCATCAGGCATACCGCCAACAATACATCCAACCGATAAACCTAAAAAATTGTAAATTTTACCCATGGCAGCAGAATCACGGCGTGCTAGATAATCATTTACGGTTACAACATGTACACCTTTTCCAGTTAAAGCATTTAAATAAGCAGGAAGCGTTGCAACTAAGGTCTTACCCTCACCGGTACGCATTTCGGTAATCATGCCTCGATGTAATATCAGGCCACCTATAAGCTGAACGTCAAAATGACGCATACCGCAAACTCTTTTAGCTGCTTCCCTAACTACCGCAAACGCCTCATATACTATATCGTCTAAAGTAGCTCCGTTTTTAAGCTTTTCTTTAAACTCCACAGTTTTATTCTTCAACTCCTCATCTGATAATTTTTGTATAGCAGGTTCAAGCGAGTTAATTTTTGTAATTTCAGAAAATAGTTTTTTTACAGTACGATCATTTGCAGTACCGAAAAGTTTTTTTAAAATAGAAAGCATTAAAGTCCTTATGATATTTTTAGTATTTTAGTACTTGAATATAGGTATTTTTTATAAAATTATCAAATGTTATAATTTTATTTAAATGAATAATTTTTTTACTACAAATATTTGTAAATTATTATTAATAAATAAAATATTCTCAAATAGCTGTTGACGGTTATATATTATTTTTATAAAATTTAAGTTTATATTTAACACAATTATGAGTCATAAATGAAAAAATTATCTGTTATATTTTTATCAGTGAGCATGCTTTCCGGTATTGCTTTTGCTGATAAAGACAAGGTAGTTGCTACCTATAAAGGCGGTGAAGTAAAAGCATCGCAAATTATGAAAGAATTTAAGCCTCAGCTTAATCTTCAATCAGGTGAAACAATCAAAAATTTTGATGATTTTCCACCACAAGATCAGGAAAAATTAATAAAAATTTATGTTAATAATCTTTTGTTAAAAGAAGAAGTTGCTAAGTCAAATATTACTTCTTCTAAAGAATTCCAAGAAAAACTTGAAAATGCAAAAAATCAATTAGCTCAACAAGAATTACTAGCAAACTACATAAAATCTAACATTACAGATAAGATGTTTGATGACGAATATAATAAATATGTCGTTAATCTTAAAGGTAAAGAACAAATAAAAGTTGCTCATATTTTAGTTAAATCTCAAAAAGAAGCTAATGATATAAAAACCAAATTAAGCAAAGGCGGAAACTTTACTAAGCTTGCAGAAGAGTTATCTCTTGATAAAGCTTCAGCTTCAAACGGCGGCGTTATCGGTTACATTCTACTAAATCAACCTGGGCAGTTAGTACCGGAATTTGAAAAGAAAGCTTTTGCTTTAAAAGTAAATGAAGTTTCAACTCCTGTAAAAACCGATTTCGGTTGGCATATTATCAAAGTGCTTGAGAAAAAACCTGTGCCTATTCCAACAAAAGAAGAAGCAAAAGTAACTATTGATAATATATTAGCTGCAGAAATACTAAAGAAATATATTGCTGATTTAGAAGCTAAAGCTAATGTAAAAATCATGTTACCTAAAGCAGACAGCAAAGCCGGATCGTAATTTATATTTTGTCATTGCGAGAGCGGGCATTCCCCGTATACCAAGTCGTCATTACGAGGAAAAACTGTAAGTTTTGACGAAGCAATCTCAGGAGTTTGTTATTACTGCATGAGATTGCCAAGTCGCTTCGCGCCTCGCAATGACGGTTTGGGTATCCATGCAACAATGCCTCCGCAGGAATGCAATAGGGTTCACACAGTAACACGCCTCTACCCACGAATAACATTATAACTACTCTCAATCACAGCAAATGCTACACACACAGGATAATCATCAGCAAGAGAAAGGTGAATATTAAAAGGAGAGAGTTTGTTTGTATAGTTTGAGCTAACTTCTACTATAGGCTTACCTAAATCATTATTTAGTATAGTAATATCTTTAAAATTTATACCTTGACCTATACCGACTCCAAAGGCTTTACTAACAGCCTCTTTAGCAGCAAAACGCTTGGCTAAAAAAGCAGCATGGTTTATTTTTCCCAACAAAGCAAACTGTTTTAATTCCTTTGAAGTTAGAATTTTTTTAGCAAAAAGTTCTGGATATAAATGTAATATTTTTTCGATTCTAGGAATTTGTACTATATCAGTACCAACACCGATAAGCATTTACTTATCGGTTTCATAATCTTCGCCATGCTCATCAATAAAGATTTGATCATCTAAATCAGAATAATCTTCCCCGATATACACTTCAGGTAAATACTCAAATTTTTCTTCTACAGCTTCTGATTCATCTTGATTAACAAGCGGCTCTATCATAGTTCTTGTACGCAGACTATTTATTAAATCTTGTTCTAACTGAGCTACCGATACTTTTCCGGCAGCAATTCTACGTAATGCGATAACAGGAGGCTTATCAAGCTTTTCTTTTTTGATGTGATTAGTTTCTACTTTATAATTTAATAATTTAGCATATCTTGTTGCTAGGACAACAAGCCGAAACCTATCCGGTATAATTTTATTACAATCTTCTGCTGTAATTCTTGCCATAATTTTTCTCCGTTAAAAATAGTATACTATAAATAAATAGGAAACGAATATACGCAGATCAACTTCAAAAAGAGCAAGGAGTTGACAAGGCGAGGAACACAGCGTATACTTAATACGTGCGTACTGCAGCTCTTGTAGAACGAACGACTTAGCCCATTTTTGAAGTTGATCGAATATATTATACCCTTTTTATATCTGCACCACAATTACTTAATTTTTTTTCTAAATCTTGGAAGCCACGATCTAAATGATATATTCGGTGTAATACGGTTTTGCTATTAGTACTAAGACCAGCGAGTATTAGCGATACCGAAGCTCTAAGATCACTTGCCATAACTTCTGCGCCTTTTAACATTTCTACACCTCGAACAACCGCCTTATTACCTCGTACTACTATATCTGCTCCCATTCTACATAATTCAGGAACATGCATGAAACGATTTTCAAAAATATTCTCGGTGATCATTGAAACACCGCTACTAAGCGTCATAAGGCTCATAAATTGTGCTTGCAAATCAGTAGCAAAGCCAGGATAGGGATTAGTTTCTAAATCCACTGAATTTAACTTCCCTTCATAAGTTACTTGAACTCCGTTATTGATCGGCACAACTTTTATACCCGTTTCGATAAGTTTTAAAGCTATATTTTCTACAATATGGTAATCAATCCCACAAATTTTTACATCACCTTTAGTAATAGCTGCCGCAAACATATAAGTACCGGCTTCAATACGATCAGAAAGTACTTTATAGCTCGCTTTATTTAAAGAATCCTTGCCTTTAATTGTTATTTCGCTAGTGCCGATACCTGCAATATCGGCTCCCATTGTGATAAGACAATTACATAAATCAACTATTTCCGGCTCTCGACCACAATTAAAAAGCACAGTTTCCCCCTCTGCTAAAACAGCTACAAGTATTGCATTAATCGTAGCACCTACGGAAACTTTATCAAAAACAAAATGAGTACCTTTTAAGCGTCCTTTACTTGAAGCGTTAATATAACCGTCTTCTATTTCAATCTCAGCTCCCATAGCTTTTAATACAGCAATATGCAAATCTACTTGCCTTGCTCCAATAGCACAACCACCCGGAAGCGATACTTTTGCTTTACCGTATTTGGTAAGCAAAGGACCAAGCACCCAAATCGATGCTCTCATTTTACGGACTATTTCATAATCTGCAGTAAAGTTATTTATATTTTTGGTATCAATTATAAGCTCAAATTCATCTTGATGTTTTATTATTTCAATATCTGCCCCGTGACTTCGGAGCAAATCTTTCATAGTACTAACATCCGTTAACTTTGGAACATTAGTAATATGCAGTTTATCGGTAAGAATAGACGCTGCCATAATAGGTAGCACGGCATTTTTAGCACCGCTAATATTAATACTACCTTTCAGAGGTGTACCACCGTGAATAATCAATTTGTGCATAAATTATTTTGATAAAATTGTAACGTCATTGCGAGAAAAAACTGATTAAATTGTCATACCGTGGTCAAGCCACGGTATGACACCGATTATACTACACATCCAAATTCACGACATTCAACGCATTTGCTTGGATAAATAACCTGCGAGGTTCAACAACATCACCCATTAAAGTAGAGAAAATGCCTTCTGCTTCATCAATTTCTGCAACTCTTACCTGAAGCAAAGTTCTTTTTGTAGGGTCAAGAGTAGTTTCCCATAGCTGGTCGGAATTCATCTCACCAAGACCCTTAAAACGCTGAATATTTATACCTCTTTTTCCGCATTCTATAATGGTATTTAACAACTGACTCGGTGTTAAAATATCGAATTCCTGACTTTTCACTATAAGCTTTAATTGCTTACTAAATATATCAAAAATCGTTAAAGCAAGCTTTGATATTTGTACAAACTCAAATGATTCTAACTGCTCTTTCAATAATATTTTACTTTCTTTTAAACCCCTACTAAAGCGGAAGAACTCTATTTTATTTTCATGTTTTAAAACTTCCCAATTAGTCTTATCAGGCGAATCTTCTAAGCTATTTAAAACATCTAAAGCTTTTTTAAGTCTTAAATCACTTTCAGGATCAAATATTTTGTTATTAAGTAAGTCATTAATAGCAAGAATTTCGGTAATTGAGCGATTAAATTTTTTGCTAGCATGGTCAAGTAAGCCGTTAAACTTAACCACTTTATTAATTAGCTCTTCTAAATTATCACCCACTAACTGCTCTTTATCGTCTAGAATTAAGGTTGCATCATTAATAGTTGATTTGATCAAATAATCTTGCAGCGCTTGCTCATTCTTTAAATAAAACTCGGCTGCTCCTTTCTTTACTTTATAAAGCGGTGGCTGAGCTATATATAGATAGCCTTTATTTATTAGCGCAGGCATATGACGATAGAAAAACGTGAGTAATAAAGTTCTAATGTGCGAGCCATCAACATCAGCATCAGTCATAATAATAACTTTATGGTATCTAAGCTTTTCTAAGGAAAATTCTCGTTCAACACTAATTCCAAGCGCTGTAATTAACGTACCGATTTGGTCCGAACCGAGCATTTTATCAAATCTTGCACGTTCAACGTTCAAAATTTTACCACGCAAAGGCAATATAGCCTGAATTTTGCTATCCCTACCCTGCTTTGCAGTACCGCCCGCAGAGTCCCCCTCAACAATAAACAATTCTGAAATAGCAGGATCTTTTGCATGGCAATCTGCAAGTTTACCTGGTAAATTCGAAACTTCTAAAGCTGATTTTCTTCGAGTGAGTTCCCTTGCTTTTCTAGCAGCTTCACGAGCATTCGCAGCTTCCATAATCTTAGCTATAATTGCCTTAGCTTCTGCTGGATGCTCTTCAAACCACTCAAGAACCTTTGTATAAACGGCATTCTCAACAACCGGTCGTACTTCGGAGCTTACTAGCTTATCTTTTGTTTGAGAAGAGAATTTAGGATCAGGGACTTTAACGGAAAGCACACAACATAGCCCTTCCCTAGTATCTTCACCGCTAAAGTAATTTTTAGCTTTTTTATTAAGACCCGTAGTATCAAGATACGAGGTAATAACACGTGTTATCGCTGATTTGAAAGCACTAAGATGAGTTCCGCCATCACGCTGCCTAATATTATTAGTAAAGCATAAAATATTTTCATGATAAGAATCGTTCCAATGCATCGCAAGCTCAAGGCTTATACCGGACTCAGCATTCTCCGTATTAACTACTATACATGGATGGATAGCGTGCTTCGCTCTGTCTATATATTTTACATAAGCTTCTATACCGCCCGTATAATAAAACTCTACTTCTTTCACTTCTTCAAAGCGATTATCGACGAGTAAAATCTTTACGCCTGAATTTAAAAAAGCAAGCTCACGAAGACGATGCTCTATAGTGCCAAAATCAAATTCTATATTAGTAAACGTTTCTACAGACGGAAAAAAAGTAACTTCCGTACCTTTTTTATCAATATTTTCTTTGACAACCGCAAGCGGAGCTTCCGTTATACCATTATTAAATCTCATCAAATATTCCTTATTATTACGCCAAATACGCAGCTCAAGCCATTCAGAAAGAGCATTTACAACCGATACACCAACACCGTGTAGACCGCCTGCAACCTTATAAGCGTTCTGGTCAAACTTACCGCCTGCGTGAAGTTGAGTCATAATAACTTCAGCTGCCGATATTCCTTCTTCTTCATGAATTTCAACGGGTATACCTCGCCCGTTATCGGATACGGTTACTGAACCGTTTTTATTTAATGTTACTCGTACTAGATCGCAATAACCAGCAAGCGACTCATCGATAGCGTTGTCGACTACTTCATAAATCATATGATGTAGACCCGACCCGTCTCCAACATCCCCGATATACATTCCCGGTCTTTTTTTTACGGCTTCAAGACCTTTTAAAACCTTTATGGAATCAGCACCGTATGATGATTCGTTAAATTTTTTTTCAATTTCCGACATGTTATATATTTGGCTCTATTACTTGTTGCTAGAAACAATAAAAATGACTATAACGTAACTTATTAAAATAGTAAAGTTTCTTGATTTAAAATTCGCGAGATAACAATGAATATATTAAAGTTCAAACATATTTTCGATGTAATGAATGATTATGACGTGTTTTTATTCGATCTTTGGGGGGTAATAATTGAAGGGGGGCTTACCTATCCGGGAGTCGTACAAAATATCAATAAGATTATTGAACGAAAAAAAGTATATTTTGTCACTAATGCTCCACGCAATATTGTTTCACTGCATCAAACAATTAAATCGTGGGGATTAAATGCAGAACCGGAAATGATCATTAGCTCAGGAGAAATAGCAGTAGAAATGATACTAGAAAGTAAAGAGCGGTTCGGTATAGAAAAACCAGCAATATATCATTTAGGACATTTAGAAAATGATATAATAAACAGAATTCAATATCCTATCACTGACGATATTAACAAAGCTAATATTTTCTTAATGACTATTTACAGAGACGAAAACGAAAATTTAGATTTAAACGAATTCAATGAATTATTTAAAATTGTTGTACAACGTAAAATGGTCAATATTTGTGCTAATCCTGACCTTGGAATAAATCAGCACGGTGTTTATAGATATTGTAGCGGCTATTATGCCGAAAAAATAAAGCAGCTTGGCGGAAAAGTAATTTATAGTGGTAAGCCATATGAAGAAATATATAGCAAAATTTTAAAAGAATGTCATAATACCCCTAAGAATCGCATGTTAATGATTGGGGACACTGTTTACACCGATATACTTGCAGCAAATCGCCTTGGTATAGACTCTGCCCTAGTGTTAACCGGAAATTCTAGAGAATATCATATTGATTTTGATAATATTGATGAAAAACTAGATAGTTTAATGAAAGCTGCTGTTAAGCAATCGATTACACCTAGTTTTGTTGTTGATTTATCTTGAATAGCTTTCCGTCATTGCGAACGACTAAAGGTGTTGTCGCATGGCTAGTTTATGTCATTCCCGTGGAAGTGGGAATGACATAGAAAGGTGGAAATAACATCAAAAGAATTCTATTGATATTTTACTCATAATCTGCTATAGAGTAAAACTTAAGCGGTCGTGGCGAAATTGGTAGACGCGCAGCATTGAGGGTGCTGTTCTGTAAAAAGATTGGAAGTTCAAGTCTTCTCGACCGCACCATTCGCCGGTTTTTCACAAAGTCAAATTTTTGTTTGTTTCGACACTTCAGATTTTATATTTACTCCTAAGTTCGTCTTGTTAGCAAATGTTTGTGCTAATTGTATACTCCTGATAAATGAAAAGGAGTTAAAATAAAAACTATTGCTTATTTGTACTCTGTGATTTATATTGATTAGCAAATTGTACACAATTCTGTGCCAAGCCTAGCTACCCAGCTTTAAATAATTATAATAAGTCTATAATAAACTATTAGGTCAATAGGCTATGCCTAATTTCAATATATTTAAAAGCATCTTACCAGATCATCACGATCAATTTGCTGAAATTTTTGATCAAATTAACGATCTGATCGAAAATCACAATTATGATGCTGCTGCAAGCAGGCTGGCCAAGCTTCATTATGCTGATTTAGCAGATTTCTTAGATAATCTTAACAATAAAACATATAAAATAATTATTCCTTTATTACAGGATGAAATTAAGCCTGAAACGTTAGTATCATTAAATGCTTATAGTAAACCTTTAATAATAGAAACTTTAGGCATAAAAAAATCTGCAGAATTAATCAATAAGCTAGTTATAGAAGATGCTATTGAAGTAGTAATCGATCTAGACGATGATATAAAAGACCTGATCCTAAGTAATCTCACTAAAGAAAAAAAACACCAAATTACCGTAGGTTGTACATATCCCGAAAATACGGTAGGTAGGGTAATTGAACGAGATTTTATTAATCTTCAAGAAGGATGGACGGTCGAGGAATCATTAAATTTTATCAAGAACGTAAAGAATGACTTTTATGCGGCAATCGTTACGGATAATAAATTACGCCCTATCGGTATTATTTCTCTTAGCACGCTAATTAAAGGCAAACAAAATGAATTGATAAAAGATTTGATGAACAAAGATTTTAAACTTGCAGATGCTTTTACCGACTTAAATGAACTAAGCTTCATTTTTAGACAATATGCTTTAACTATTGTACCGGTAGTAAATAAAAGCGGTAAGTTAGTAGGTAGCGTATCAATCGATAATATAATTTATATTATCGAAGAACAAGCCGGCAAAGATATATTATCATTAAGCGGGGTACACACTCAAGATACCTTCTTCAATGTATTTTATACCGTTAGACATCGTTTTCCTTGGCTCTTTGTTAATCTAATCACCGCCTGCATGACCTCACTTATCATTAACCATTTTAACGATACTATTGCAAAACTTGTAACGCTTGCAGCCATTATGCCTATTGTAGCTTCAATGGGCGGAAATGCCGGAACACAAGCCATGACCGTTACGGTTAGAGCCCTTGCTAATAAAGATATTCATTATAATAATGTCAATAAAGTTATATTAAAAGAAATAGCCGTATCGGCTTTTAACGGTTTTGTACTTGCAATTATCGGAGCAGGACTTAGCTTTGTGATGTTGCTTGACTTAAACCTTAGCGTTATTTTTGCTATTGCAGTTATTTTAAATTTTTTAGTAGCCGGATTATTCGGCTCTGCTATTCCTATAATACTGCATTATTTTGATATAGACCCCGCTACAGGCTCCGGTGTATTTCTAACAACCATAACCGATGCTCTAGGTTTCCTAACTTTCTTAAGCCTTGCTCATATTTTTTTAGTGTAAAATTTGGTGTTTATTCAAATAAAAATATATATACATTGCAGCAAACAGTAGCTATCGCTCCAAGACATTTACATATACCACAACTTGTATCCTGATTTTCAAAGTCGGTAATATTATTCTCATAAGATATATTATTATCTCTTTGTATATTCTGATGATTATTAATATTTGACTCTTTGAACAATAAATTTGCGACAGTTAGTATTAACTCACCCTGTGATGCAGTTAGATTAGTATTATTTAAGGAGCTAGCTTGTGCGTACTCTTGTACTTCTAAACTATTACGGTTTAACATAGTTATATTTTGACTTTAGGATTAATTTTCCTTCATAGAACCTAATCTGCAGCTATTTATTACTGCAATTTTTGACATTTCCTCGCAACGGTTGATATCGTCATGAGCTAAGCGACTGCAAAGAGCGTGGCAATGACGTAAACTTTTCAAATTATCAACTTTTTCTAGGCAATGCCTAATTTTTTAATTAATAGCCCACAAATTATAATGAAATAAGCAATAATTTTTATAGAAGATATAAGCTCTTGGAAAGAAAAGTTTGCAATTTGTGTTTATAGTCAAAAATTACTTGATAAACTCGAATATTTAAATACTAAAGTAGCAAATCCTATAGATATACTCGAAATCACAAAAGGTATCCACTATGCACGTAACACGGTTCTCAAATACGTCAATCAGGCGATCCTTATTATTCGCACCCGATTGAGGTAAAAATTATGCTTGCTGAATTTGTAGCTGAAGAAGCACCTAAGCTTTATAACATTATTATGCTGCAAGCCGCTTTACTTCATGATACTATTGAAGACACTGAATTAACTGAAGAAGCAATTACCGAAATTTTTGGACCGGAAGTAGCAAAACACGTAGAAGGTCTAACTAGAATTAAATCTTACGGGAAGATAAGTAGCGGAGAAAGCCTAAACTTATTAATTAAAGAAAAAAGATACAATACGGCATTAATAAAATTATTTGACCGAATTCATAATGTGCAAACTTTGGGAGTTAAATCACTGAGAAAGCTAGAAAAATTATTGAAGCGACTTTAATAAATTTTCTTCTGATCGCTGCTAATATAAATTATAAACTAGAACAAGAATTTGCTAAGTTATGCCTAAAAGTTTTTAATATTGAACTTGAAAGACACAAAGCTTTTTCTAATAATAACTCTCTGCTTCCTCCTCTAACTTTATAAAATGATTTACTCCAAATGTATAACCAATTAGAATTGGAATAATCAAGAATAATAATCCCCAGTGATTAAAAGAATCTATCAAGTAAATTGTTCTAAAAGAAGAAACTGCAAACATTAAAGCTCGTGATAAAGCAAATATAAAACTGCCGCATGTAAAACGTTTTAATACTGGAAATCTTGCATAAAACACTGCACCTGCCGGAAAAGTAGTAGGGACAAATACTACAATAAATAATTGGAATAAAAGTAATTCTATAGTATTTGAAATATTATTTAGTAAGATAGAAGATATAAGGACTACCATAGAAAATATTATTCATCTTACTTTAAGGACTTTTAAAGGATGTATTTGACAAACCAAATAAGTAACAATTATTGTACTTATTAATTCTGTACCACAAACAATAAAATTTTGATGAATTACTTGATTAGCACTGTAATTATAATGAGTTTTTAGCATATTACCGCAATAAATATAAACAATAATAAAACCATAACGGGGCTCCACAATGTACCAAAAAGAAAGCTATTGCTGTTGGTTTATTAATTTTTTCACTCCAAATAGGGCTTGATTTTAGCTGATTACTATCTATCCCTGCTTGCTCTACAGTTTTCTTTATTCGTCTTTTTGCATCAATGAAATCTCGAGTCTCCCTAAGATTTGTCCTTACAACAGCACCAACTATAGCAATAGCTGCTCCAAACCAAAATGCAATACGCCAATCAAGTCCAAAAGAAGTAACAAGTGTTCCTACCGCCAATGCTACACGGTTGCACCTAAAATTACAAAAACAACAAGCGAAGCCACCACCCAATAACGTTGAGGAATTTTTGTCATTTCGGTTAGATAAAGCTCGGCACCTAATACCTCCCCTATAAAGGACATCCCCTGAGCGATATGACACGCAGTTACTACAAAAGTCCCCGTAATACCAATTTCGGCATAAGTTTTTATAATTAGCCATTATAAGATAACAAAGCGACATTAAAAAAGTTGTAATAATGACCGTTGCCTTACGACCTATAGTATCTCCTATCCAACCGAATATTAAAGCACCGATAGGTCTAAATACATATGTTGCACAATATGCAATGGCAGAATATAGAGAAGCTGCTAGTACATCGGTTTCAGGAAAAAATAGCTCGTTAAGTATTACCGCCATGTGTACGAGCGTGAGATCAAAATATGCAAGAAACGTACCTATCGATAGTAGTCCTATTGTTTCTTTTTGATTACGGGCTAAACTTTTTTGCTCTTTTGCGTAACTTCACATACTTTTCTACAGATTAGTTAAAATTAATAAAGAACTATACTGTTTTATATCAAAATAAAAGTCAAGTTAACAAAATTAGATTTTTTATAGCATTGCTAACTCAAGACAGGTGTCGTAATGAGCTGAGCGACTGAAAGGAGCGTATCAATCTAAAAAAATAATAATAAATTCTAGTTTACAGAGTTTTTAACTAGATTGCTTAGTCAATATACTTTGTAATTGCCTTGCGCGTTAATTTATTAAATAATATATCTTTATTTAGCAATGCCAATAAATTTCTAATTTAATACTTGCAATTTATCTTATAATTACTTATATTCAGGTTCGCTTAGGTTAAAAAGCACTAAGGCGTTTTTATGTAATTAATTTTGATCCCCTTAAACTTTTTACATTAAAACGCCGTTATTTTATTTAAGCGGGTGTAGCTCAGGGGTAGAGCACTACCTTGCCAAGGTTGAAGTCGAGGGTTCGAATCCCTTCACCCGCTCCAGTGATTTTGTCCATTTTATGTCATTCCCGCGTAGGCGGGAATGACATAGAGCATGTGTTTTGAGCCAAGCAACAACACCCTTTTGCAAATGACATCAGTAAGTTTATTATAAATTCAATCTTCCAAACCATATTTTTTCTTAATATCTTCTAATGAAATTACTTCTTCTCTTTTTTCTACACAAGACACAGCAATTAATAAATCTGCTTTTTCTTCTATATAACTTTCTATTGCTTTACGTATAATATATCCTTTTGGTCTAGCGATTTCCTTAACAACATTAGAAAGTATAATATCTAGTGCATTAGAAATTCTATTAGTTATAACTGTCATAAAAATAGCCATTTATCGGTTTTGTGATAACTTATATTAGTATAAAATACATTTAAATATATTTTATATTATTATTTTACCCTTGCATTAAAGCTATTAGGTAGCTATTTTTATTTTATTAGACTTAGTGATAACCTATCTTATAAAGAGAAATTTTAAGGAAACACGGCACGCAGCACCGCAGCGTACAAAAAGGGACGTGAGATGCGAGTACCCGATTGATGTATACCGCAGATACTTCAAAAGTTGGAAGCCAAGTAAGTGGTGAGCCTGCTGAGCGTAGAAAACTACATGAGCAAAGGCGAAGCCTAAAATTTGACGTACCAAAGCTTGAAGTATCAAAGGTATACAAATTACTTTTAGAAAGAGGTTATACAGGAAAAGACTATTGCAACAATTAGGAAATTACATATGTCAGCAAATACGCAAGATAATCAGGCAAATAATAACGACACTATAGAAATACAGGAAACTGAGGTAGTGCCTGCAGAAACAAATTCTTTACAATCGGGGTTAACAAGCTTAATACCGATGGTTTTAATTTTTGCTGTATTTTACTTCTTATTATTACGTCCACAAGAAACACGACGCAAAGAAAGAGAGAAATTAGTAAGTGAAGTTAAAAAAGGCGAAGAAGTTCTAACAAATAGCGGCATTTATGGTATTGTGACTAAAGTAAGTGAAAATGACAATAATATTGAAATCGAAATAGCTAAAGATGTACGTATTAAAGTTTTAAAAAGTGCTATTATCGATATAACTAGTCGTACAAAAGAAGTAGCAGTAAAAAAAGAAAACAAAAAAAATAAGAAGGTAAGCGGTGCAAAATCTTCCTAAGTGGAAAATTTTTCTTTCAATTATATGTACGGTTTTTGCGGTTATTTGTGCCTTACCTAATTTCATGCAGGTACACTCTAAGTTTCTACCTCATGATTCAGTAAATCTAGGACTTGATCTTAGAGGAGGAGCCCATTTATTACTCGATGTTGATTTTGACACCTACTTAAATGATTCAATGGAAAATCTTGCCGACACTTTACGCAAAAATTTTCGTGAGGATAAAATCGGCTATAAAAATCTGTTAGTTAGACAAAATAGCATTCAATTAGAAGTAAGATCGCCTGAGAAATTAAAGCTGTTAAAGAAAATAATTAATAAAATCGATCCAGAAATTATCGCTGAAGTAAATGAAAATAAAATAAAGCTTAGCTACAGCGAATCTAGATTAAATGACTTACTTAATAAGGTCGTAGACCAATCTATTGAGATCGTTCGCATGAGAGTTGATAGTACCGGCACTAAAGAGCCGACCCTACAGAAACAAGGCGATAAGCATATATTACTGCAAGTTCCCGGTGAAGAAAATCCCTCTTACCTGAAGAATATATTAGGGAAAACTGCAAAGCTAACTTTTCATTTAGTTGATGAAAATGCCAATATCGAAGAAGCGGTAAAAGGACATGTTCCAGTAGGTTCAATGCTAGTTAAGGGAGATAACGAAAGTCATGGGGAGTATTATGTCGTTATAAAGAAAAAAGTTGTTTTGGGTGGGGATAAGCTTACAACCGCTTCAGCTTCTTTTGACCAAAATTCGCAAGCGGTAGTTGCTTTTTCTTTCAACAATTTAGGTAGTAAAATATTTGGTGCAATAACTAAAAATAATACCGGTAAACGCCTTGCTATAGTTTTAGACAATAAATTACTAAGTGCTCCAATGATAAACGGAGCGATTATGGGCGGAAGCGGTATAATAACAGGAAATTTTACCGTTGAGTCGGCAAATGAGCTTGCACTATTATTGCGAGCCGGTTCGCTTCCTGCCCCACTGAGAATTATTGAAGAGAGAAGTATAGGTCCAAATTTGGGTGCTGATTCTATAGAGTCGGGCAAAAAGGCAGGACTTATAGGATTTATAGCAGTGTGTGTATTTATGGTTTGGTCTTACGGTGTGCTTGGTTTATTTGCCAATATAGCCTTAAGCCTTGCATTGTTATATATTTTAGCTTTACTTTCACTTTTCCAAGCTACTTTAACTCTGCCGGGAATTGCAGGAATAATACTCACTATGGGTATGGCTGTTGATGCTAATGTATTGATTTACGAAAGAATTAAAGAGGAACTGCATAAAGGAGTGTCTAATCTTTATGCTATTAGAACCGGTTTTGAATCTGCGTTTGCCACTATCCTTGATGCTAACCTAACTACTTTAATCGTTGCTTTTTTACTTTATATATTTGGAGTAGGTGCAATCAAAGGTTTTGCCGTTGCATTAACGATCGGGATTATATCTTCAATGTTTTCGGCGATTATCATTACTAAATTGTTAATAGATATTTGGGTACAATATTTTAAACCTAAAAAATTAGGGCTTGTGTAAAAGAGTAGACTTTGTTGTATGGTCTTTTTATGTCATTCCCACGAAAGCGGGAATCCAGTAACCTTTAATGTCATCCCGCAACTTGATTGCGGGATCTCAGAACATGGCCTGTGATATAAGATACCGTAGTCAAGCCACGGTATGACATTTTCACTTTTCTCTGGATTCCTGCTTTCGCAGGAATAACATAAGAGCCATGCAGCAGGACCAGCTAGGATGACAACACAAAAATGGATAATATCTTATGAAAATACAGTCAAATGTTATAAAAATAATTATCGTAATTAGCTTATTAATAGGAGTAGGAGCATTATATTTGTTGTTATCTTTAAGAACGCCTGAAAAGCCACTTGCCGGTCAAGTTAATATCTATGAAGATAACGTAAAAATCGGCGGTGATTTTGAACTCATAGACCAAAATGGAGAGATATTTAATAGTGATAAGTTGAAAGGCCACTTAAGCCTCATTTACTTTGGATTTACTAGTTGTCCTGATATATGCCCAACCTCTCTAAATAAAATGACGGAGATTGTAGAAATTTTAAATAAACATAAAATAGATATTCTACCTGTTTTTATCACTATTGACCCAAAACGTGATACTCCTATAGCACTTAAAGAATATCTAAAACATTTTCATCCGAAATTTATAGGTCTTACCGGTAACGAGCAGCAAATAAAAGATGTAACTGATAAATTCAAGGTCTTCTATGCTCGTGTGCATGGTGATGATGATGACCCGAACTATATGCTTGATCATTCATCTTTTACATATTTAATCGATGCAAACGGAAAATATCTGAAACATTTCTATTTAGATTCTTCACCTAAGGAAATTATGGAATTTTTAAGAAATGAATAATTATATATCGGTAGCGTATTTATTTACCTTTTTAACCTTAGCGGCATTGTTAATTGTAAGTTTTTTAAATTACAAGTCATTGAAAAATAAACAGAACTTTAATGCAAAAGAGAGTAAGAAATAGATTAATAACAATAATTATTTGTTTCTGCTCAGCATTTTTAGGAATTAGTATAATACTTTACAATTTAGAGAAAAATATAGTATTTTTTTTGCCGCCGTCAAAAATTAATGAAATAGAACAAGGCAAAGAGTTAAGAGTCGGTGGGCTTGTTAAAACAGACTCAATAAATAAAATTGCTGATGATAAGATAAGTTTTGTTATTACCGATAATATTAAGGATTGCGAGATATTATATCAAGGCGCCCTTCCGGCTCTATTTCGTAAAGGACAAGGAATTATTGCCATCGGGCAATTATCGAACGGGAAATTTATAGCAAGACAATTACTTGCAAAGCATGATGAGAATTACAGACCTCCGCAATAACAACGTCATTGCGAAGAGCGAAGCGACGTGACAATCTAGTAAAATAGGCCTAAGATTGCTTCGTCAATTACTTACGTAAATTTTCTCGCAATGACGAAAAACAACTAAACCAAATAAATAAAAACATGTTTATAGATAAAATCAAAGCAAAAGCAAATAATTACGAAATAAACGTAATTATCGAAATTCCGATGAATAGCGGTCCAATCAAATACGAATTTGACAAAGAATCAGGAGCAATTTTTGTTGATCGCTTTATGCAAACTACCATGAGCTATCCATGCAATTACGGTTTTATTCCTCATACTCTTTCAAATGACGGTGATCCAGTAGACGTACTTGTCGTAGCTCATCATCCGGTAGTGCCTGGGTCGGTTATACAATGCCGAGCAGTCGGTGTATTGATGATGGAAGACGAATCAGGGCTTGATGAGAAAATAATCGCAGTACCGACTTCTAAGCTCGATATTACTTTCGATCATATTAAAGAGCTAGATGATTTATGTGACATGCTCAAGAAACGTATCGTGCATTTCTTTGAGCATTATAAAGATTTAGAAAAAGGTAAATGGGTTAAAGTTACTGGATGGGAAAATAAATCAAAAGCAGACGCTTTAATCAATGAAGGAATAGATAGGGTCAGCTAGGGATAAGAATTCATGACGTTGCTTGCATGGTGCTTGATGTCATTCCCGCAGAGGCGGGAATCCAGAAAAAGTAGCCTTAATCCCGATCTCAACAATTACACATTAATTAACAAAATAAACCTATAAAAAGAAGTTTTTATTTTTTATAGGTTTTACTGGATTCCCGCCTCCGCGGGAATGACATCAGAAAAATAAGATAAAAAACAAACAGTGACCGACTTCTTGCATAACGTAGCTAATAAAGAGGAATTTAAAGGAAACACGGAACACAGCACCGCAGCGTACACTTTAGTACGTGAGAATGCGAGTACCGGATTGACGCACAAATTACCTTTAGAGGCAAGTTATGCAAGAAGTCGATTATTTCGTTCAGGAGTCGTAGTAGCTTTTTGCACATTAATTTCTCGCATATTTGGCTTAGTGCGTGAACAGTTTATCGCATCATTATTCGGCTCTACGCCTATGGGTGATAGCATTAATGTTGCTTTTAAACTACCGAATCTATTTAGAAGAATTTTTGCAGAAGGAGCATTATCAAGCGTATTCATTCCTATTTATAATGAAAAAATGCTTATTTCTAAGAAAGCTGCTAATAATTTTTCAGGTGAGATTTTTACCCTTTTACTTGTGACATTAATAGTAATAATAGCATTAATGCAAATCTTCATGCCACAATTAATGCTGTTTATTGTTCCTGGATTTCACGGTAAAAAAGAAAAGTTTGAGCTTACGGTATTTTTATGCCGAATTACAATACCTTATTTAATATTTGTTTCATTAACGGCTCTACTTGGCGGAATATTAAACTCTATAAAAAAATTCGCTGCATTTGCTTTTTCACCGGTTATTTTAAGTATATGCGTAATAATTTTTACTTTAACATTCGATCATTATATAGAATCTACTATCTCAATTAGCTTATCTTTAATAATGGCCGGAATATTACAAGTTTCGTTTATGTTTGTCTGTGTGAAAAGAGCGGATTTAAACTTTCCGATAATTTTTAACCTAAGCGATCCCGATGTAAAAAAGCTTTTGATTAATATGGGACCGGCAACCATTAGCTCCGGCATACAGCAATTAAACCTTTTCATATCCCAATCTATTGCTAGCTTTATTGAAGGTGCTATTTCTATATTAGCTTATGCCGACCGGATATATCAATTTCCTCTATCAATAATAGGTACTAGCTTCTCTACTATATTGCTACCTGAGCTGTCAAAAATCTATAAATCAAATGATATAGTAGCTGCAAAAAAAATACAGAATAATGCTATTAGAATGGGATTATTATTATCGTTGCCTGCTACATTTGGTATTATAATTCTATCTCATCCGATTATTAATATAATTTATGAAAGAGGAGTATTCACGAGCCAAGATACTACAAATACAGCTGAGGCTATTTCTGCGTTTGCACTTGGGCTCCCTGCTTTTATTTTGGCAAAAATTTTAACTCCTATTTTTTATGCTAACGGAAATACTAAAACACCGCTCAAAATAACCTTATTTTCAATAATAATTAATACCGGCATGAACCTATTATTAATGGATTCTTTGAAACATATCGGTATTGCAGTCGGTACATCTATTGCAGCTTGGTATAATCTAGGTTTATTATATAGCTATACTACAAAACAAAATAAGCTTCATATAGAAGCCGGTATAAAACTTTTCTGCGGTAAAATTTTGTTATGCTGTATATTAATGTCTATTATAATTGCTTTAATAAAGCATTATTATTTAGAATATTTTTATTCGGAATATTTACTGATTAAAGTCTGTATGCTAGGTAGTACAATTGCAGTTGGAATGGGAGCATTTTTCGGCACGGCATATTTATTAAAAGCGGTTAATTATGATAATAACAAAAAATAAGCACCAATCAAATTATCAGGATTGGCTAAAAGCCTTAGCTATTATAGCCATGATCATTGATCATGTAGGTTTATATCTATATCCTGAATTAACAATTATGCGGATCATAGGTCGTACAACTATGCCAGTATTTTGCTTTTTTGCCGGTTATAATTTTCATGATAAACCAAAAACCCATATAATAATATTCGGTGTTTTATTACAAATATATACCACTGTACTATTTAAACAGTTTCTTACTACAAATATTCTAATCTCTATCTATTTAGGGCAATGGTATATTTATTATTTTCGTAATTCTTTAACTCGCTTTTTCTATAGCGGTTATTGTCATGCAATTATAATGGTACTATTGTGGTATATTAGCTGGGCTTTGATTGATTACGGGACTCTTGTAATTGCTACAATGATACTTGGATTTATTTCAAAACATGAGCAGGCAAACTTAAAACTTTGCTGTTTTATAGCAATTTTTGCTTCTTTCGTGCATTCAACTCTTTTTACTCTTGCGATTTCCTTTAATGAGTTTAATTTTTCAAATACTGACTTAATTTTAAACCTCACTTTCTTAACAATTACCTATATATTAATGATCCTAAGCGATTATTCACAAAAAATAGCTATAAATCTAAAATGGATAAGTCGCAATGTTTTATATATTTACTGCATACACATTATGATCTTACAATTCATATTCATCTATAAATACACATATGGTTTTAAAAATTGGTAAATAAACATTAAGAATAAGTGACAGCGTAATTTAATTAATATTAATATATTTAAATATATGAATATAATAGATGCGTAATTTAGTTAATATTAATATATTTAAATATATGAATATAATAGATCGTTTAATGTTGGATAATGAACAATATAAAGAGCAATTTAAAAAAAACAAATTATTTAAAATTAAGTTAGATAGTACGCTACGAAAAAATAAATTTCTTAAACATTTTCGGCTTTGGTCAGACGCATTTCAAAAAATGGTATTAGCAAGAGTAGTGTTTTCTGAAACAAAAGAATTTCAACAACTTGCATGGGAGCATCTTACCGATGAATTTGGACATAATATAGAATTATTCCAAAATCTAGAAAATAATGAAGAAACTACAGATTCTATTTTTGAGGCCTTAGGTTCTTGGTTTACGCTAAAAATGATGACTCTTGGAGATAGTGAAAGAGCCGTCCTTGTCCATTTAGTAATAGAGTCTTGTGCTACTATATTTTATGCAAAACTAGGATCAATATTTTTTAATCATAAAGCAGCAAAACATTTCAAAACACATATGTATCTTGATCCTGAACATGAACAAATGGGAATAGCTTTATTAAAACAAATAAACATTAATGATGCTTCTTTACTCACTATTCAAAAAAAAGGCTGGGATATGATTGACGCTCTGTTTACTAGACTTGCTGAAATCACACAGGATTAACTTTAACTTATAGTATTCTAGATTTTATAAAAAAGCTTGCTTGCACGGTACGGTTTTTCATCATTGCTAGCGACTGAAAGGAGCACGGCAATCTCAGGATTTTGGCACGAGATTGCTTTATCGAATTACTGCGTAATTCTTCTCGCAATGACAGAAAAATCGATCCACGCAACAACGCCAATGTCAAGCGGAAATAGCATATTCAAACTAAACCAGCTCGCTTACTTGAGATTTGGCAAAGAGCTTGATCTGAAAGTTAACAAAATTTACATTACCTTTTGAGCCTATTGCCGCAAATTTATGCGCTTTAAGAAGTAGGTCATAATCGTCCGCTAAATCGGCGAAGAAAAATGCGATTTCGCCACTTTGTTTTACTCCTAAAATCTCACCGCTACCTCGAAGTTTTAAATCCTGCTCAGCTATATAAAATCCATCATTAGTTTGTTTCATTATCTCAAACCTACCTCGTGCAACTTTTCTAAGCCTTTTAGGATTGTATAACAATATACAATATGACTGCAAACTACCCCGCCCTACTCTACCTCTAAGCTGATGAAGTTGAGCGAGACCAAATTGCTCAGCATTTTCAATAATTATCAAAGTGGCTTCAGGTATGTCTATTCCGACTTCAATAACGGTTGTTGCAACTAATATCTTAATTTCACCTTCCTTAAATTGCTTCATGATTTGGTCTTTCTGCTCGTTCTTCATCTTACCGTGAATAATACCGGTATAACCTGGATAGATATTGTCGATAGAGTTAAAACGATTCATCACATCCATCAATAAACTATCCTCTTCCGGCGTTTCTTTCCCTCCCTGCTCTATCAATGGACAAATCCAATATACCCGCTCACCTGCAATAAGCTTCTTATTTATCGCTACTATAATATGCTCTATCTTATTAACGGACATGGTATTTGTAGCGATAGGTAAACGACTTTTCGGCTTACCCATTAGCTTTGAGATAGTCATATCACCAAACATAGTCAGTGCAAGACTTCGAGGAATCGGCGTTGCAGTCATAACTAACACATCGGGATTTACTCCTTTATTTATTAAATTCAAACGCTGTTGTACCCCAAATCTATGCTGCTCATCAATAACTATATAACCTAATTTCTTAAAACTTACTTTTTCTTGAAATAAAGCATGAGTGCCGACTAATATATCAATCTCACCGTTGTCAAGTTGTATCATAATATTTTTACGAGCGGCCCCCAGTATCTTACCTGTAAGTAATCCGACTCTTATATTAGTATTTTTTAAAGCTTTAACAAAAAACTCATAATGCTGATTGGCAAGCAAATCAGTTGGAGCCATAAGCGTTGCTTGAAATCCAGTGGCTACCACATTTACCATCGTCAGCAGAGCTACCAAAGTTTTACCGGAACCAACATCGCCTTGCAACAATCTCATCATTTCTATTTTATCGCTTTGATCACACTCTATTTCTTCTATGACTTGCTTTTGATAAGAGGTTAACTCAAATCCTAGCTCATTTAATATATTTGCTTGAATAGATACAGCTTTAGGGTAAATATTACCTTGTCTTCTACTTATTTGCGTACGTACATTTAAAAGAGATATTTGATTAGCTATAAGCTCCTTAGCTGCTAATTGTTTTTTGGCGTTAGTATATAAATCGTCATTGCGAAGCCCCTTTAGGGGCTGTGGCAATCTAGCATTTATTGATTTTACATTACTGGATTGCTTCGTCGGCATGCATGCCTCCTCGCAATGATGGAAAACATGCAACATTTGCAAATTCTGCAATATAATATCTAAATAATCTTTTACTTCTTTATCTTCTATACTCTTACACTTCTCTTCAAATATCTCTATTGCTTTTATGATATATGAATATAACTTCTTGTTACTAAGTAAATATGTCAGGGAATAAATCGGCTCTATTTCTTTTGCGAGTTTAGGATTTACAATAAATTCAGGATGCGCAATTTGTAAGTAATGATCAAAAAATTGTACCTTTCCGCTGATAATATGAGAAGTACCAACTTGCAGCTTATTAAAAATAAACGGTGGGGGTTTATGAAAAAACACTAATAACAAAGAACCAGTATCATTGCTAGCTGTAATTTTTAAAGGCTGACTACTTTTCTTGGGTAAATTAATGCTCTCAACTACAATTTCTGTTTGGATTATGTCACCGTCTCTAACTTCAGTTAAATTAGGAGATAATATTTTATTTTGATATGAAACAGGTAGATAAAATAATAAATCACGAATATTGTTAATACCAAGCCTTTTAAGAGCAGATACGGTATCTTCACGTATATTGATGAACGTTTTTACAGAAGAGAATAAGAATTTTTCTAAAATAGTTAGCATATATAGTCATAATTATCTTATATACAAATATATATACTTTATAATAAAAGAAGAATAATAAAATATACAAATTATGATTAATATGTCATTCTTGCAAAAGCGGGAATCCAGTAATTAAACGGTGCATACACAGTAAGTTTTGAAAATTAAAAGCTTGATGTATCGCGCTTTTTTCTGGATTGCTGCTTTCACAAGCATGACATATTAATCATGCAACAAAGCCTTCTCGTATAAAGCTAATTTTAACCCTGCTCTAACTATAGCTGAGGATTTTAAAGGCATACCTTCTATAAATCCCACTGTTTTGTAACCGTCTGAGCCGACTATCTTAAATGTTTCATTTAAGCTAAGCTCAAAATTAACGGCTCCAAGTCCACCTTGCTTACAATTTTCTTTTAAAGGGGTAGCGATTAACATTTTAGGCTGATTCCAAAATGTCGCTTCTAAACCTAAACCGATAAATTCAACTTTGACTAAGTTATTAGCTTTAACTCCAACACCGTAAGACTTAAATTTTTGATTTTTGCCGTAATTAATATTAACTTGAATATATTTGTTATCAACAACAAAATGGTTAACTAAACCACGCTCTAAACCGTATGGAGCAAGTATAGCTCTAGTAGCCGGTAAATATTTAACCGGTCCTAATTCAATCATCGGAATATTATTTAAGTTAATAAATGAATATCCTGAATAGAATAAAAACGGATCAAATAAATCTAAATAAGCATATGAAAAAATTTTACAGTAATATAATTTTTACCGTATATGGAGTTAATCGCTTTTACATATGTATTTATATCATTACCGCTTTTATCTTTGCCATCAAACTTAGTACTAAAAATATAACTTGCTTGCTCTAGTCTTGTCCATAAATAACCTATACCGTAAGTAGGATTAATTTTGTTACTTGCCATGTATCTATCTTTAATATTTTCAGATAACAAATAACTTGCTTGCATTCCCCCTGTATCTATAGCAATGTGCTTATGAACTTGCAAAGAATTAAAATCTTTAGTTTTAAAATATGTTGTACCCTCAAAAGGATCTACTTCATATTTTGTTACTTTTAAATCAAATTCTTTGCTCTTGCTCCATAACCTCCTATTTCATGATTACCTACCATAATCCAAGATGTAGCAGTAAATCTTGTAATATAACTTAAGATCTTCATAGCTATATTATCTGAATCGGCAAACATAGCATCATCTAATTGACGGTAACCTTCAATTAATGACATAGCAACATTACTACTCACTCTTGAGGACATATCTTTATCATAAGTCACTACATAACTATAATTAACTATAATTTTTTTTAGAATTTTCTTGAATTGTTATATTGTCATCAATATTTGATGCAGTTACTAATACTGTTGATGAATACAAAAAACAAGCAGCAATGGTTAAATTTAATTTCTTGTACAGTATTTTTGTAATATACCAAACTTGTGTATGTCCTTGACTTCTTTTGCAAATCTTCCTAATGTCTTAAATAATAGATATTAAATAATTTAAAATTTATCCTTCGGCTGAAGCTGCTCTTGAAGGACTTCTTTATGACGGCATGACTATAATGTCGGGCGGATTCGGTCTATGCGGTATTCCTGAAAATTTAATAAATGCACTTCTTAAAAGCAATGTTCAAAATTTAACAGTTATAAGCAATAATTGCGGTGTTGACAACTTCGGACTTGGGCTTCTTCTTCAAACTAAACAAATAAAAAAAATGATTTCTTCGTATGTCGGAGAAAATAAGATTTTTGAGCAACAATATCTTGATAAGGTTTTAGAGCTTGAGCTAAACCCACAAGGCACTTTAGCTGAACAAATTAGGGCTACTTGTATGGGAATTCCAGCTTTTTATACTAAAACAGGTATAGGTACAATTGTAGAGGAAGGTAAAGAAACAAAGGAGTTTAACGGCAAAAAATATATCATGGAAACTGCCCTTAAAGCTGACCTTGCTATTATTAAAGGCTTTAAAGCTGATAAAAGCGGCAACGTGATTTATAATAAAACTGCACGAAATTTTAATGCAGTCATGGCAGGTGCCGCTAAAGTTACAGTTTGTGAAGTAGAGGAAATAGTTGAGGTGGGAGAGCTTGACCCTAACAATATTCACACACCTAATATTTTCATACAGCGATTAATAGTAGGTGAAAAATATGAGAAACGTATTGAGCAATTAACTGTCAGGGAAAAATAAAATATGCCTTGGAGCAAAGAAGAAATTTATCAAATAACCGCAGAGGAACTTAAAGACGGATTATATGTCAATCTTGGTATAGGTATGCCTACGCATGTAGCAAATTATATACCTCAAGGAGTGAATGTAATATTTCAAAGCGAGAACTGTATGATTGGTATGGGACCATTTCCTTACGCAGGAGCGGAAGATCCTGATTTAATTAACGCCGGTAAGCAAACTATTACTGCTATTCCTGAAAGCAGCTATTTCGACAGTAGCTTTTCATTTGGGATGATTAGAGGTTCGCATGTCGATTTAACTATTTTAGGTGCTATGCAAGTCTCACAAACAGGCGATCTTGCCAACTGGACTATTCCGGGTAAAATGGTTAAAGGTATGGGAGGAGCTATGGATTTGGTCGCTAACACCAAAAGAGTAGTTATTATAATGGAACATAACGCAAAAGATGGCGGTGCTAAATTATTAAAAGAATGCAACTTTCCGTTAACAGGTAAAAAAGTAGTTAACAGAGTAATTACCGATCTTGGAATTTTTGATATTGATAAAGATGAAATGATATTAGTTAGACAAGCTGACGATGTTACTATTGAAGAAATAAAGTCTAAAACTGAAGCCGAGTTTATAGTTAATTTATAGGAGAATAAAATGGTTAAAGTAGCTATCGTAATATTATAGTAGCTGAAAAACTAAATAAGAGCATAAAAGAAGCAGGAGCAAATGTTTCTTATACAAATAAATAAAGATAAACCTAATAATCTCGATTGGGATTTATTAGACAATGCAGGGGCTATCATTTTTGGAGTCCCAACCTATATGGGTAGTTTAGCCAGATTGTTTAAAATATTTATGGAAGCTACCTCAACTAGATGGGCACAACAAAAATGGAAAGATAAAATAGCTGCAGCTTTTACTAATTCTGCTTTTTACAGGTGATAAGTTTGCAGTATTCAGCAGCTATTTCACTTCCCTATGCAGCATTGTATGATTTGGGTCAGGCAAGCTGAAGCTGCTCCGAATTTTTCTGATCATGAGATGCCTGATCTCAATAAAATTAACCGCTTAGGTAGCTGGTCAGGACGTATGACTCAATCTAACCACAAATCTTCTCCTGATATTACTCCTACTCAAAGCGATTTAAAAACTGCTAATTTCTTTGGTAAAAGAATAGTTGAAATAACTAAGAAGTTTAAAGGGTAGATTTATATGGTGTTTTATGTCATTCCCACTTCCGTGGGAATGACATTTATTATCTAACAAATGATGGTTTTTGTGAGTTCCTATTATTAATTTTTTGAGCATGCGTAGTCATTTTAGCATCTCGTTCTCCTTTAGTTTTAAGCATTTTTGATTTATTCCTATTAACACTAACATCACTCCAGTTACCACTATCGCTTTCACTGCTACTACTATCACTCATCTCTATAGCAACTCTTCGTGCGAAAATTGATTCAAGTCCACTAGGTTTGTTAACATTCTGAGCAGGCTTACTATGAGAATGTGCAACCGGTTTTCCTGTATTAGGGTCAAATTCAACCTTTTTTAGTTTTTTTGGCCCTGCTATTTCTCTCATTAAATCAGAAGTATCTATAGAAGGACGTGGTTGATTTTCCAGTTTTTTAACCGTAGTAGCTTCTACAGCCTTAGATAATGTCTTAACCGGAGCCATAGGCGGTGGTGGAGGTGGAGGTGGAGGTGGAATGTTATTGTCCGGTAAAGGAGGCGGTGGTGGAGGTGGAGGTGGAATGTTATTTTCCAAAGGTTTAGCTAGGGACACATTTGCTAATATTGGTTCTTTTTTTGAAGCCATGTGATTTGTAAGGTTACTTACTATCTTTTGTAACTCCTCATTGTCAGGTAATTTTGCAATTATATCCTTAATATTTCTTTCTTTATTTTCAATTAATTCCTCAAATTTATGCTGCATTTTATATAATTGTTCATCAATCTTTCTAATTGTTCTAGTATTACTCTCTTTGTTTTTTGCTAAAACCTGCTCACTATTATTTACAAAAACATTTTTAACATTTTGCCAAATATTATTTAATTTTTCAAAAAATGTATGAGGTACTTCTGCTCTAATTTCAGCAACCTGTTTTTGTATTTCTTTCAGTTCTTTGATATTAGAATTTTCGGATATTAAATTTTGGATGTTTTGTTTTGTAGCATTTAAAGAATTAAATTGTTTCTCTAGCGCTTCAGCATTAATGAATTGTAAGGGATTTGTCATATGTAGAGCTGAGAATCTTTCAGGTTTACTCTTATAACTAAAAAATACTTCCGATAATCTTGCTCTTTGATCTTTAGATAAATCTTTCTTTGTTAAATCCTTAAAACTTTTTTCGATTTCTTCTTGTAATGCTTGCTTTAAAGGTGCAGATTTTTCCGCTATATTATATATCTTATTATCAATATCTTTTAATATTTTATTATTATACTTTATTGCTTCATTTGTTAACTGTTCTTCACTTTTTATTAAAATATACTTTACATTAGAAACTGTTTTTACAAATCTTTTAAACCAAGGCAACGATCTATTATGTTCTTTTTCTAGTTCTTTAGTTTCATTTTGTATTTCGATTAAACCTTGCAACTGCTTATTTTGCTTGCATAATTCATTTACGTGGCTTAATATAGCATTTAAAGCATTATTTTCTTGTGCTAATAATTTATTTATATCTATTTCTTTAACCATGCCATATACCTACTATAAATTAATATCAGTATTATAGCAAATTTCTTGTACAAAAGCAAAGAGAAAGTTAATATATGTAATGTATTTTGATAAATAAAAGATAGATAAACGAATATAGTTAACGTAATTTTAAGGATGATAAGCCTATAAGAGCAAATATAACTGAAATAATCCAAAATCTTATTACGACTTTTGATTCTGCCCAGCCGTGTTTTTCAAAATGATGATGGAGCGGTGCCATTTTAAATATTCTTTTTCCTTTAGTAGCTTTGAAGTAATATACCTGTAAAATTACGGATGCCGTTTCAATAACAAACAAGCCGCCAACTATAGCTAAAACTATTTCATGCTTAGTAATAACGCTAATAATACCAAGCACACCGCCAAGACTTAGACTACCGGTATCGCCCATAAAAACTTCTGCCGGTTGTGCATTAAACCATAAAAATCCAAGGCAGCTACCGACTAATCCTGCACATAACACCGTTAACTCTCCGGTATTCGGTATATAGGTTAGCTGTAAGTAGTTCGAGTAAATTAGATTTCCTACTAAATAACTTATTAAAGCAAAAGAACCGGCAGTAAAGGCAATAGGAACGGTAGCAAGACCATCAAGCCCATCCGTTAGATTCACGGCATTAGAAGAGCCGACTATAACAAATATAGCAAAAACTATATAACAATAACCAAGATCCAAACTTAAATTTTTAAAAAACGGTACGTTAAGTAAATGACTTGGACTTTTATCTAGATATTCTAGTAAAACACATATAATGACGCTAATAATTCCTTGAAGTAAAAGCTTACTTTTTCCTCTTACTCCGTAATGATTATTTTTAGTTACCTTAGCATAATCATCCATAAATCCTATAATACCGAAACTAATAAAACCAAATAACGTAATCCAAATATATTTATTCGTTAAATCAGCAAGTAATAAAGTAGAAAGACAACTAGACAAAATAATCATAATGCCCCCCATTGTCGGAGTACCTACTTTTGTTTGATGCGATTCAGGTCCGTCTGAGCGTATAGGCTGACCGTTTTTTTGAATAGATCGCAGGAATTCTATTAATATCGGACCCGTGATAAAGCTAAGGCTTAGAGTTATAATAATAGCAAGACCGCTACGAAAAGTAATATAGTGAAATAAATTAGCTATATGTGAATTATGGATATGAGGGAGTAAAAGATTGTATAACATTTGTAGATTTAAATTTAAAAGTATATTTTGATGTTATTGGATACCAAATCGTCATTGCGCGCAGTCGTAGACTGCGCGGCAGCAATCTCGTCAAACATCCTGAGATTGCTTAGTCAATTACTACGTAATTTCCGCGCAATGACGGGCAACCAAACCACACAATATTAAGAATATCCTAGTGTATTTATTTATAATAATCAACAATCTTATCAAGTTTTACGCCTCTTGACCCTTTTATTAGAATCAGCTCATTACCTTCAAATAAATCCGTAATATGCGTAATTAATTCATCAACATTTTTAAAGTATTTTTTAGCTATTTTGGAAGGTAGTAAATCATCAATATATTTAGTATTTACTCCTACTAAATAGACCTTAGAACAAGCAGCATCTAATATGTACTGCACTAGTTTCTCATGTAATCGTTTAGAATTTTCCCCTAGCTCTAGCATATCGCCTATTATAGCAGTTTTATTCTCGGCAGGTACTTGTTTTAAATATTCTAATGCAGCTTTCATTGACTGCGGACTTGCGTTATAGTAATCACAAATTACACGACAATTTTGTATATTGATAATTTCCCCTCTTCCTTTAGTAGGAGAAATATTTGCTAAGTGATTTGCAGCTATCTCTATATCTTTACCTAATATATCGATAATTAAAAGTACACCGGTATAATTTTCGGTAAAATGCCGAGGAATAAACGGTATCGTTACATCTAAGACTTTATTATTTATCTTATACTTTAAGTAGACTTGCTCTCCTAGGTTCTCATATAACATTAATTCTGCTGAAGTTTTAGCTGATCTACCGAAGCTATGTATATCGGTGATAGAAAGGTTTTTTAATATCGATAATATTTTGTTATAGCAATTAGTATCGGCATTAATAACGGCAATATCATTTTTGCTAAAATTTGCAAAAATCTCACATTTAGCTTCAGCTATCTCTTCAAGCGAGTTAAAAAATTCTAAATGAGCCTCTGAAATATTAGTAATCATGGCAATATTCGGCTTTAATATTTGAACCAGCTCTCTTATTTCACCTTGATGGTTCATGCCAAGCTCAAAAATAGCATATTCCGTATCATCAGCCATTGAAGCAAGATTAATAAGCATACCGAGTTTGTTATTGAAGTTACCTCGGCTAGCAAAAACTAGAAAATCATGTTGTAATAATACTTTCAGTGCTTCTTTTGTAGAAGTTTTACCAACGCTGCCTGTTATAGCTATAAATTTAGCTTTTGAATTCTCTCGTTTATATAAAGCCATTTTTTGTAGAGCTTCAAAACAATCATCTACTAAGATAATTTTATCTTTATCATTGATCTCTACTCGCTTACTAATAATTACGGCTGCTGCTCCTTTATCTATTGCATCTAGAACATAATCGTGACCATCTCTATTACCTTGAAGTGCTATAAATAAATTACCTTTTTTAACATCTTTGGAATTAAATTGCACTTCATTACAATTTATAGAATTAGAGATTGTTATACCGAGAACAGCACTTAAAGTTTTAGAATTCCAGATCATATGTTTTTGTTATTTATGTGTTGTTGTATGGCGTGTTTATGTCATTCCCGCGTAGGCAGGAAGCCAGTAAACATATAAAAAGCAAGCTTTTTATATGTTTATTTTATCAAATATGTCACTTCTGTATTAATATTGAAGTTATTTTTCTGGATCCCCGCTTCCGCGTGGATGACATCAAGTTTTTTTTAAACTGTCCGGTACTATGGGTCAAGCCACGGGATGACAAACTTTTATACACTTCCTCACAACCTCAGCATCATCAAAAGGTAATTTCTTATCGCCTATAATTTGGTAATTTTCATGACCTTTGCCGGCAACTAATAAGATATCATCTTGTTTTAAATTATTTATACCGTATTTAATAGCCTCTTCTCTATTTGCTATTTCTGTATAATCTGCTTTCTCTATACCGCTTATGATTTCAGCTCTAATAAGCTTTGGGTCTTCATGGCGTGGATTATCATCTGTAATTATGATGGTATCGGCACGTTTTGCGGCTATTTGCCCCATAAGACTTCTCTTTGCCTTATCACGATTACCGCCGCAGCCAAAAACTACGCTTAGCTTACTATCACGTAATTTAATATTTTTCAGTTCCGTTAAAGCTTTTTCAAGAGCGTCCGGAGTGTGGGCATAATCAACGAAGATATTAGTGTTATCTATTCTCTCCATTCTGCCTTTTACTGCTTTAACTTCTACTAAAGAATCTATAACATCATCAAAAGCAAAACCAATATAATGAATGCTAAGAACAGCAATTAATAAATTACTAGCCTGAAAGCTACCAATTATCGGGGTATTAAAATTATATTCTCTATTATTAAATGTAAAATTAATATTTTGTCCTTTTAAAGAACAGTTAAGTCTAGTTATTTCTAAATCACCTTTTGTCCCAACGGTTATAAATTTAACATTATGATTATGTAGATAATCTTTAACAAACTCTATTTCTTCTATATCAGAATTTAATATTGCGATACCGTTCGGTAATAAATGATTTATAAATAATTTCAGTTTGGCTAATAAATAATTTTCTTTTGTATGGTGGTAATCTAGATGATCCTGACTAAAGCTAGTAAAACATGCGATATTTACTTTTATTTCCCTAAGTCTTGCTTGATCAAGACCATGACTAGAAGCTTCAAAAACTAAATATTCTATACCATTTTCAGCTAAATTATGAGCAATTTTTCTAAAGCTTAAATAGTCTAAAGTTGTTAATTCCGGTACATCATTTATAAGATTAACGCAGCCAAATATTTCTACCCCTATCGTACCTATAGATGCTGCTTTTTTCCCAAGTAACGAATATGTTTGAGCTATATAGGATACTACCGAGCTTTTACCGTTAGTACCGGTTACGGCTATTAGATCCTTTGGTTTTTTAGGATAGAATATTTCTATGGCTTCATATAAAGCTGCCTGCACATCTTTTACGTAAATTACTTTATCTATAACAATATTTTTTTTATTGTCCGTAATTACTAATACTGCACCTTTGCTTAAAGCATCCTTAATAAAATCATTTCCATCAGTATTCCGTCCTTTAATCGCAAAAAAGATATCTTTATCCTTAACGGTTTTAGAATTAATCGACAAACCTTTTACGTTATGTTGTTGAAATAATTGCTTTAGGTTATGGGACATATTTATTATGTTAAAAACGTGTTACCGTCATTGCGAGGAAATTGCATAGCAATTGACGAAGCAATCTCAGGAGTTTGTTATTATTTCATGAGATTGCCACGCAGCCTACGGCTGCTTGCAATGACAGAGCAGGAATGACATCGAGTCTACATCTCCGATAAATTCCAAAGTAGTTGATTTGCCTCAACAATTATATTTTTATCTACTAATTGCTTGATATATACTAATTTATTATCTGGTTTGATTTTTGCCTGATTAGAGTAAGTACTAACGAATTTTAAAATTTTATCAGTCATATCGGCATTTTTATAAAATTTAATCACAAATCCGTTATCTCCTGAATCTAGATTTTCAATATTTAACTTAAAGCATAATAGTTTTATTTTTACAATATCAAGTAAATTATTAAATTCAATCGGTAGTAAACCGAATCTATCAATCATCTCATCTTTAAATGTCTCTACTTCTATCTCATTACTTAAATTACCTATTCTTCTATATAGTCCAAGTTTAAGAGCTGCATCTGCTACATAATTATCTGGAATAAAGACGGATAATCCCAAATTAATAGTCGGGATAAAGGGTTGTTCTGAAACAATCGGTTCATCTTTAAAAATAGCTATTTGTTCTTCCAGCATTTCTTGATATAGTTCTGTACCTACTTCTTTAATTTGTCCTGATTGTTCTTCACCTATCAAATTACCGAAACCTCGTAAATCCATATCACGGCTTGCAATAGTAAAACCTGAGCCCAAAGCACAACTATTTTGTATTATCTCTAAGCATCTTAAGGAGTGCGATGTCATCTTTTTATGACTTGCTACCGTTAGATAGACATAACCCCGCATTTTACCTCGACCTATTCGACCACGCAATTGATATAGCTGACTAAGACCCAGCATATCAGCATTATGTATGATCATGGTATTTGCCTCGGCTATATCAATTCCTGATTCTATAATAGTAGTTGAGACTAGTATATCGAATTTGCCGGCATAAAACTCGCTCATAACCTCATCAATTTTACTCGGAGTCATTTTTCCGTAAGCTATTTTATAGCTTAATTCCGGCACGATTTGTTTTAATTGTTTTGCGATATCCTCTATATCTTTAATTCTTGGAACTACATAAAAACTTCTTCCGCCTCTAAAATGTTCGCGTAATAATGCATCTCTGATAATAACGGGATCAAACGGCATAACCGAGGTATGAACTTCCAGCCTGTTTAGAGGCGGCGTTGCAATAATGCTAAGTTCTTTTAAACCGGTCATTGACATTTGCAGCGTTCGAGGAATCGGTGTTGCCGACATTGCAAGTACATGGGAAGAGGATTTTAGCGATTTAAGAAATTCTTTTTGACCGACACCGAAATGTTGTTCTTCATCGATTATTAACAATTTCAAATTAAAGAATTTTATATTTTTATGTAATAAAGAATGAGTGCCTATTATTATATTTATTTTACCGCTTTCAAGCTCCGATCTTATAATTTTTGCTTCTTTAGAACTAATAACGCTAGATAATTGCTTGATATTTAAACCAAAACCTTTGAACCTTTCTATGAACCTTGAAAAATGTTGACTACATAAAATAGTTGTCGGTACAACTACTGCTACTTGAGGTAAATGTTCATTTAGAGATTTTGCTACCATAAAGACGGCACGCATTGCTACCTCTGTTTTACCAAACCCGACATCACCGCATATTAACCTATCCATTAACATACCGTTTCTTAGATCTTCTTTAATATCGTTTATAGCGATTAATTGGTCTTCCGTTTCGCTGAAAGGAAAATTAGCACAAAATTTATCATATTCTTCAAGGTCAAATTCAACGGAAGCACTACTATTAAGTTTCCTTTTAGCTGCTATTTGTATTAAATGCAGTGCTATCTCTTTTATACGCTTTTTAAGCTTTGCCTTACTTCTTTGCCATGCAACGCTACCAAGCTTATCAAGCACCGCATTATCATTGCCGTATTTTTTTATTACCTCTATACTTTCAACTGGTATATATAATTTATCATTGCCGGCATATAAAATCTTTAAAAAATCATGTGGTTTGCCTTTGATTTCTAAAGCTTCTAGCTTTAAAAACTGCCCTATTCCATGATCTTTGTGAACAACAAATTCGCCTTCAGCTAAATTATCAAGCTCCAGCAAGATATTTTTAAGTTTTTTGTTAGTGTTTGTAGAGCTAGGTTTTTCTTCTAATAATTCGCTAGCGGTAATAAATAAATATTCTTTCGTATAAAAGCTT
Source organism: Rickettsia rickettsii (assembly GCF_001951015.1). NCBI lineage: Bacteria > Pseudomonadati > Pseudomonadota > Alphaproteobacteria > Rickettsiales > Rickettsiaceae > Rickettsia > Rickettsia rickettsii. Next base: position 864,857 of record NZ_CP018914.1, read on the forward strand.
TGATTTAAAGGAATTATCGCGACATTTATTATTGAAGCCTTAGCCTCATCTAATTTATTTATCTCATTATATTTATATTCATAATTTTGAATTATGCTTTTGATTCGCTCAAAACTACTTAAAACGCTTGAGCCTATAATAATTTTCTTATGAGAATTTGCTTTAATAACCTCAAATAATTTATCGAAAACCGTTTTCTTTTCTATAAAACTTGTAGCAGCGATATTTTCAATTAAGCTAGCTTGCTCTGAGTTTTCAAAAGTAAGTAGTATATTATTGTTTTGTTCTAGTAATTCCGTTATTTCAGAAGCGGTAAAATATAAGCTAGTCGGTGAAAGGGTGGGATAAAAACTATTAAATTTAAGTTTATTTGCCTCTGACCTTGCCGAATAAAAATCGTTATAACTATGTTCAAATTCTAAAATGGCTTGTTTTGACAAATTATCGAATATGAAAATAGGATCGTTTAAATAATCTATTAAGTTAGAGCAGGAATCGTAAAATAATGGGAGTAATTGTTCATATCCTGTGAATTTTCTTCCAGATATTACCGCCTTATATAAAGCATTATCAGTATGATTAACTCCAAAATTTCGTAAGTAATTATTCTTAAAATTACCTATAGTTTCACTATTTAAAACTATCTCATTTGCAGGACTAATAATAAGCTCCCTGCAGGATTTAGTCGAAATTTGCGTATCAATATCAAATTCTTTGATTGATTCAATATAACCCCAACTAAAATGAATTCTATAAGCTTTAGGACCGGACAATATTATATCAATGATTTCGCCTCTAACCGCAAATTCCCCAGCATCGATGCTACTCGCATTTCTTGTAAAACAATTTTCTACTAGAAACATAGCAAGCTCATCCGTAGTAAATTTCATTTTAGGGGATAATTTCAAAAAATATTTAGAAAAAAAATCTTTCGGCGGTAATTTGTTTAATAAGTTCGCTGTATGAGTGATGAGTAATTTGTTGCTATTACTATTATTTGTTGTTAGCTTGATTAATGTTTCTGCACGTCTAGATAAGATATTTGCATTTGGTGACGTATGGTCATAAGGGATGGTATTATAGCTTGGAAAGTAATAAATATTTTCATTAGAAGAAAAAAATAAAGCTTGCTTGTATAATTGCAACGCCTCCTCTTCATTACTCGCACTCAAGATGAAATCTTGCTTAAGATTCTTAGTAAAATTATCAATTGCAAAGAAAGATTTGGCAGCCGCCGGAAATTTTTGTTGTAACATTCTACAGGAGTTTATATTTTTGCTATTTTGTGTAATTTATCAATTATTTCGGCATCTAGATAAGAAGGAGCAGAAGATTTATTATTAATCCAATTATAAAGATCATTATCATTTTGATCAAGTATTAAAGAATAGCTTCCAAGTTTTTTTTCATCCATTAAGGAGAGGTACTTTTCGGCAAAGCTACCGAGTATATAATCCATTTCTCTGCAACCGCGATTTTTACTACGGTAAACAAGTTTCTTTTGTAAAGAGTTTTTATTTAATTTATTCATCTATAACATCTTGCAAAAATTTTTTATAATAATATTATTAAAATAATCAGATACCAAGATCATTTTAAAATGCTTTAATAATTCAGCACTCTAATAAATCCATTCTACATGGGTAAAATTCTATTAACTTTTATTATCAATAACAGCAAAAAAATAAATATGTCGGTTCAAAATATCTGTTCTACAAAAGCTTATGATATGCTAATTTCAAATGATAATGCTTTTCTTGTAGATGTTAGAACTAGAGAAGAGTGGCAGCAAGTGGGGATACCTCATTTAGATAATAAAAATAAGATGCTCTTTCTAAGTTGGCAATTGAATAAAGATTTTGAAGATAATTTTTTATCTATCATTAACGATAAAATTCATGCAATAATATTTTTTCTGTGCCGTTCAGGATATAGGTCATTTATCGCAGCAAATTTTATAACTAATATAGGTTATAAAAATTGTTATAATATTAGTGACGGCTTTGAAGGAAATAATCAAGATAAAGGCTGGAAACAAAATAACTTACCGTGGCAGTTTTAAGTGAGTACTAACCAAATAATTTTAACGGATCAAGGTGATAATTATGTAAATGTCTGGAGTCACGTGGCTCAAGATCTTTACAATCATTACGGTGAAACTCTATATAATAGCTGGTTTAGTAAAGTTAATTTTATAGAGTCTTCATTAAATACCGTTATTCTTTGTGCCCCTACTAACTTTGTTAGAGATTGGATAAAATCCAAGTACTCTATGGTCATATTGCAACTATTTCAACATTATAATAATACCATTAAGTCAATTGAAATAATTACTAAAGAGTTACCTGGAACAACCCAAACAGTTACAGAATTACCTACTAAGACTTTTGCCGATATCGGCAGCAGTGAGCTTAATTCGGAAAATATCTTTTCAACCCTTGATGTACGTTTTACTTTCGATAATTTTGTGGTTGGAGCCCCAAATGAGCTAGCTTATGCAGCCGCAAGAGCGGTTGCAGAATCATCAGGTGCGGTTTCTGAGTCTAATCCGCTTTTTCTATATGGCGGCGTAGGGCTTGGTAAAACTCATTTAATGCATGCAATCGGTTGGTACATCAAGCAGCATAATCCAAGCCGCAAAGTGATATATATGTCGGCAGAAAAATTTATGTATCAATTTGTTAAAGCTCTGCGTAACAAAGAAGTAATCTCGTTTAAAGAGAAATTTCGTTCGGTTGACGTGTTAATGATTGATGATATTCAATTTATTTGCGGTAAAGATAGTACGCAGGAAGAATTTTTCCATACTTTTAATACATTGATTGATAATAACCGTCAAATGGTTATTTCTTGTGATAGATCGCCTTCAGATTTAGATAATATTGAAGATCGGATAAAATCTCGTCTTGGATGGGGCTTAGTTGCCGACGTTCATAGTACTACTTATGAGCTACGACTCGGTATTCTAGAATCTAAGATTGAGCAGATGAACGTTAAAATACCAAAAGACGTAATTGATTTTTTAGCATCTAAAATTGTTTCAAACGTTAGAGAACTTGAAGGAGCTTTAAATAAGGTGATCGCTCATTCTAATTTTACTTTAAAAGAAATTACACTCGAAAACACACAAAATATTTTGCGGGATTTACTGCGTTCTAATGAAAGAATAATTACCGTTGAAGATATTCAGAAAAAGGTAGCTAGCCGTTATAATATTAAGTTATCCGATATGTCTTCATCACGGAGATTACGAGAAGTTGCAAGACCGCGTCAAATAGCCATGTATCTTAGTAAAGCATTAACGCCGAAAAGTCTTGCAGATATCGGTAAAAAATTCGGTAAAAAAGACCACACGACGGTTATGCATGCTATTAAGAAAGTAGAAGAATTACTGGAAAACGATATAGAATTACGCGAAGAGATTAATTTGCTAATGAAAATATTGCAGAACTAAACGTCATACCGTAGTCAAGCTGACTTTGTTTCATGGTCTGAAAAACCGACTCGATGTCATTCCCGCGAAATCGGGAATCCCGGGTAAAGTAAAATAAATCGAGCTTTTAATTGTACAAACTTATTGTGTATAACCTTTAAATTACTGGATTCTCGCTTTCGTGGGCATGACATAAACAGCCATACAATAAAGCCCAAACTTCGCAGGAATGATATAGATATATATCAAATGCTCTCAAAAAACGATTCAGTAAAAGAAATTTTTTTCAAGATTCTCCAGAAAATACCAAATTAACAGAATTATAGATAATTATGGTTACGGTGAGGGGGTAGCATATTTCTTACTTAAAAGTTTAAATGAATTAATAAAGAGAAATTATAAATTCACTATCTCAACTACGATTATCAAATCCACGCTAATCAAGAATATAGATATATTTTTAAGAATAGTAATATTACAAAATATTTTATTGCTCCTGAAAAGCGCTTATTTTATCAATTAAAATTTGTTGATGCAGACAGGGTATACTCAAATGATTTGGAGAATTGGAATGTAAAACGAGGAGCAAGTACGCACAGCCCTTAATAGGTGAGCATGCGAGTCCTCCGAAGTTTTGCAGAAACAATTCTTCAAATCATTTGAGTATACAAGCTACAGGCAGTCATCTATGTGGTAAAGATCAATATAATACTACCTATGTATTTTTAAATCCTGATTCATTTACTCTTAGCTACCAAGTTCTAGGACCTCAAAAAGACCATAATATTAATACTGTTTTTAATCGTATATAGTATTAGTATGTTCTCCAATTAGTTTAAAATATTCTTTCATACTATTGTCTATATCAGTTGTTTCCAAAGTTTGATTATTATCATCATTTGCATCATATATATCTTTTCTTTTAGACAAGGAAAGTTTTCATCTCTTTTGAAACGGGGTAGGGGAAATAGTTTGATTAAATTTGGGGGGTAATATCTTGTAATACATTCTTAGCATATTCAGGTGCATCAATATCATACCATTCTTTTATTTTAGCACATAAAATTTGTAGAATTTCAGGTAGGATTTTTTTCTGTTTTGAGAGATGCTTGTTTTTGAGCTAAAAACCCTTCAATATTTTTTAAGCTGCTAAAAAAGATTTTATATCATTGCTTTTTACATTATCCATATTTTTGTAAAATTACATTGAAGCTAAGATATCAAATATTCGTGCTATATTTGCTAGTTTATTATTATTTAATTTTTTACTAAGCCATTATACCTCTTGTTTGAGCAACGGCATGCTCAGCAAACATAGGAAAAAACTCCTTATATGATAAAAATATACTATTTTTATCAATAAGTTCTAAAAACATAGGAGCCGTAAATAAGGTTGCATTATTTCTATGCGTTGCAAGCATAAATAACAAATGTGTTAACTTTTCTGCAAAGTAATTTAGTTTTCGCGGTAATTTTCTATATTTTGTGTCGATGCTTTAGCATGCACAACTTCAAATATACGTTTTATAATAGCATGTTTATATTCATGTTCTTGCTCAAATTTAGATAAAATTTCATCATACTGTCCTAAGCCAGATACATCTGTTTGTACATTACCGGTTTTATAATGTACTATATGAATTGTAAAAGTTTCTTCTTTAGTATTTGAGATCTTACATATAGTAGATAAATCACTATTTATTTCTTCTAAAATCCGGTGCTTTAGCTGATTTTATTATTCCTACAAATCATTTCAGCAAAAGCTAAAAGTCCTTTAGAATTATGTATGGGTTATTACTTATACTTTTTTAAGTTGATATTACTGTTTTGCAATGTTTGTAATAATACTTTCTTTGCATGCTGAGCAGTAATACCGTCTGCTAAAGCAAATATCTTAGGCATAGAGTGATTTGGATTAAATACACAATGCAATAGCTTTTGATAATCCTTATCACTTATATTTTCTTTGTTATAATTTTTAAATAATTATGTTTATTAAAAGCAGTTTTGATAATATTAAATATTTTCTTCGTAATCATTATTATCTACAACTAATATTTCAGATTTAATTTTTTTATAAATATTTCTAATAGTAGAATATTTATAAAATCTATCAGCTAAATTATGTAATACTAAACCTAGTTTAAGTTTAAAATCTTCAGAGTTATATATATAATTAATATCTAATATATTTAATATATTTTTAAGTAAAAAATTAAGATACTTAGGTAAAGTATTATTTTCTTTTAACTCTTCATCAGAGGAGCTATCAAAGTTTTCGTATTTTAGCATTATTATTTATAGTAGAATGAGTGTTAAATTATTTAGAAACAAATATCCCTATAAGGGGGATTAAAGTATCTAGTGTCTCCGTAAGGGCACTAAAATCATCTCTATATAATAAATCATTTGTAGTACATAATTCTTTAATATCTAAAGTTTGTCCAGTATTGCCCTCAAAACAATACATAAATGCCAAAGCTTTCATAATTTTCTTATCTTTAACAAATTTAAATAATCGTTCTTTTCCATAAGTTATTGTATCTTCAACTATTGTATCTTCAACATCAGCTAAATCTTTCTCTACTAAGGGCATCATTGTATTTACTTCTTGAGCTAATAACTGAGGATCTATATTACTAGGATGACTTAGCATATCTCATACCATCATAGTTATGATATTAGCTATATACTAATTCATTATTAATTAAGTTTTCTTTACTAATAGTTACAATTTATTTTATAAGTTAATTTTGTTCAGTTTAGACTTTAGACAAATAAGTTATTGACAAAAGTTAATTTTTATTGTATTTTGCCCTCTTAGTATTTTTTTGAAAGGTAGTTATGGTAGATATAAACAATAATAAGATTAACTTAGCACTATTTGAAGGCGGTGGAGTAAAAGGAAATATCCATTTAGAAAAATTAAAAATAATGGAGCAAATAACCGGTAAGCCTACTTGTGAGATATTCGATTTTACTGGAGGGACCAGTGTTGGAGGACTTATTTCTATTTTGCTTAATTTACCGAATCCTAATAATCCCGGAAAACCTTTATTCAGTGCAGCGCAAGCTCAAGAACTGTTTGAAGAAATGGCACACAATATTTTTCCGGTAGGATTAACTTTTAGAAAATTGTGGAGTTTTAATGGATTATTCAGCCATAAATTTTCTCCTGAACCATTAGTAAAATTATTGAAAGAACATTGTAAGGATTATACCCTCAAGGATTTAATCGGTGATGTTGTAGTTACAGGTTATGATCTAAATAATAAACAAAATCCTCTTATGACCTTCTCTACTATAGATGCTAGACAAAGTGCAGAGAATAATTATTACCTTTCAGATATAATACAAGGCATCACTGCAGCACCTGGATATTTCCCCAGCCACAATTTCCGTAATATAACCAATACTAAATTACATAAAATTATTGATGGTGGAGTATATGCTAATGACCCAACCTTACAAACATGGCAATTATTAAAAGAAAATAACTATCACATAGAAAACGCTTTGTATTTATCATTAAAAGAAGAAAATAATGATGATTACCAAACTGTTTGTTGCGGCGGAGGCATGCTAGAACTAGTGAAAAATAATATGCCCGCTAAAATATTAGCAGCAACACAACAAGCTGATGAACAAACCGCTCAAAGCATTTTTGGTAATAAATTAATAGAAATAGCTACTTATATTCCAGCAGAACATGCTGAGATGAGTAATTCTAGTAATGAAAATCTGCAAGCACTAAAAGAATTTGCTAAAAAATCTATATATGGAAGCTCCACCTTTAGAGATATACCTTATAATGAAAAGTTTAAAGAAGCTATTGATAAAATAATAACTAATTATAATGCAAATAACCCTAACGACCCAATTGTTATGAATGATTTTTATAAAGAGTTATTCCATATTAATACTTCTAATAACGCACTTGATAAAAGTTTTGAACAGGAAGAGGATATAGCAAACAACGAGGATGCAGTGAATACACCAATAGCTCAAGCTCTAGATTCTCAAGATATAGAACCTCGGAAAAAAGAATTATTAGCAGGTATCAAGGAGTTTTTTAATCCATTCATCGAAAAAAATCCAGAAGTAAAAGTAGAGATAGAGAATTGTTTACACGAAATAAAAAATTTGACATTAGCAGAAATTGAAAACAGTATTGTTACTTTTAAAGCAGCTAGATTAAAATGGCAAGCAGAGCAGAATAACCTTGATGTATTTAGTAGCTGTAGTATGGAAGCCTTAAAAGAGGATATGACTCTTGAGGGTGAAGAGCATACAGATGATGTACAAGGTTATCTCTAACTTTCTTAATGTCATTCCGGCGTAGGCGGGAATCCAGTCAAAAAAGTATAAATATGCTAGACTTTTAAAACTAAACGCTCGATTTATCTCGCTTTACCTTGGATTCCTGTTTTCGTAGGAATGAAATCGAACGCTTGCTTCGAGCCATACAACAACGCCACAGCTGCTCACAATGACGACACCTGTGTTTAGTTAGGAATATTTGACTTTTTCTTCTTATATAAAATCCAAATACAGTAAAACGAAATAGCAGAGCTAATACTTAAAACTAAGCATAATAAAGCAAAATTGCTTATCGTTGCGCAGTGTATTTTAGAAACCAAATAAGTTACAGCAGCGATAACTACATAGTATATTGCACCAAATATAGATCCTGCTGTACCTGGTTACTTTAGCATAATCCTTCAGTGCATAACGAAGCGTCATAGGGATAAGTAGATTGTGCCCAATTGAATTATCATCGGTACAAATATCATAGCGATTACAAGATTATGACTCGTTGAAATAATTTCTAATATAAAAGCATTTACCGCAAATAATATACAACCACACAAAACTAAAAATAAATCCTAAACCCATAACGTTTTTATCGTGTACATGGCGTTTTTTTTATTAAATACCCTCCTAAAAAGCCTCCAAAGATAGCGGCAAAAGATAACAAAAACGCTAATTTACCGTAAAAAGATGGCGACACTTTCATTTTATCAATCAAAATACAAGGAGCTTCTATGAAAAAACCGTAATATATGCCGTTAAATGCACCGATGATAAAAGCATATAACCAAAGAATTTTATTCCCTGCAACACCTCAAAATATTTACTGCTTTGGGAAAAATCTATATAAGAATTTATTTCAGGTAAAACTTTATAATATAGTACCGGTAAGGCTAAAAAATACAAAAACATAATGCCAGCTTGAATATTCTATAATATAGTCCCCTATAGATGAACCTAGAGAAGGGATAAATAACAAGCCACGGAGGATAGATAAGCTAGCATAGACGATAACTCTAAGCCTTGATAGCAGTCTCCCAGCCATACCTGCCCAATAACAGAACCTACACTTACACCGAAAGCTTGTACACAACGAGCTTATCATCAGCATTTCTATATTAACTGTAAAAATGCTAATAATTGAAGATACAACATATAATAAAGCATAATGTAGATGTAATTTGAGTGAGACCGCTGTCAATGCCGAAATATTTGGTTAAACTCGGTAATCCTGAAGTATAAATTGTTTCCGTAGTCGGTGATAAAATAAATAAGCATAGAAGCATCCATGCCGGAATCTTCGCAATAATTTTCATAAATGATTTTATTTCGGTTCATCGAGTTTTATCTATTAATCCGCTCCAAACAAAATTTTTCCATTATCATTTTTAATCTGTCTATTCTCTCAATCAAGTAAAGTAACTGCTCTCTGCTAATTCTATAATTTTTATCATATCTTGCATCAACGTAAGCTTTTTCTAAAATATTCTTTTTGTTCAGGAGACGATTGCAGAAATACTTTAAGTAGTTCAACATTATAAATTTGCACAATATCCACCTAGCTTTCTTACATCGTGTAACTTTGGTTTGTAACGGGCAAACACTAATAAAATGTTACTGTAAATACTTTCTAGTGGCTTGATGCAGCTCAAAAGCACTTTTACTAAAATCACCTCTTTCTAATGGGTATTTACAATCAATAAAAAAACTCTTGCCTCTACCACACCAGTATTCATAATCTTCTTTAGCCATTTCTTTTACTTCACTCCAAAGCAAATTTTTAGCTCGAGCAAGCTGCTCGCCACTATCATATAAAAGAATACCTTCATTCTTAATGTCGGTATAAAAATAACGCCCTTTTTCAAGCTTGTCATTTACCTCACTTATAGATTCGCATGTTATAGATATCCAAGGTTCTAGCGAAAAAACCTCGGCTTTTCTTAAGCCTGTTTGTTCTAACCTTTTTTCTATCTTAGATTCTACCCTTAAAGTAGCATGCTCCTTAAATTTACTTTTTTTCTACTAAAAGGTCAAAATCACTTGTATAACTATAAGTAGTATGATCTTCCGTATACATATCTTTAACCCAATCACCTCTAGCATACCAGCCATACAAGATAATCAGGACAATTTGATCCTTGGCAACAGCCAAAATTTGCTGCACTATATAATCAAGCCTATTTGCACTTCAAGAGACCATTTTGGTCAAATTGTTTTCATAGCTGATCGTTATTTAAACGTTAAATCTAAAATGTACTATATCCCCATCCTGCATTTTATATTCTTTACCCTCTAAACGCATTTTACCTACTTCCTTGGCTTTTGCTTCACTACCGAGATTTATGTAATCTTTATAGCTGATAACTTCTGCTCTGATAAAACCTTTTTCAAAATCGGTATGAATAATACCGGCAGCAGCCGGTGCAAGTGTGCCATCTTTAAAAGTCCAGCTATGGGCTTCCTTTGGTCCTATAGTAAAAAAGCTTTTAAGGTTTAAAAGATTATACCCCTCTTTAATGACTTTACTAAGCCCTGTTTCGTCTAAACCTATAAATTTTAAAAACTCTTCCTTTTCTTCCATGCTTTCAAGTAAAGCAATTTCAGCTTCTATTTTTGAAGAAATTACGACACTTTTAGCATTTTCTTTCTTTGCTCTTTCCGCTACTAATTGTGTACATTCATTACCTATAGCTGCATCTTTTTCAAGTACGTTACATATATATAAAACGGGCTTAGAGGTAATTAACTGCAATTGTTTTAAATTATCAACTCCTAAAGTTTCATTTAGCACTCTTGCAGGTTTATCCGCACCTAATACCTTATAAACCTCTTTTAACAGCTCTATCTGCTCTACCATTGCTTTATCGCCTGACTTCAAGCGTTTTTCACTTGTAGCTAAACGCTTTTCAACCGATTCTATATCGGCAAGTATTAACTCCGTTTCAATAATCTCGAGGTCATGCAGCGGATCGACTTTGTTATGTACGTGCGTTATATCCTCATCTTCAAAACAACGCAGTACGTGCAGTATTGCATCGACTTCCCTGATATGAGATAAGAACTTATTACCTAGCCCCTCCCCTTTGCTTGCTCCTTTAACAAGCCCTGCAATATCGACAAGCTCAATATAAGACGGAATAATTTTACCGCTTCCGGCTAAGCTTGCTAGTGTATGCAAACGCGCATCAGGCACTAAAACTTTGCTGCTATTAGGCTCAATAGTACAAAACGGATAATTAGCAGCATCTGCAGCCTGACTTGCCGTTAAGGCATTAAATAACGTCGACTTACCGACATTCGGCAACCCAACAATTCCGAGTTTTAGTGTCATAAATTTTTCCGTAAATAATACATTATAGAATCTTTTTCGTAACCGTGCATAGCAAATTCAATTTTATACCCCAGTTTCTCATAAAACGATTTTGCTTGGCAGTCCATAGTAACAAGATGAATAAAATTACAGCCTCGTTCACGTGCTAAATCCTCAACCTTTTGCATTAGTACAGTACCATAATTTTAGTTTCTAATATTTTCATTAACAAAGAGTGAATCAATGTAAAATCCCCCCAAGAACTCATACCGCTAATTCCTACAACAAAATTTTTATCCTGATCTAAACAGGAAAATGAAAAAGCTTCAATATCTCCTACTAACCCCTTTTGTTCTCTAGCATCTTTGTTCAAAACCTCAATAATTATAGTTCTATGAGTTCTATCCATTGCATCAGCATAAACAATTTCAAAATTTTGTGTCATAAATCTTTGCTTCTTTGCTGTTTAGTTTTAATATCGTTTTCCCGTCATTGCGAGGAGATGCATAGCATAAACGTGGCAATCTCATGAAGTAGTATAGAATTCCTGAGATTGCTTCGTCAAAACTTACAGTTTTTCCTCGCAATGACGAATTGGTATCATCCATACAGCAACGTCGATCAAGTCGTAGGAATAACATTGAATATATCAAGCCATCTTATTCTTAAATTCTTCTAACTTATTCTCTAATATTAAACCAAAGTTACTAGTGATTCTATCTATAGCTTGCATTACTGTTTTATACTCCGGTTTAGAGAAATGATTAAGTACGTAATCTGCTAAATCCTGATTATTTTGCGGTCTACCGACTCCAATCCTAATCCGGTTATAATTATTACCTATAACCCCATCAATCGACTTTAAACCATTATGCCCGCCATTACCGCCACCGGTTTTAAATTTTACTCTACCTGTTTCTAAATCAATATCATCATGAATAACAAAGCTTTTTGCGGGGTAGATATTATAATATGTTTTCACCGATATCACTGACTTACCGGACAAGTTCATATAGGTGGTAGGCTTTATAAAAATTATCTTTTGTCCATAACTAATAGTTTCAGCAATTTCACAATTGAATTTTTTCTTTGTACTAAATGATGAATTATATTGGTTTGCTATTTTCTCTATAGCAATAAAACCGACATTATGCCTCGTATATTGATATTCTTTTCCTGGATTACCAAGACCAATAACAAGAAGCATAATAATTTACCTAATAATATAGTAATGGAAAATTTTTGAAGAAGTATTGATTTGCAAGAAGTACAGAATAATGTCATTCTTAGCTCAGCATTATTGCGTGGATCGAAAAACCTACTCGATGTCATACCGTGGCTTGACCACAGTATCCAGAAAAAAAAATTAACAAAGACTGGATACCGCTACAAGCTCGCAGTATGACAATTAAAGATTACCGGATTCCCGCTTCTAGCTAGGAATGGCATAAAACGAGCCAAACAACAACGCCTACGAATCCTCGCAATAACGATTTAAGTATCTCAGCAAGTCCTTATAGTGAGAATTATCTTACTTCCCTGCTTCAGCGGCTTGTTGTTCCCCTTCAGCTTCAGTTTTTGCTCCTCTACGTCCTATAATAGTTGCAAGGACAAATTCTTTTTTTGTAACAAAACTACATCCTTTCGGTAATTCTATTTTTGACGATTTTAGCGAAGTAGCCATAGGCATATTAGTAACATCTATAGTTATGTTTCTTGGGATATTATTAACATCACATAATAAAGTAACTCTTCTTTTTACTATATTAAAGTATCCACCTCTTTTAACGCCTAAAGCTCTTTCTTTCCCTTCATATACTACAGGTACTTCCATTTTTTGGGTTTTCTTTTCTAAAAAGACAAAATCAACATGGCGTACTATATCCGTAACAGGATGTAATTCTACAGCCTTCGGCAATACTTTATATTTTTTCTTATCAATTGTTAAATTAATTAACTGAGAGATAAAAGCCGGCTTTCTATAATATTTAGTTATTTCCTTTTCTTCCAAAGAAATACTAACAGGTGTTTTACCCGCTCCATAAATAATAGCCGGAACACGCCCTGCTCTTCTTAATGCTCTTGCTGCTCCCGTACCGAATTCCGTTCGGGATTCCGCTTCAAGTTCTAATATTTCACTCATTATTACTCCATATTAACTTATAATAAATCTTCATTATCATAATTAAGTACAATTAAAAATTCAAGTAAATTAATTTTTGACTAGAATATAGAAGTAATATATTCCTTAGTTAAAATTCTTTAATTGATTGGATATTGAAAAGAAATTTAGTTCTAACCGAAATTATTTTGTAAGGAAATTATGAAACAGATACAACCTAAGCGTATTGCAAATCCCTCAAACTGTGGAGAAGAAATTGCTGCCAGGGATATAATAAGGATTTTCTCCTTGAATCTATTATGTACTCTTCTGACTATGACTATATTGGGCGTGACAGCGAGAGTGAAGATAGTGAAGATGACAATTCTTATGCATCAATACTCTTGTTAAAAATAAAGAACCGGAATGCAAAATTCACTTAGATTTAGTTTAGTATATTATGTGCTACCAAACAAATGTTAGAGAACAAGCAGAAAATACGAAGGTTTCTAATTTAGAAAATGAAAAGCAGGTAATTCAATGTAGTACAACTCCAACAATTCTGTACCGAAAGTTCAATTGAATTTATGATAACATCAATATCAAAAAGCAACATAGATGCTGACAACATTATCTTACCTTTCCCTTCTGTAGCACAACAAAGACAATTAGGGAAATTATATCGTTATAATTAAAATTTTTAAAGAGCTTTACCCTGCTAATTCTGACAATGGTAACGTTGGAATAGTAATATTATTAGGTGATGAAAAGGGGTCATACGGCGACCTAAATCTATGGGATATTTAAAAATTTATGAGTTTGCAGAGATAATCTAGCACCGCTTTCTAATGCTAATTTTACTGCTAACTCATTATTTTCGCCATTAAGTCTTTGGTTGTTTTGATCCATAGGTTGAATAAAAACCGGTATATTATAAGAGGTTTGCCCTACTTCCGGTATGAGACTATATTCTAAAATATTTTTAGCAACGATAAATTTCACCGCACTAATTTTAGGCAATAAATCTTCTCTTATTTTACTATAACCGGTTTTACCTACCTTCGGCGAACAAATTATAGACACTTCTTTCGGCAAAGAACGATATAACGTACCGTTAGTCTCTATTTGAACTTTAACATCTCGGTCTAATAACTTCTGACATAATAACTCTATAGGTTGACGCATCGGCTCACCGCCGGTTATTACTACTAAATTAATCGATTTTTCATTTTTAGAATTTAATGCCAGGCTTTCTACTTTATTCAAAATCTTATCTATATCTACTAAATCAAAATCTTCAAACTCCGTATCACAAAAATTACAAGCAAGATTACATCCTCCAAGCCTAATAAAGATCGCAGGACAACCTACAAAAATGCCCTCCCCTTGTATAGTCTTAAAAATAGACTGTACCTCTAACTGAGTACCGTCACCGTTTAATATGCTTCTTTTAGGATTTTGTCCAAACATTTTTAAATTATTATCGATTGATTAAAAATATTATAGTACATTTTTATAAAAAAATCTTGCAATAACTAATACAAAAAACTATTATCTAGGTTTCATCGGTAATATGGCTTTGGTATGCCTAATGTTTTACCGTTTAAACCTAGAAATACCAATTATAAGGAACAATATGCCTAAATTAAAAACAAAATCTGCCGTAAAAAAACGTTTTAAACTTACTGCTAGCGGCAAGGTTATTGCATCTCAAGCAGGTAAAAAACATTTTATGCGTCGTCGTACTAAAGCTCAAATTCGTAACCTTAGAGGAACTACAATACTTTGTCCTCAAGACGGATATAATATTAAAAAATATTTTTTACCGTACGGTATAAATTAATTAACTAGGAACTAAAGCAATGACACGTGCAAAATCAGGAAAAATTTCCAAAAATCGACATAAAAAAATCCTTAAATTAGCCAAAGGCTATAGAGGTAGAGCAAATAGCTGTTTTAGAGTAGCTATTGAGAAAGTAGAAAAAGCCCTACAATATGCTTATAGAGATCGTAGAAACCGTAAACGTGATTTTAGAGGCTTATGGATTCAAAGAATAAATGCAGCAGTAAGAGAACATGGGCTTGTTTATTCTCAATTTATGGGAGCTCTTAAAAAAACAGAAATCGCTATAGATCGTAAAGTACTTGCAGAACTTGCCGTCAATAACAGTGATGGATTCGTAAGTATCGTAGAAAAAGCAAAAGCACATATTTAAGTATTTAATGTCATCTCGTGGTCAAGCCACGGGATGACATATTTATAATAATTAATTTTTATTTTCGTTCGGTATAAATATTATGAAACGTACATTTCAACCTAGTAATTTAGTTAGAAAAAGAAGACATGGTTTTAGATCTAGAATGGCTACTCCAACCGGAAGAGCAATCTTAAGAAAACGTCGTGCTAAAGGTAGAAATAAATTATCTGCTTAAAATAATCTGATTTATCAAATTGTCTATTACCTCTTTAAAAAATCAAAAAGAATTTGAGCTTATAAATAAGCTTGGAAAGAAGCTCCATGAGAGATATTTTATTTTGGTAATCGCCACAAAACTTCCAAAAATCTTCCTTGAATCAAAATATAACACCTTTTTAGGAATCAAAGTTAGCAGAAAGCTAAATAAAAAAGCTGTAGTTCGCAACAAAATTAAAAGGCGTATACGACATCTAATTAGAATTATTGTTAGTGATTCTAGCTTTAAGGATATAAAATTTGCAATGATTATTATTCCGAGAAAAGGATTTGAAGAGATAAACTTCTCACACTTGAATTATGAATTAAGTAAACTAATTCTAAGAAATATTTAGATTTTATTAGACCTCTTCGGAAACTCGCTTATAGAGAGGAATTTGCAGGAAACACGGAACGCAGAACCGCAGCATACAAAAGAGTACGTGAGGATTCGAGTACCGGATCGACATACAAATTACCTCTAGAAGTAGAGTTTCCGAAGAGGTCTATTGAAATGACTTGGCATTACTCGCATGGCTTGGTTTTACCGTCATTTTTACAGATTTTTTACTATTTTTTATAGATTGTCACGCTTCTTGCAGTCGCTGCGTTGTGGCATGGCTCGTTTTATGTCATTCCCGCTGTCGCGGGAATGACATCGAGTAGGTTTTTCAAGCCATGCAAGCAAGCCTTCCACGGGAATAATATCGCATTTTATTACTTATACTCCCTCTGTCCCCTCTCCTAATACCGGTACTTCTTCTACCACAGTAAGTGTTGTATCTATAGTGTTTTCTTCAGATGTAATAGTATTTATAGTAGAATATTTTTTTACTAATTCGATAACGTCTAAATTATGCGTCTCTTCTGCCGTATAAATATTAGAGCTACCTACCTCTATAGTACTATGCTCAAGTACAGCTTTTAGAATAGCTAAATCACCTTCCTCTATAGCCTCACCAAGATTATATAATGCTATTTTTGTAGTACTATGCTCAAGTACAGCTTTTAGAATAGCTAAATCACCTTTCTCTATAGCCTTATCAAGAGTATAGGTACTGACTTTAGTATTACCATAATTAAGTAAACAAATTAATAGTTCAGAATTCCCGTGCTCTATAGCGTGCCTTATACTAGTATCAGTACATAATCCTTTCTGATTTAACATAGTCTCTATCTTGCTTAAAGAAAATTTATTAAAATTATATGTTTCTAAGGTTAAAGCTCTACTAAATACCTTGATTAAGTCATCGTATGTTAATTCTTTCGGCTTTGTTTCTATATTTAAGTTAAATATTTCAGGATATGATTCATGATATTTCGCATGAATATTTTCATAAAATTTTACAAAAGCTTTATATTCTTTATGTAGAAAAGCCGGCAACTCCTCTATGCTTTTCATCTGTTTGATTTTATTAGCACTTAAAGAAAAACTATAAATTTGATTGTCTAATTTATAGCTTATACTAAAATCTGATGCTACTAGCAGATGGAAATGATCTCTTATATATTCAATCAATAAGGAGTTATTTTTTGTTCTAGCATCGTAATTATTTTGAGCTAATCGCATAATATTTGCATCGCTGGCCTTATTATAAGTGCATAACACAATGTTGCCCTGTATCCAATCTAAATGATGTTGAGCGGCTCCTGAATGACAAGAAAATATATGAACAATATTACATTGATTTGCAGTGGTATTATTTTGTATTTTATTAAGTAGTGTAATATCTAATACAGGAGTTGTACCTTCATCAGAAAATATATTCATTAATAAGTAAGAAGACTCAGGCATAAAATATGATTTAATTTTTCCCCATAAACCTAAATCAGTAGGTTTACAGAAAAACTCTGATCCATGTACATTTATAAAATATTCACTACCTGTACCTGAAGGTAAGTCATCTAAGGTTTTTATTTCCTTGATATCAGGATTTTCATTTTTCATACTTATATTCGGGCCTTTAAACAATATTTTTTGCATATTTATATCCTTATATAATTAACTTAATTACCATATTCTATGGGATTACCACATAATATGGCAATTTTTATAAAAGTCAAGATTTTGATATTTTATTCATAGCTGTTAAGTTTTTAATAAGAAAAAATCATATAAAGCTATATAGTATTTATAAAAATTTAGAGTTGATAATTATAGATAATAGTATTGAAAATAAGGCTATAACACGTAACCGGCAAAAAAGGGATAAGATTTAAAACAATCTTATCCCTAGTTGCGAATAAAAATAGAGTTTAGAAAGAACTTGCAATATTATTTATTAAATCTCCGGATCAGTATTGCCCAATATTGTTGTATCTGAATTACTATCCGTATTTTCTTCCATAAAATTTAAATTGAGTGCAATAGTATTATTTAAAAGAATTTCAGAAGTGATTCCTTAATTACTGATTGACCATTATTTATATTTTCTATTATACCTTTTGAAACAATATTTGACCCTAATGTACCCTCACTAGATATATTTAAAGTACTGCCTGATACTAGATTTAGTGTACCAACGATATTCAAAGACCTTCCTGCTTCTATAATTACGGTAGTATCAGAATTGAATGAGATATTACTAAGAATCACATTTGATGCTATAATAAGTTTAAGAGTATTCATATGCATAGAGTCTAAATGAATATCTAAACAATCTTCAACCTTTATTTCTTTTAAATAATTTTCTTATGCCTCTTTTGACATCTCAAGTAACTCATTTTTAGAAATAGTCATTTTTTCTGTTAATTTATATAAATTTCTATCTTTTAAGAGATCTAATAAAATTTTTACTAGGTAACAACTGCAATAGTTCCTTATAAGTTATGGTATCGGAACACCATTTGATTAACTTCCAATTTCAAAAAAGAATTTTTTATTATTTTCTTCTGTTAGTGTTCTATAGAATTTTATCCGCTCATCATTTACCGTAAAATCATCAGCTCACTTTTTGAGCGTTTCTTCTAACCTATCTAATATTGCTAAATCAAAAAATCATTACTGTTATGTATTTGATCATTATTAAAAGTAAGGATTGTGCTATTTCCTGCTATTAACTCACATCACTTATCTAACTCATGACCAACTACGTAATCAATATCTTTAAAACTAAGTTGCTTTTGTTTCAATAATTTTTAAATATTTTCATTAAGCAGATAAGTTGTTTGTGTTTGTATCGTTTATTGCTCCAAGTTCATTGATGCCTTTGTGCTTATCATCTGCATAATAATTACGAGCAATTTCAAATAATTTTGTTACTGCATTTGTACTAGCTATATCATTATAACTAACTAGCTAATGTATTTAATAATTCATGATTTGAAATAATAACTGTCATTTCTTCTGCACTTAATATTTTCTCTTTCACTAAAAAATGATCTTCCATCTTTTCTATTGATGATTAGCTCTTACCGCTTGTACCCTTGCCCCTAATTGTTTATAACTATCTATACTTTCCTTATCTTATTTTTTCTTATACACCTCTTCTATTGCTTTTCGCTCTAATTCATTACTCTTATTCTACTCCCAAGCCTTTTTTTCTTCATTTTCAGGTTGATCGTTTTTAATACGCTCTATTTTGTATCTATTTCTACAATTTTCTCTTCTATAGATATACTTGATTTTTTATATATTTCCTAAATTCTGATTTTAATCTAAAGAATTCTTGCATGACTGCAGAATTTTTAATAATCTCAGGCAATTCCAAATTATTTAAATCACCTTGGATATATTGAAAATTTTCTTTTTGCTTTTCATAGTCAAATAAAAATTCTGCTTTTATATACTCTTCAATAACATCAATAACACTTACTACAAAAATTGTCTTTTCTACTTCAAAATCTAATTCGCTCATATTTAAATCCTAATTATTATTAAATTGAAATTTAAGAAATTTTAACTGTTGGTAATATAGTCAATTCAATGAGATTTGCATAAAAGGCGCAAGGCACGAAACCTATAACTAATAGGAAAGCAACGAGTAATGATGTAGGTGAGTCCAAATCAATTGACTATAAAATACTGTCATTGATTTTTATGCAAAATTCTATCGAACTATTCTCAATAAAAACTTACAACCACTTCCGTTTCTTAAAATATTTATAGGTAATAATTGTAGATAATAGCATTAAGAATAAGGCTATAGGATAACCATACGGTGATTTAAGCTCAGGCATTACGGTAAAATTCATGCCGTAAATACTAGCTATTAAAGTGGGTGGGAGAAAAAATATAGTAACCAACGAAAAAATTTTAATAATATTATTTTGTTCAATTGCAATCATACCGAGTGCTGCGTCTAGGGTTCTTGCAATCTCGCTAGATATAAATTGTGAAAAATTAATTATTGAGTCTACGTCTCGAAGCAATGTATCTAATAGATCCTTAGATGCTTTATTGTGAGTTATTTTTGGAGATTTTAAAATATATTGAATAGCCATAGTTAAAGAAAATAAACACTCACGGCTTTTAGAAAGTAAATCACCTTTTCGACCTATTTTCTTTAATACATTGGTATGATCTATACGCAAATC
>NZ_CP018914.1:1190000-1268242 GCF_001951015.1 Rickettsia rickettsii
AGCTGAATCATGCGATAATACCTTGCAGTCGCTTAGCTCATGACGTCTCAGTATCCACGTAGGCAATACCAAGACATACAAACAAAAAAAGGAGCCCTTAATAAAGACTCCTTTTTCGTGTTAATAGCTTGTAAAAAGATTTCAGACTAATTACATATCAAATCTTAATCCTGCAATTAAGTTATGACCTTTATAACGGGTTCCACCAAATTTAACTTTATCCCCGTCAATAGTTTTGGTGGTATTTTTTGTTTTACCATAATCTCTCCAGCTATAAACTAGTTCAGCTTTTACACCTTGTGCAACTTCAAATGAAGTTCCTAAAGATAATTGATAAACAAAGTTAGTTTTGTTTTTAGTAGTACCGTTGAAAGTGTCAGTTACACCACCTTTAATATCTTTAGAGTTAATTTTTTCCTTTACAAAAGCAGCACCAACACCTGCACCTGCAAATACTTTAAACATGCTTAAATCGACGAAATCAACATAACCGTTAAGTAATACACTTACAATAGTAGGTTTATTTTTTACTGAGAAAGAATTACCGTCTGGATAAGTTTTTGATTTCTTTAAATTACTACTTGCTACCGTTCCAATTGTTAAATCGGTTCTTAGATTATCCATGATATAGTAACCCGCACCGATCTCACCTGTAAATCCTGTATTAGACTTTTTTATATTATTTAACTTAAAATCTGCTCCTTTAGGTTTTGTTTTGTTAAAAATCACACCACCGGCATTAAGTTTTAAATACCATTGATTTTCCACAGATGATGACATCGATGAATTAGTAGATGAAGCTACAGAAGAATTCATATCGCAATCAGCAAATGAAAGACCAGAAGTTAAAAGTGCGGTGCTTGCAGCTGCTATTAAAAGTAATTTTTTCATATTGTTAAATTTTTCCTTTAAATTTTATTAGTTGTTAGTAAAAACGATATTAGATAATAATTTTACAATTGTTACCTAAATTCGATAAAAAATAGCTTTAAGTGACATTTCTGAGTTGTCATCTAATATCACTCCGTGGCTTAACCACCGCCGGAATCCAGTCTTTTTTTTTATTTCTAGATACCGTGGTTAAGCCACGGTATGATATTAGGTTATTACCTAAAACTATTAATATATTCTAATTATATATCAAATCTTATACCGGCTGTTAAGTTATGGCTTTGATAATGCATACCACCGGTTGGTACACTTGTTCCTTGGTAAATTACATTCTTACTTTTTGTTCTACCATCATCTATCCAGCTATAAGCTAGTTCTACTTTAACACCGTCGACAATTTGTGCAGAAGTACCTAAAGTTAGCTTGTAAGAAATATTAGTTCTGTTTTTAGTGTTAGATGAAAGACCGGTTATCCCATTATATGTAATTTTTTCTTTAACTAATGCAGGACCAACACCGGCACCAGCAAAAACATCGAACATATCAAAATTAGTTAAATCTACATAACCGTTAATAAGTAAACGTGTAATAGTAGGTTTATGGCTTGCTGAAACATTAGTACGGGTAAAAGGTGCATTAGTCGCAGCTCCGGATTTCTTTAACTTACCACCGATTATAGTACCTAAAGTTAAATCGGCTCTAAAGTTTTCGGAAATATAATAACCGATACCTAAAGCAACTGGAACAGTTGTATTAGATTTTAATTTAACACCGGTTGCCTTATCTTTTTCTTCATTAAACATTGCTGCACCGGTATCTATTCTTAAATACCACTCATGATCCATGCCCTCAGCAAATGATACGCTAGAAGATAAAATTGTTGCACTTGTAGCAGCTATTAAAAGTAACTTTTTCATGATTAGCACCTCAAATTAAATAATTAAACATTATCTTAATGGCATATATAACATATTATATTTTTTAGTTCTATATTTAATCGGCAATTAGATTCACATAATAAAACTTTTATTAAGTTTTGTGATAAAATAAACACATGTAGTTAATTCATGTATAAGATTTTGAATGAATAGGATTAACTATTCATTCAAAAATCTTATAATTTTCGCTTAAAAATATCTCAAAATAACAAATCAATTAGAAATCTTCACAGAACCTATGTATTTATTAAACTTATCTTTCTCATCTTTAAATTTATCGGCATCAGGCAAAGCAGTTTTTTTTTTGGTAATATTTTTCCATCCTTTATTTTCTATAAAATCTTTTGCACGTTCTACCCATTCTATTAACCCCGGTGATTCAGGTTTAATAGCACCTATAGGACAATCAGGAACACAAACGCCGCAATCTATACATTCATCGGGATTAATGACTAACATAAAATCATCTTCCCTTTCACCTTCATAAAAACAATCTACAGGACATACTTCAACACAATCGGTATATTTACATTTTACGCATTCATCGGTTACAACATAAGTCATTTTATTATCTGTTTTTGATTTTGTCGATTAATATAGCAGTTCTTAAAAGTAATACTAATAGAAAATATAATATAAAACTAATAAACATGATAATTAAAGGCTTTAGCATTGAAGAGTGAATAGTTGGACTCCCTAGCCTTAAAACACTAGCAGGCTGATGCAGACTATACCAAATATTTACCGAGAATTTTACTATCGGTATGTTAATCAGTCCGATAAGAGCAATAATAGAAGAAGGATTTTGTGCCTTTCTTATATTATCCGCACTATTCACCATAATAATATAGCTTAAATATAATAAAAATAATATGAGCATGGAGGTAAGTCTTGCATCCCAAACCCACCATGTCCCCCATATAGGTTTTCCCCATAAAGAACCTGTTACTAAACTAATCAAAGTAAAAGTAGCCCCAACGTAACTAGAAGCTACGGCTAGCAAATAGCTAATAGTAGTTTTCCATACTAAACAGCTAAAGCTGCATACTGCCATGAAAACATAAACACCAAGAGCCATCCAAGAGGCAGGGACATGAACATACATAATGCGTACAAAATCACCTTGCTGATAATCTACCGGCGAAACTATGAGGGCTAAATAAAGACCTATAATCATCATTACGCAAGTAGATATAGCTAATATAGGTATTATAACCTTTGATAATTTATTAAAATAATAGGGGGTTAATAGTTTTAGCATGTTTTCTTACTTCTTTATTTCATTCTGTGGCTAGAAATAACAGTTCTTATCCTCTTAAAAAACTCTTTCATTAATAGCCCCGAATCTTCGGCAAGAATTCCGCTATATATTTCCGGTCTATGAAAACAAGCACTACTGTTAAAATATCGCAAATTACTTTCGATTGCTCCGTGCTTGGAATCAGAAGCCCCATAAAATAAACGTTTTAACCTGCTATGAGCTATAGCTGCCGCACACATAGCACAAGGTTCTAAAGTAACGTAAATATCATAATCATTTAAATTTTTAGAAGATATAAGATTACATGCTTCATTAATAGCAATAATTTCAGCATGATAAAGAGCGTTATTTTTTTCTTCCGTATTGTTATGGGTACTAGCAATAATTTTCTGATTTAACCTATCTACAACTACCGCTCCGACCGGGACTTCATTTTTATCAAAAGCAATCTTTGCTTGTTTTAAAGCTTGCTCCATGAAAAAATTATTAAAATTAGCTTCTTTATCTAACAATATATTCACGGTACTTTACGTGTTCTTCGATTCCAAAAGGATCTTGGTGGATAATTATTTCAGCCTCCGGAAATTCCTGCAATATTTCAAAAGCAATCTCATCGCTAATTTTATGAGCATTATAAAGCGACATATTGCCGTCCATTTCCAGATGGCACTGGATAAAAGCTTTTTGACCGGCATATCTAGTTTTCATTTCGTGCATACCTTTTGCCCCTAAATGGTTATTCACTATCGAGATAATTTTTTGTCTGTCTTGTTCGGGTAATTCATGATCTACTAAATTTTTAAATGCCTTTTTAAATAAAGAATAAGAAGAGTGAAATATATATAACGAAATAACTACACCAAATAATGGGTCAACAAACCAAAAATAATCACTTAAATTTATAGAGATAATTACTATAACATTAGTTAGTAAGTCCGTGAAATAATGAAGCTTATCGGCTTTTACTATTTCCGATCCTGTTTTTTTAATTACATAAGTTTGGTAAAACACTAAAATAATTGTTAAGAATATACATACATACATTACAGTAGTACCGTCGCTAATATTCTCCGGTTTTGTTTTTTCAAATAAAGATTTAACCGAAGAAAAGCCTACAAAAAAAGCTGAAGCAAAGAAAAATATCGATTGAGAAAAAATTGTTAAATCCTGCAGTTTTTCATACCCGAATCGATGATGATGATCTGGCGGTTGCAGGGCAAATCTTAAAGCTATTAGATTAATAAAGGAGGAAGTTATATCAAGCATTGAATCAATTAAAGCAGCAAGGATTGATTGTGAATCGGTAACAACCCAAGCATATAATTTTATACTTAAAATAATTAATGCCGTAGTAACCGATAAATAAGATGCCGATTTTATTAACCGATTACGGCTATTAGTATCCATGACAAATCTTTCCAATTTATTTATTTGTAGTTTAACAAAGAAAATATAAAATTCAATTATAATGAGGTTCTGTGAACAAAATTTAGTTTTAGCTTTACAAAATTCTAAAAACCATATACTTATTAATTATATATTAATTTAGAGAGAATTATATGAAACTATTATCTAAAATTATGATTATAGCTCTTGCAACTTCTATGTTACAAGCCTGTAACGGTCCGGGCGGTATGAATAAACAAGGTACAGGAACACTTCTTGGCGGTGCTGGCGGCGCATTACTTGGTTCTCAATTCGGTAAGGGCAAAGGACAGCTTGTTGGAGTAGGTGTAGGTGCATTACTTGGAGCAGTTCTTGGTGGACAAATCGGTGCAGGTATGGATGAACAGGATAGAAGACTTGCAGAGCTTACCTCACAGAGAGCTTTAGAAACAGCTCCTAGTGGTAGTAACGTAGAATGGCGTAATCCGGATAACGGCAATTACGGTTACGTAACACCTAATAAAACTTATAGAAATAGCACTGGTCAATATTGCCGTGAGTACACTCAAACAGTTGTAATAGGCGGAAAACAACAAAAAGCATACGGTAATGCATGCCGCCAACCTGACGGACAATGGCAAGTTGTGAATTGATAGACAAAACGTCATTGCGAGGAAAATTACGAAGTAATTGCCGAAGCAATCTCAGGAATTTTATTATTTCATGAGATTGCCACGCAGCTTATGGCTGCTCGCAATGACGTTATAACAAAAGGAGCAACCTATGACTTTCATAATAACAAGTACGGCATTTAAACATAATGATCACATTCCTGATAAATTTACTTGTAAAGGACAAAATGTTTCACCGCATCTAGAGTGGAGTAATGCTCCTTCAGATACTAAATCTTTTGCACTTATAATGGATAATCCGGATGCACCGGTAGAAATAGCACCGCCACACGGTATATGGGATCATTGGGTAATATATAATATTTCTGCTTCTATTACTAAGCTTTCAGAAGGACAAATAGATAGTAGTATTAAAATTTAAAATAATAGCTGGCAAGAAAAAAATACGGCGGTCTTTGTCCACCTGCCGGCAAGCCTCATCGTTATTTTTTTAAACTATATGCCCTAAATGATTATCTTGAGCTTGATGAGAATGCTAGCAAGCCAGATTTAGTATTAGCCCTGCAAAAACATTTTTACTTGCCGAGGCAGCACTAATCGGCATTTATTCTATTTATCATCCCGTGGCTTAACCACGGGATCTAGAAAAATAACTTAAAACATTAATAACTTTAGTATTTATTACTGGATCCCGTGGTCAAGCTACGGGATGACAGAAGTGAACTGACACATGCAAAAACCTATAATCGAGTTTCGTAACGTATCTAAAAAATTCGGTAATAAATTGCTGATAAATAACGTTAGTTTCACTGTCAAAAAAAATAATATCACTACTTTAATCGGACCTAACGGTGCAGGTAAAACTACCATAGTACGCCTAATGCTTGGACTTGAAAAACCTACAAGCGGCGAGATTATAATTGATTCCAAACTAAAAATTGGATATGTACCGCAGAAGTTCGGATTAACCCCTGATTTACCTATTACAGTAAAAAATTTTTTAGAGTTGTTAGCACCGAGTAATTTTAATAACAATATTAAAGAGATTAACTCATTTATTGATTTGGAACATATAAAAGATCAAGAAATTTCTAAGCTCTCAGGAGGGCAGTTTCAAAAGGTAGTTCTTGCATGTTCAATAGTTAATAATCCCGACTTAATTATTTTAGATGAACCGTTACAGTCTTTAGACGTAACAAGCCAACAAGAATTTTATCAGCTTATTAATTTGATTCGTAAAAAGCTCAATATTACGGTTTTTATGATTTCTCATGATTTATTTACTGTAATAAAAAACTCCGATCAAGTGATATGCTTAAACGGTCACATATGTTGCAGCGGAATACCAAATGCAATAACTCCTAACTCTGAATTCTCAAATGCACTTTCTGCTCTAGGCTTCTATACTCACCACCATGACCATAAGCATTAGAATTCTTGCATAACTTATTTGTCTCCAAAAGGATCTCTCCTTATTAGCTATGTTATGCAAGAATTCTATTATACTTGAATTGTATTCCACGCTCACCTAAGCTTGTTCTGTAGCATCACCTATCAACTCTACTGTTAATGCATTGTGATCCGTATTATCGAACTGAGTTAAATCATTTTCATTTGTATTACCTGATTCTTGTTGGCCTGTTATCACATTAAACAATTCTTTCGTAATAACTATTTTCAATAAAGAGTTTCTGCTGACTTGGTTTCATTGCAAGTAATTCTTTCACACTAACACCGGCGTCAGTCAACCTTTTTATATTATCGTCATTTTCAACAAAGAATTCTTGTTTATTGTTTTCTATATTCGAAATTTGTGCAAAAGTAAAACCTATGTTAAGCAACGATATTTCCTCTTCTGTTAAATCTCGGTTCATTTGCTTACTTATTATAATTTGTTGTAGTAATTTACTATCAGTTTTTAGCTCTTCAATAGTAGAATATTGATTAACCTGGTTATTAGCATTTTTTCCTAAGTTTAATTCTATTGTTGGTACTTCTCTTGTAATAGGATAAACATTTGTTGCATCGCCATATATAAATCTTGCTCAATTGGTTTTGGATGAAGTATAGTGTTTATATCAAGTTTAGGAGTTTGTCCGCCACATCCTAAATATAAATTTAATGCTTATTTTTGTAATGCTTCTCTCAATTTATTTATTATAGGTACAAATAATAATTTATCTTCTTTCCCTAAATGCTCAAATGAATCTAGTACCATACATAGAAGTGGCTTTTTCATTCTTTTTTCCCTCTCCAGCAAGCCAAGCATATGACTGAGCTCTTATATTTCCTTTATCATCCGTAATTATATAAAAACCGGCATTTGCTTTACTCATACCGTCTAAAATACATCTTTCGGAATCATGTCCTATAGATTGGCAAGAATTACTAAATTTACCAAGCATAAAACCTTTCATATCATCGGCAGGTAATTTAGGAAAATTATACTTTTTGCCTGTTACCTCTATATCAAAATTAATATCAGGCATATAATATTCTTTTATAAAGTTCAATGCTTTTTGAAAACTATTATTATCTAGTTTTCCTTTTAAAGAAAAATTAGCTAAATTTTTTGCATGTAATTTATTTTCTTCTGATAATTCTTCTGCGTTGTACTTATAAGATTCTTTAATTACTATTTCAGTTACTTGATTTACTAATTCTTTAAATCATTTTTAGTTATCTGCTGAAAATCATTTAATTTATTTTCTTTAAGAATTTTTTGCAGTTTTTTCCAGTAAGTGTGCATTACTGAAAATATATAATGAGTCTCTTCCAGATTTATTTAAAATTTGAAAAAATTCTAATGTTTTAGAAGACAATGTTTTTGGTAAATTAAATTGAAAACTCAATTCTATTGTTTCTTTTGTATCATAATTAACAGTTTTTAAGTAACTTTTTATATCTTCTAAATTTCCAAAGTAAGTAGATACTTTTTTAGCCATTTCTAAAGAATTTAAACCGCCATTCTCCTTATATAAGTCAGCGATTTTCGACAATATGGCAATATTCCTTACATAGTTCTTTACTAATAAGATTTTTTTAAGGCGTGTATTTGTACTTAAATATTGCTTATGTATTTTTTCAAAAACATCATTAGTATTTAATTGATCAAAATTATTTTCTAATAATTCTTTTAATGTATCACTAGACTTTTTATTAAAGCCCTCTTTATATAATATATTTCAGCATCGTCTTGGTTTATTCCAGCTTTTTTTAAAGTCATGGGATTACTTTTAGCATTTTCTTCTAAGGTTGTTATGGCCTTTTCTAAATTAATTTTTTCTTTTGGATCACTAGCTTTCGCTAGTTTTTTGTTTAATTGTTCCAAGCGTTGCTTTGGATCTTGTTTATCTATCCATTCTTCGGTAGTTAATAAATTATAAATTTTTTCAATACTATTAAATGTAACTTTCATTAATTTCTTCTTTTATAATTATTCTACAAAAAACCATAAAACATGTAATTTTTAGAAAATAGCAAGGATTAGATTAATTTTTCTTAACGAAATCAAGGGATGAGTGTTAAGGATAATTTAGAAATACATCAAATAGCAAATTATATAGAGTAACTTACTATTTATATTAGATCACACCAAATATTGCTTTAAATATCTACCGGTATGGCTTTCCTCACAGGCAGCGATATCGGCAGGGGTGCCACATACAACTATCTTACCGCCTTTGTCGCCACCTTCAGGACCGACGTCAATAATATAATCTGCAGTTTTTATAACATCTAAATTATGCTCGATAACTAAAACGGTATTGCCCATATCAACAAGTTTATGTAACACTTTTAACAATTTATTAATATCGTCGATATGTAATCCCGTAGTCGGTTCATCAAGTATATAAAGCGTTTTACCGGTTGAACGTCTTGATAATTCTTTAGCAAGCTTAACGCGTTGTGCTTCACCACCTGAAAGAGTAGTAGCAGACTGACCGATTTTAATATAGCCTAGACCCACTTCATTTAAGGTAATTAATTTTTCATAGATTAACGGTATTTTTTCAAAAAACTGCATCGCATCTTCTACAGTCATCATCAAAATATCGGCAATAGATTTACCTTTATATTTTATTTCAAGCGTTTCTCTATTATATCTGTGACCGTTACAAATATCACACTTTACATATACGTCAGGTAGGAAATGCATCTCTATTTTTATTAGCCCATCACCTTGGCATGCTTCACATCTACCACCTTTAACGTTAAACGAAAATCTGCCTACTTTATACCCTCTAGCTTTTGATTCAGGTAACTCCACAAACCAATCCCTAATATGGGTAAAGGCACCTGTATAAGTCGCAGGATTTGAACGAGGAGTTCTACCTATCGGAGATTGATTAATATCGATAATTTTATCAATATATTCAAGTCCTTTTAACTCTCTATATTTGCCGGGAAATACTTTGCTAGTTGGCTCTAAATGCTTTAGAGCCGCTTTATATAGAGTATGAATCATCAAGCTTGATTTACCGCTTCCCGATACTCCCGTTATAGCAGTAAAAGTACCAAGCGGAATTTTGATATCAACATTATCTAAATTGTTGGAAACCGCCCCAAGTAATTCAATTGCCCTATTATCATGCCCTACTCTTGTTTCAGACGGCACTTTGATTGTTTGACGACCACTTAGATACCTACCTGTGATACTTTCTTCACAATTCTTTATTTCTTCAGCATTTCCTTCCGCAATAACACGACCGCCGTGAATACCGGCTCCCGGTCCTATATCAATAATATGGTCTGCTTCATATATTGTTTCTTCATCATGCTCAACTACCAAAACGGTATTACCCAAATCTCTAAGCCTTTTTAGTGTCTCAATTAATCTTGTATTATCTCGTTGATGAAGACCAATAGACGGCTCATCAAGTACATATAAAACACCGCTCAGTCCTGAACCTATTTGAGATGCAAGACGAATACGCTGACTTTCCCCCCCCGATAAAGTACCTGCTTCTCGTGATAACGTTAGATAATCAAGCCCGACATTCATAAGAAATTTTAATCTCTCGGTAATTTCTTTGAGTATACGCTCAGCAATAAATAATTGCTTTTTATTTAATTTTTCTTCTAAGTGACTAAACCATTTTTGCAAGGCTGCAATACTCATACCTGCTACTTCGCCTATATGAAAATTTGCTATTTTAACGCATAATGCTTCGTCTTTTAATCTAAACCCTGAACAAGCAGTACATTTATGCTCTGACTTAAATTTAGCTAGTTCTTCTTTAATTAAAACCGATTCTATAGTACGGTCCTTTTCTTGCAAACTTGGTATTATACCGGCAAAAGGTTGTTTTATTATTTGCGTTTTAGAACCATCGTGAAATTCAAACTTTATTGCCTCTTCTCCTGAACCTTCAAATAAAATATCCTTAACATTTTGTGATAAACTTACAAAAGGTACTTCAATAGAAAATTTATAATGATCGGCAAGAGCCTTTAATGTCTCTAGGATAAATTTAGAAGCTGTACTACCCCAAGGCACTATTGCACCGTCTTTAATAGCAATTCTTTGATCCGGCACTATTAAATCTCTATCAAAGAAAAACTCCTTACCTATCCCTTCACATTTAGGACATGCTCCAAAAGGACTATTAAAAGAAAAGATTCGAGGCTCTATTTCAGTAAGCTGAAAACCCGATACCGGACAAGAATATTGCTCGGAAAAAGTAATACGCTGATTTTTTTCAAACTCGCTCTTAACTGCCGGCGGTAATTCTACAATTTCCAAATAAGTAATACCCTCGGCAAGATTTAACGAACTCTCTAAGCTATCTGCAAGTCTATTACCTAAACTTTCGTCTAGAACTATTCTATCAACGATCACTTCTATATTATGCTTCTTATTTTTATCAAGTTTCGGTAAATCATCAATTTCGCAAACTTCCCCGTTAACTATTAATTTCTGAAAGCCTTGCTTTTTCAAATTCATAATTTCACGCTTGAACTCACCCTTATGTCCTCTAACAATAGGAGCGAGTAAATATATTTTCGTACCCTTAGGTAGTTCGTTAATTATATCTACCATCTCGGAAACTGTTTGGCTATGTATCGGAAGACCGGTTGCCGGAGAGTAAGGAATACCCACCCTTGCATATAATAACCTAAGATAATCGTAAATTTCCGTTATAGTTCCAACCGTAGAACGTGGATTTTTGGAAGTAGTTTTTTGGTCAATTGCAATAGCAGGCGATAATCCGGAAATAGATTCTACATTAGGTTTATTTTGTAAATGTAAGAATTGCCTTGCATATGAAGATAAACTTTCAACATATCGCCTTTGACCTTCTGCATAAATAGTATCAAACGCTAAAGAAGACTTGCCTGAACCGCTAAGACCGGTGATAACAACAAATTTATTCCTTGGAATATTAACATTTATATTTTTTAGATTATGCTCTTTAGCACCGCGTACCTTAATGTATTCTTGGTTCATAATCACTTCACTACAAAATTTTTGAGATATTTTTTAAAAAACCTGTAGTATTATAGGCTCTTTTATTTTATTATTGCAATAGTAATATTTTAAAGTAGGTATTAATGGCAGGTAGTTTAAATAAAGTAATATTAATAGGTAATGTAGGGCGTGATCCGGAAATGAGAACTACGGGCGAAGGAAAAAAAATCATTAATCTTTCCTTAGCAACAACCGAAACTTGGAAAGATCGCATTACCAGCGAACGAAAAGAACGCACTGAATGGCATAGAGTAGTGATATTTAGTGAAGGGTTAGTATCTGTTGTAGAACGCTATGTCACAAAAGGTAGCAAATTATATATTGAAGGTTCATTGCAAACCCGTAAGTGGAATGATAATTCAGGTCAAGAAAAATATACCACGGAAGTTGTGTTACAAAACTTTAATTCACAATTAATATTATTAGATAGTAAAAACTCTAATAATCATAATCAAGATTCAGGGCATAGCGAATATAAACATCCTGAAACTAAAAATCATTCCTTTGACCATAGCGACTTAGACGACGAAATACCGTTTTAATCAAAATTGTTATGAAAAATTTTATTTAGGCAATAATATTTTTAATACCAATATTTCTTTCAGGGTGTTCTACTACTCATGATGTAGCTAGAAGGGTAAAGCATTCGCAAGATATAGCAACTCAAAATAACTTTCAGATGGGGCTAGTAAACGGTGGTGATTTTACTCTTACGACTTATCAGCGTATTACCGACCGTAACCTACCTTTTGTATTCTATATTGAAGGAGATGGACATCTTGCGGATGGATCTGCTAATTCCGACAACCCTACTCCCGTTAATCCGATGCTCTTAAAGCTTGCTACAATGGATAAAAGACCGAATATTGTTTATATAGCAAGACCTTGCCAATATACTCCTTTAGACATGAACCCAAAATGCATTAGCGATTATTGGTTAGATAAAAGAATGGGGCAGGAAGTTGTAGATTCAATTAACAATGTAATAAATATTATCAATAACGGACAAAAATTTAGCTTAGTCGGCTTCTCCGGTGGCGGCGGGCTTACAATATTAATTGCCGCTCAAAATAGTAATGTTAAAGATATTATAACGATTGCCGGTAATTTAGATACTAAAAAGTTTGATAAATATCATAATTATCGTGGTTACTTAGTTAAATCCTTAAACCCGATAAATTATGCAAAACAGGTTAATAATATCCCTCAATTACATCTCTCCGGCATAGATGACAAAAGAGTCCCGCCTTTCATAGCAGCACTTTACGTAAAAGCAAGTAACTCACCGTGTGTAAAAAAGCAAACTTTTCCTAATATTTCTCATACAAAAGGTTGGGATAAAGTTTGGTCTAATATATTAGAGATTCCTCTGATTTGTAATTAGGCATTAGGAAATATTATTAATTTATATTCAAGCACTTATCATGGCTTTTGCCCTTAATGTTATGCCGGCTGTACCAAATTGTTTTAGACATTTTCCAATCTTTAAACGCTTTACTTCCGTAACATTTACATATGCTGTATCAACTGCTTGTATGTATGTTATTAGCTCTTTTGCTTTTCCTCACTTAATAAAAACCTTTAGAAACTGGGAAGTATTAATTATTATGATTCCAACAAGTATTGAATTTGGTATATTTCATTTTGAAAAATTGGAGCAAGAAAGTGGAAATTATCCGACAAAATCTTTTGCTCCTTCTCCGGTGATGTCTGCTTAATTGATAAATATTTATAGCAGGTTTCCTGTAATATCTATTAGTTTAAGCGTATTATTAGAGAATTACAGGAAATAATCAAAAGTTTTAATAATTAGTAATAATTATAATCTATAATATTGTCGACGTTTCACTAAGCCTTGCAGCTTAAGACCGCCTTTAGCACACATCTATCGCAGTAACTCGTTAGCAGCGTTTGCATATTCCCCTCGGTTTAGCTTTTGCTGCAATGTTGATGCTTGAAATGCCCCAGCCCCACAGTTGAAAATAAACGAGATTAAGGCGGCTTGTTGGTTTTCGGTTAATGGCACACACCCTAGTAGACGATTATCGATACATTTACCAGCTTCGAGTAATTATTATTTATCTTTCTACAGATCCTAGTTTGCTTTTTTGCTATATATTCTTGGGAGTAGTAATAAGAAATGAGGAAGGGGAGATTTATGTTTGTTAATAGTAGCCCTTATGCATTCTAGTGTTTGTTTAGTATTTTTATTAGCATGTGTTATAGCATCCATATAAAATACCTACTTCTTTCTGTTCTTTTGTGAAAGCTTCTTTATTTCCTATGTTAGCCAAAGCTTTAAAACTATGTTTTATAACTTGTCCAATATTTTTAAAAACATGCGAATTATCTTTTTTAGCTGTTTCTTTGCACCATATATCTAGATTCTCTAATTCTTTTTTGAGTTCTTGAGAAATTGCTTTTTTGTTTTCAGGATTTGCATTCCATTTTTCATAAATATTAATAATCTTTTCTAATTTTTCTTTAAACTCTTTTTCGTTATTACTCGGTTTTAAATTAAGCATTACACCAGAATGGTCTGATGATAGTTCTGTGAGGGTATTAATAATCATTTCTTCTTTTAATCCATTATTAGCTCCATTAAGCAAATTTTCATATTTATGTCTACATATGGAACGATACTTGTGATATCATGATTATTAAATATTAGTTAACACAAAAGAAATTAAAGCTTTAATTAATAAACTTGAGAAATATTTTTAATATTTCGTTTTATAAGGTGATACATTATACTATTTAGAAGAAAGAGAAAAGCTGCTTAGTTTAGAGACTTGGTGAAAGACAATTAATATTCAGTTAAACGGTCAAAAGCTTGATTTTATGCTGCATCTGCGGTTTGATACGTTTTTAGAAATACCGAGAAATGCAGAATGGCGCACCCTAAAGGATTCGAACCTCTGACCCACAGATTAGAAATCTGTTGCTCTATCCAGCTGAGCTAAGGGTGCTAAACATTCATGGTAAGCATTATATCAGTTTAAGCAAAGTTTTTCAAGGATTCTTTTTTTATATAATAAGCAAATATGATAAAAAATATTCATGGATAAATTCTACAATTACAATTCTTCTTCACATCAGGCTTTACTTAGTTTTAAAGTAAAGCCTAATTCTAAACAAAATCTAATTAGCAATTTTGTAATTATTAATAATATCCAATATCTAAAATTATCTATAAAAGCAATACCGGAACAAGGTAAAGCGAATGCAGAAATCATAAATTATTTAGCAAAAGAATGGAAATTATCACGTAGTAATATCGAAATTATTAAAGGTCATACTCATAGCTTAAAAACGATATTGATAAAAAATATTAACGAAGACTATTTAAATTTGATTATTAATTCCTATATTAAATAAGGTGCAGTTGTTGCTAGACTTCCAATGTCATTCCCGCCTATGCGGGAATCCAGTTTATATTTATTATTTTCTAGATTCCTGCTTTCGCAGGAATGACATAAGCAGTCATATGACGAAAAAATAATTTATTAACTGGAATAATTATGATACAAGAAAAAAAGAAATTTGATGCCGAGGTTGGCAAGATTTTAAATTTAATGATTCACTCTCTTTATAGTAATAAAGAGATTTTTATGAGGGAGTTAATTTCCAATGCTTCGGATGCTTGTGATAAATTACGTTATTTATCTCAAAGTAATAGTGAATTAGTAGCCGGCGATAGCAATTTTAAAATTACGGTTAAAGTCGATAAAGATAACGGACAAATCATTATCCGTGATAACGGCATCGGCATGAATAAAGACGATTTAATTGAAAATCTCGGTACTATTGCAAGATCGGGTACGGCAAATTTTCTTAAAAGCCTATCCGGTGATTCTAAAAAAGACAATATGCTAATCGGTCAATTTGGTGTTGGATTTTATTCAAGCTTTATGGTAGCCGATAAAGTGACTGTAACCTCAAGAAAAGCTGGGGAAGATAAAGTCCATATTTGGGAATCAGACGGGCTTGGTGAATATACTGTCTCAGATTCAGATAAAGAGTTCACAAGAGGCACGGAAATCATTTTACATATCAAAAAGGAAGAAGATACATTCCTTGATCATTTTAGATTAAAACACATCGTTAAAAGCTATTCCGATCACATAGCAGTACCAATATATTTCTTTGATGAAGCTGGTAATAATGAAATCCAGCTTAATTCAGCTTCTGCATTATGGACAAGACCGAAATCGGAAATTACGGAAGAACAATATAAAGAATTCTACAAAAGTCTATCTTATGCCATTGATGACCCTTGGATAACTATGCATAATAAAAACGAGGGAGCTATAGAATTTACTAACCTACTTTTCATTCCATCAAGCAAAACATTTGATTTATTCCACCCTGATCGCAAAAGGCGAGTAAAATTATATATAAAAAGAGTATTTATATCTGATGAGAATATAGATTTAATCCCGTCATATTTAAGATTTTTACGAGGCGTGGTTGATTCAGAAGATTTACCACTAAATATTAGCCGTGAATCACTGCAGCATAATAGCGTGCTTGAGAAAATCAAAAATGCTATTACAAAAAGAGTGCTTGGCGAGCTTAGAAAAAAGAAAGAGGAATCACCTGAAGAATATAATAAGTTTTGGGCTAATTTCGGCGGTGCTTTAAAAGAGGGTTTATGTGAGGCTACTACCAACCATGAAAAATTATTAGAGGTATGCATATTCAGAAGTGCCTTGCATAATAAAATGATCAGCCTTGACGAATATATAGCGAATTTTAAAGAAGGGCAGAGTACTATATATTATTTAAGCGGTGATAACCCCGATAAATTACTTTCAAGCCCACAAATCGAAGGGTTGTTAAGTAAAAAAATCGATGTATTACTTTTTACCGATACAGTGGATGATTTTTGGGTAAATGTTAATAGCAAATATAAAGAACATGCTATTAAATCAGCGACAAGAAGCGATATCGATGTAGAGCAAACTACTTCACAATCTGAGGCAAAAAATACAGATAGTAAAAAATCCGATGATGAATATAAATTGCTAACAGATTATTTTAAAGAGACACTGGGGGAGTTGGTAAAAGAAGTTAAGATCTCTAAAAAACTTACTTCAAGTCCTGCTTGTCTTGCCGTTAGCGACGCTGCTATGGATATTCGTATGGAGAGATTTTTGATTGAACAGAAACAAATAGCTAATGCCTCAGCTAAAAATCTAGAGTTAAACCCTAAAAATAAAATCATAGAGAAAATCTTTAACGACTTAAAAGCAAATAATAAAAATAATGAAGAATTGGTTAATCTAATATTTGATCAAGCCTGTATTTTAGAAGGTGAACCGGTTGCTGATACAGGTGCATTTTCAAAGAGATTAAACGATATTGTACAAAAAGCCATATTATAACTTTAAACTTTTTTAATTTTAATGTAGAATAGCTGCAAACGTGAGTTTGGAAGTATTGTTCTGTTCGATGTCATTCCCGAGTAGGCGGGAATCTAGAAAGAACATTCAAAATATCTGATTATAGAATTTTATAATTAATAAAATTGGATTCCCGCCTACGCGGGAATGACATCGAGAAAATGTCTTATTACGATATTATATTTAGCAAACATATAGATAAGATCAAAAGCGAAGGAAGATATCGAGAATTTAAGGCCTTAAAAAGACAAGCCGATAATTTTCCTTTTGCAGAACACGCTAATAAACAAATAGTTATGTGGTGCATTAATGACTATTTGGGTATGAGTAAACATGCAAAAGTAATGCACGCTTCTATAGATGCCTTGATAAAATACGGTGTTGGATCAGGTGGAACTCGCAATATCGGCGGTAATAATATTGCCATTCTTGGGCTTGAAAAAGAACTTGCAAATTTACACAAAAAGCAAGCAGCTTTAGTTTTTACATCCGGTTTTGTTGCAAATGATACAACGCTTGCAAGTCTTGCTAAAATCATGCCAGATATAGTATTTTTCTCCGATGAGTTAAATCATGCATCAATAATTGCAGGGATTACAAGTTCAAGAGCCGAGAAATATATATATAAACATTTAGATGTTAAGCATCTAGAAGAGCTTTTACAATCAGTCGATATTAATAGACCGAAAATTGTTGTTTTTGAATCGGCTTACTCTATGGACGGTTTTTTCTCACCTATCAAAGATATAATCAACTTAGCCAAAAAATATAATGCTTTAACCTTTATCGATGAAGTTCATACGGTCGGTTTATACGGTAAACGGGGTGGCGGTATTGCCGAGCTTCTTAATTGTAGTGATCAAATCGATATTATTCAAGGGACACTTGCCAAAGCATATGGTACTATCGGCGGTTATATCACTAGCAATCATAATTTAGTTGACGCTATAAGACTAACCGCTCCAGGGTTTATTTTCACTACTTCATTGCCGCCGGTAATTTCTACCGCTGCAACGCATAGTATTAGACATCTTAAAGAATCGAATGAAGAACGAATAAAACATCAAGAAGTAGTTACAAAACTTAAAAATTCTTTTGAACGTTTTAATATACCGTATTTGAAAAATGAAAGTCATATAGTGCCGATAATTATTGGTGATCCGATTAAAACGGCGAAAGCCTCAAATATGCTCCTTAATGAATACGGTATTTACGTTCAACATATCAATTTTCCAACCGTGCCGAGAGGTACGGAACGCCTCCGCATCATCCCAACCCCTGCCCATACCGACAAAATGATCAATGATTTATCTGTAGCTTTAGTGCAGATATTTGCCGAACTTGATATAGAATTATCTTCTGCTAAAGAACTAAACGAAGAAGTACGCTTAAATAGTAATTGACTAAGCAGTCTAATAAAAAATGCTCTTAATTCCTGCGTGGCATTGTTGAGTGGATTGGTTTTCCGTCATTGCGAGAAGAATTACGTAGTAATTCGACGAAGCAATTCAGTAAAAAATTCTGTAAATCAGAATTTTTTTAATTATTTTTTTGGATTGCCACGTCGCTTCGCGCCTAGCAATGACGATTTGGCCTCCACGTAACAACACTTTCAGTTATTTAGCTCATAACGATATCTATCTTTGGTTAACAATACCACAAATCTTATACCCAATTTATTTACTTGCTTTTGCTCCTAAATCATCTAGTTTATTGCAATATACTCTAAAAAAGTAGGATATAACCCTTTAAATTCTTTTTAAAAAATAAAGGGTTACCCCATAAATACCTTATCTTTATATAATTTAAAAAATAGTTGTATTTTTATACCACTATAATATTAATTTTTTATTTCTATATAATTAATTTGTTTACTTTGAAGAATTTATAATTTGTTTTTGCTGCAAAATTTCAATACAAGGCTGTAATTATTGCGCTTTTAAAGTTAACTCAGATAAAGCACAAACGAGCAATAACAAAAAAGAAAAAAGTACTTCTACAAAATCGACTACGGCTAGTCGCTTAGCTCATGACAATATCCATCTTTAATTTAGCAATGTCTAAATTTTAACTTAATATAATTACCGAATATGTCTTTTTTTGACCGCAAAACTGCAATTATTAAACTCTTAAAAACTCATTCCGGCAAAGAGTTTACTGCTTCTAAAATAGCAACCTAGCTAGTTGATACTTATCCTGAAGAAGCAAAGAAAAAAGAGAAAGCAAGCAATGATAAACGATTACTTAATGCTAAAAGCAAAGTAAGAAAGAGAAAAATTATTATCATGATTTATAGCAATGAAAGCTATTGAACGCTATACAAAAAATAAAACCGAACATTAAGATAATAAAAAAAGGGCTTTTGACTAAATATTGTTATGTTAATAATACTAATAGAGCGGTTAATTATAATGAGGTATATTATAATAAAAAACTTGACCGTAAAAATGCAGTTATTGAGTTCCTTAAAGCTCATCCAGGAAAAGAATTTAGTAATGCTCAAATAGCCTACATGGATTGCTTAATACTTATCCTGATGAAACAAAACGAAAAGTACAAACAAGCAACGGCAAACGATTACTTAGCACTAAGAATAAAGTAGCAGAAAAAAATTATCATAATGAGTTATAGACACAAATTAAGGTTATTACTTACTATATCAAACATCGAACCGAACATTAATACAATAAAAAAGGGAAATCGGGCTAAATATTGTTATATTAATAATACCGATAAGATATTTGATATATCCAAAATTATTAAAGCCCTTGAAAATTATAAGAAGTAGGAGCTTACTGCTATGGAAATGGCTCAATTGCTGTTAAGTGCTAACGCGAAATAGTTAGTGATTGCAAAAATAGACGACTATATGCCAGCAAAGGTGAGTTCTGCGAAACTCACAGTTAGCAATGCCTAATCCTAATGGGATTTTACAAAAACTATTGCATATTGCAGCTCTTTAGTTTATTTTGATTAGCAAACTATATACAGAATTAATGGATTATTAAAATGGGAATTACCGTATTAAAAAACGAAGGATTGGATTTTCATGCAAGAATTTCTACTCCTTTAAGTGAGATAGATGACGATATTCAAAAAGAATTACTTGATTTAACCAAAAAAGTTAAAATACCAGGTTTTAGAGCCGGTAAAGTACCAGTTTCAATTGTTAAGAAAAAATACGGTACTTCCGTCAGGAATGATATAATAGAAAGAAGAATTAACCATTCAGTAAATCACATTATTAAAGAGCATAATCTAAATATAATCGGTAGACCCAAAATTGAAGAATTACAAAACGAATCCGATAAAGCTTTAGAATTTACCGTAAAAATAGAGCTATTACCTAAAATTACTATTCCGGATTTAAAAAAAATCTCACTAGATCGTCCAAAATTAGAAGTAAACTCTAAAGATGTTGAAGAACAACTAGAAAAACTTGCTGCATTAACAAAAAATTATACTAAAGAAAGTAAAGCAAAAATAAAAGACGGAGATCAGGTTACTATTGATGCAATCGGGTACATCAAGGAGAAAACTTTTGAGGACGGTAAATTAAATGATTTTAAGGTAATAATAGGTAGTAATGCACTTATTCCCGGTTTTGAGAAACAATTAATAGGTTCTAAAACAGGTAGTAAAGTAGATGTTAATGTTACTTTTCCTGAAAATTACCATGCTAAAGATTTAGCAGGTAAGGATGCTCGTTTTGTAGTACAAATTAAAGCAGTACATACTGCAGAACCTACCGTTATCGATGACGAATTTGCTAAAAAATTCCAAAGTAATAGCCTTGAAGAATTGCGTACACATTTTACTAAACAAATAGAAAATGAGTCGGAAGAAGCTATTAATACTATAATGAAAATGAACTTATTTGATAAGTTAGAAAAATTGTTAGATTTTGATGTACCGGAATCTTTATTAGAGCAAGAAAAAAATATTCTAAAGTCCGGAACCGATAAAAATGAACAAGATGAATCATTATTGAAAGATAAATCCTCTAAAGAAATAACAGCATATTATAATAAATTAGCCCTACGCCGTGTGCGAATAGGCTTATTACTTGCTGAATATGCAAAATCTAAAAATTTGCAATTAGAGCCTGATGATTTAAGAAAAGTTATTATGCAACAAGCACGTAATTTTCCTGGGCAGGAAAATATGATATTTGATTTTTATAAAAATAATCCTAGAGCAATTGAAGGACTTAAAGGTCCTGCCTTAGAAGATAAAGCTGTACAATATATATTTAATCACGAAATAAAGCTTAAAGAAAAGAAATATACTAAGGAAGAGCTAGAGAAATATCTAGAAGCAGAAGAGCAACGTATTACTTTAATTTAAAGCTTATTCATTGTCATTGCAAGCGAACGTTAGTGAACGTGGCAATCTCAGGAATCCTCGTAATGACAATCCTCAGTATCCACCCAGGCAATACCTAGTAGTATTACTCCTGATTTTTTATAGTCTCTAAAGCAAGTTTAACTATTTTATTTACTCCAGCATTAGTGCAGGTAGAGATAGGAAAAACTTCTTTATTAGTAACTTTCTGCAGCTTATTTATTTTTTCCTGTATTTCCTCATCTGTGAGAACATCGCATTTATTAAGACATATGGTTTCGATTTTATTTTTTAGATAATCGGAATATGATTCAAGCTCAAGACGTACCGTATTATAATCTGCAACTACATCATTACTAGAGCCATCTATTAAATGTATTAATACATTACATCTTTCTATATGCTTTAAGAATTTATCGCCAAGTCCGTGACCTTGATGAGCCCCCTCAATTAAACCAGGAATATCGGCTATGACAAACTCTTCGTCATCAACATATACCACTCCAAGATTTGGCACTAAAGTAGTAAAGGGATAATCGGCAATTTTAGGCTTGGCTGCCGTTACAACGGATAAAAAAGTAGATTTACCGGCATTTGGAAGCCCCACAAGCCCAACATCAGAGAGAAGTTTTAAACTTAAATGAATCCACATTTCTTCGGCAATTTCTCCTTCCGTACGCTTTCTTGGAGCTTGATTAACCGACGATTTGAAATGGCTGTTACCAAGACCACCACTTCCTCCTTTAATTATTTCAAAGCTTTGATCATCCACAGTGAAATCATAAAATAATATATTGCCGTCCTCGGAAAAGATTTGAGTACCGATCGGGACATCAAGAACTAATGATTTTCCTGATTTACCGCTTCTATTTGAATCTTTACCGTTTTCGCCGTTTTCTGCGGTAAAATGCTGTTTATATCGATAATTTACTAGCGTATTAAGATGGTGATTACTCCTGAAAATAACACTACCGCCACGTCCACCATCACCACCGTCCGGTCCGCCTCTGTCAATAAATTTCTCACGATGGAAACTAACACAACCATTGCCGCCGTTCCCACCTTTTATATATATTTTAACTTCATCAATAAAATGCATATGATTTATATTTTCAACGTCATTGCGAGGCACGAAGCGACGTGGCAATCTCATCAAATCTCTTGAGATTGCTATGCTCCTTGCAGTCGCTCGCAATGACGAAAATGTTTACCTCTCCCGAATACCCTTATACTCTCTATGTACATAACCGGTGTAAAGCTGTCTAGGTCTGCTGATTTTTTGTTCAGGGTCTTCGTGCATTTCTTTCCATTGTGCCATCCAGCCTACGGTTCTTGCTATTGCAAAAAGTACCGTGAACATTTGCGACGGTATACCCATAGCTTTATAGATAATACCCGAATAAAAATCAACATTTGGATATAATTTTCTCTCAATAAAATATTCATCTTTAAGAGCGATAGCTTCAAGTTCTATTGCTATTTGTAATAGCGGATTGTTGTCTAGCTGCCCGAGTTCCTTTAATACTTCTTTGCACGTTTCTTTAAGTACTACGGCACGCGGGTCATAGTTTTTATATACACGATGACCAAAACCCATTAATCTAAATGGATCATTTTTATCCTTAGCTTTAGCTATATATTTAGGAATATACTCAGAACTACCGATTTCTTTAAGCATATTTATTACCGCTTCATTAGCCCCGCCGTGAGCAGGTCCCCAAAGTGAGGCAATACCCGTGCTAATACAAGCAAAAGGGTTAGCTCCGGATGAGCCGGCAATTCGGACTGTTGAAGTAGAAGCATTCTGCTCATGATCGGCATGTAGGATAAATATCTTATTAAGAGCATTTTTTATTATTGGATTTACTGTATATTTCGTACAAGGCGTTGCAAACATCATATGCAGAAAATTTTCGGTAAAATCTAACGAATTATCAGGATAAATAAACGGTTGTCCTATAGAATATTTATAAGACATTGCAGCGATGGTAGGTATCTTAGCAATCATTCTAATAGCGGTAAGTTCGTAATCTGCTTCCTTAAAATTCAATAAATCAGGATAAAATGCCGCAAGAGAACCGACAGCCGCAAGCATAATAGCCATAGGATGAGAAGAGCTACAAAAGGTCTGAAATAAATAGTGTAATCTTTCATTCACTAATGAATGATGAGCAACCTGTTTAGTGAAATTATTATACTGCTCGCCACTTGGTAGTTCCCCATAAATCAGTAAATATGCTACTTCTAAAAAATCACTTTTCTCAGCTAAGTCTTTAATATCATATCCTCGATGCCGCAAGATTCCTTTATCACCGTCTATATAGGTGATAGTAGACTGACAAGAAGCAGTAGACATAAAACCCGGGTCGTAAGTAAAGCAATCGGCTTCCGCAGATACCCTACTTATATCGATTACATCCTCACCGATACTTGCTTTAAGTATAGGTAATTTAAATATTTTTCCTCTGATTTTTAATTCAGCAAATTCTGAATCATTATTATTTTCATTGGTCATATGGATATACCTTATTTTTATACATCAGTAAATATAACCCTAATTTAATGAAATTAGAAATGAATTATGATTTATTAGGATTTAAAAATTTTCTTTGATATCTTGCTCAACTTGCAAGGTTAATGAAAATTTAAAACGCACATGCTTCTACTTTCAACTGCAAGCCTAAAGCGTTTAATAGATAATATTCTCTATATATATGTTCCCTATTTATATGAGCTTCTTTAGAGATTTTTGCTATACCTCCTCTTGCTATAATGGCTTCTTTTAAAACAGCCATTATAGCTCATTATTATGA
This sequence comes from Rickettsia rickettsii, assembly GCF_001951015.1. Taxonomy (NCBI): domain Bacteria; kingdom Pseudomonadati; phylum Pseudomonadota; class Alphaproteobacteria; order Rickettsiales; family Rickettsiaceae; genus Rickettsia; species Rickettsia rickettsii. The sequence goes on from NZ_CP018914.1 coordinate 1,214,143, forward strand.
TCCACGAAATATTACTCTAACGCTTCATTAATATACCCTACTAATATTTCCTCATGTTGTAATTTTTCCTTTAAATAATCTGTAAACTTTCCATATAACACCCTCAATTTCGTTTATAAACTTCTTCTATTATTTCTAAGGCTTTTTTAATACCTTTGCCTTGAGTATCTTTATTACCTGCATTTAATAGCAGAATATCTGTTATAAAAATTGTATTTGTTTAGTGTTTTGCATATTAAGCTTAACTAGAGATGATTACACTGTCGCATATATACGACTAATTGTCCAGTAGAAAATTATTTTGAAAAGTACGTGAAGCTGTTAGTACTAGATTAATGTACAAGTTATGCAAGAAGTCTATTATTGACTAAATACTCCTTAATCTTGAGTAAATCATACCAAGAGGTGCGTTTTTGCATAGGTTGGCGGAGTAAATAGGCAGGGTGGAAGATTGCCGTAGTTTGAATAGGAGCGGATAGATATTTATTGGTATAAAAATAATATTCTTGTCTAATTTTAGTAATACCCGAATTTTTTCCAAGTAAGCTAGTTGCAGCCGTGCTACCGACTAGAATAATTAGCTGCGGGTTAATAAGAGCAATATGCTTCTCGACAAAAGGTCTACAAATATCGACTTCTTCGAACGTCGGCTGTCTATTAGCAGGAGGACGCCAAAATACCGTATTAGTAATATAAGCGTTATTTTTTCGTGAAATTCCGATAGCATGTAGCATATTATCAAGTAAATTGCCACTTTCGCCGTAAAAAGGTATTCCTTTCAAATCTTCGGTACTTCCCGGGGCTTCGCCTATTAACATAATTTTAGCTTCCAAATTACCGTCACCGAAAACCGTATTAGTAGCAAATTTCTTAAGTTCACAACCATTAAAATGTAGTAGAGATTCTTTTAGTTCTTCGATATTATTAGCTTTATCGGCAAGAGATCTTGCTAGGGTTATATTATCATGAACTTTATCATTCATATTGAATACAGTTTCTTTTGTAGACATAAGTTTTACTTGTGGCTTTTCAGTTAGTTCAGTATTATTACGTACCTTTAATTGCGGTGGATGTTCATGGCAATAATATTCAACACCGATTGCACTTAACCATTTAAGCGTATTATTCATTATCTTAAAATAAAATATGTTAAAATATTCCGTACCACACGAACTAAATGGCATAAGGCTTGATAAAGCTCTATCATCGCTTCTTGAAAATGTTTCAAGGAATCAAATCCAAAAAGCTATTAAAGATTCGCAAGTACTAGTTAATGATGTAATTATTTCTGATCCTGATGTTTTGGTCAAGGAGAATGATATTATATTATTTTCTTTTAAAGAACCTGAAGAGCTAAAAATTGCAGCAGCAAATGTAGCACTTGATATAATATATGAAGACGATGATTTGATAGTAATTAACAAAGCTGCAGGTATGACGGTACACCCAGGAGCAGGGCATCATGACGATACGCTTGTTAATGCTTTATTACATCATACAAAAAACTTATCGGATATCGGCTCATCAGAAAGACCCGGGATAGTACATCGTTTAGATAAAGACACTACGGGCTTGATGGTAGTTGCTAAAAATAATAAAGCACATATGCTACTTGCAAATCAGATAGAACAAAAGCAGGTAATACGGAAATATAAAGTGTTAGTGTGGGGAGTAATAAATCCACTAGAAGGAGTCATTAAGAATAATATAGGTCGCAGCCGAAGCGATCGTCAAAAAATGACCATATTAAAATATGGCGGCAAAGAAGCCGTTACACATTATAAGACTCTAGAATTATTTTATAAAGGTAGTATTAGTATGGTGGAGTGCAAGCTTAGTACGGGTAGAACTCACCAAATTAGAGTACAGCTAAGCCATTTAAAGCATTCGGTAGTCGGCGACCAAACTTACGGCAATAACGACCGAAAAATTGCTTATTCTCCCCCTGAACTAAAAGCAAAATTAATTGATTTTAAACGTCAAGCCCTGCATTCTTGGTATTTAAGTTTTACTCATCCGACTAGTAATGAGATTATGGAATTTTCTTGTGAGTTGCCAAGGGATATGGAAGAGATAATTAGTTTATAATTGACAAAATATTAATCCTTAATATTATATTAAAAATTAATATTTATTTATAAAATGAAAAAAGCTAATGCTAAATTATAAGAAGCCTTATATTCTATGGAAGAGGGTATTTTAAACCTTAAAAACAAAAAGCGAGCTTAGAAAAGATTTTTACTTTTCTGCAAAATTTAAGTACCGCCACAGACAAAATTATTTCCTTAGATATATCAAATTATAGAGATTGGCCAAAAATAAAAGATTTTATTTTAAAATTAGGTAATAATTTATCTTTTAAACCGCAATCTATGAAAATTGCTAGCTCTTCCCAATATAGTACAGAACATGAAATTAAAATTGCTGAATTCGTCAATGAACTTCTTTCTCTAAGATTAAAAACAGGCATAGATATTAATAATAGTACGTATATTGATGATGCAAATTATAGGAAAGAACTTTTATTAAAAAAATTTTTAGCAGATTTAAAAAAAATGATTTTAATGAGCAAGAAGAACAATTAAATAAATTTATAAAAGTTGCATGCAAAGAAGCAAAAGCACCTGATAATATAGACATGCAATATATACAAGCTCTGCGGATTTTCTCTGAATTTGATTTCAGTAAAATAGATGAAAAAAAATAATTGGTGATATAATAACATAAAACGGTTTATGAAAATAATTAAAATACCTAAAACCAAAAATTATCTTAAAATAGATATTATAACTCTAGAACCCGAATATTATAAGAATAAATTTGGTAATAATATATTTCATGAATTTACTGAACTTAAAAAACGAGCACTGATAGGTAGTGTAGATGAGATTTTAGAAATGAAAAATTTTGGCAGAAAATAAAACTTTCCATGCAATGTTCTATAAAGCAAATTCTTAGTGACGCTACAGATAAATTAAATAAAATAGGTATTAGTTCGCCGCAATTAGAAGCACGAATTTTACTACAGCATGTTATAAATAAACCTATTGAGTATTTACTTATTAATCTTGATGAACAGTTAAATGAAGCCAAGATAGAAGCTTTTGAAAAACTGTTAGCGAGAAGATTAAAGCATGAACCGATAGTATATATTACAGGTGTTAAAGAATTTTACTCACGTGAATTTATTGTTAATAAACATGTATTAATTCCAAGAAGCGATACTGAAGTTTTGGTGGATGTTGTATTTCAATGTCATTCCCGCGAAAGCGGGAATCCAGAAAAAAAACAACCGGATCCCTGCTTTCGCGGGAATGACATAAGCAAAAACTGCAATGACAAATTCTTAAATATCCTAGAACTTGGCACAGGTAGCGGCTGCATTGCTATCAGTCTATTATGTGAGTTACCGAATGCTAATGTAGTTGCAACCGATATAAGTCTTGATGCTATAGACATTATCAAAAGTAACGCGGCAAAATATGAGGTAACGGATCGCATTCAGATTATTCACAGTAATTGGTTTGAGAATATTGAAACTCAGAAATTTGATTTTATCGTTAGCAACCCGCCATATATAGCTCACAGCGAAAAATCAGAGATGGCAATTGAAACAATCAATTATGAACCGTCTATTGCTTTATTTGCTGAAAAAGACGGACTGCAAGCTTACTTTCTCATCGCCGAAAATGCCAAACAATTCTTAAAACCAAACGGTAAGATTATATTAGAAATAGGGTTTAAACAGGAAGAAGCGGTAACCCAAATTTTCTTAGATCATGGTTATAATATTGAAAGCGTTTATAAGGATCTACAAGGTCACAGTAGGGTAATATTATTGTCTCCTATTAATCTCAATCGGTCATATGCAAGACGTATCGGTAAAAGCTTATCAGGAGTGCAAAAGAATTTATTAGATAACAAACTACCAAAATATTTATTTTCTAAAGAAAAGCTTGTAAATGAAAAACGTAAAGTATTTCTTGAGATAGGCTTTGGTATGGGTGAGCATTTCATTAATCAAGCTAAAATGAATCCTAATGCACTTTTTATTGGGATAGAGGTATATTTAAACGGAGTTGCAAATATTTTAAAGCTTGCAGGCGAACAAAATATCACGAATTTTTTATTATTCCCTAATAATTTGGATTTAATATTAAATGAGATACCAAGTAATAGCCTTGACGGAATTTATATTTTATTTCCCGATCCATGGATAAAAAATAAGCAAAAAAAGAAACGTATTTTCAATAAAGAACGACTTAAGCTTTTACAAGATAAGCTAAAAGACAATGGTAATTTAGTATTTGCTTCCGATATCGAAAATTATTTTTATGAAGCAATAGAGTTAATACAACAGAACAGTAATTTTGAAATTATAAATAAAAACGATTATTTAAAACCGCACGATAACTATGTAATTACCAAATATCATCAAAAAGCTATTAAGGCGAATAGAACGCCGAAATTTATTATTTTGCGGCACGTTTTAGGCGATCATTAATTGCAGCCCCTATATTCACTTGAGGTATAGGGCTAACTGCTATACCTCTTACATCATGAGATGCAGCATAATCGTCAAGTATTCTTAAATAAGCATAAAGATTTGCAGCGGCTTCTATAAAGTCACCTTTTACACTTAAGTTTAATGAAAATCTTCCTGTAAGATTGCTATTGCTAAAATTTAATCCGATTTCTTTATCCTCTAAATTTATAGCATTTAGCCTAACCGGTACTTTTGGTGAATAGTGTTTTGCAAGCATTCCCGAAGCTTTTATAATACTTGTCTCTGATGCTTTCAAAACTTCTATCCCTAGTATTTCTCCTAAAATTTCAGCAGTTATAAACCCTTCTCTAAGAATAGTAGGAGTAACAGTTGTTGTATCAATTATCGTTGACTCTAGCCCATATTTAGATTGATAGATTTCAGGTGCTAAAATAAAAATTTCCTGATTATCCTTAAAATGTTTTGTGACATGCTCAGCGTTAGTCGGACTAATATAGTTTGAAGGGTTAGCACTTGGGGCAGCTATAGGTATGCCTGATTGTTTGATAAGCTCTAACGCTACAGGATAAGATGGTATCCGAAGTGCTATGGTATTTAGTCCTGCTGTTACGCTAGGGGCAATATTTGCATTCTCTTTTAAAGGGACAACTATAGATAATGGTCCAGACCAAAATTTTTCTGCTATTTTTGTAGCTAAATCATCAAACTCCCCTATTTCCTTTGCTTGCTCTATGGAGGAGACATGCACGATAAGCGGATTGATAGCAGGGCGCTCTTTGAACTGAAAAATCTTTAAACACGCCTCATTATTTGTGGCATCCGCACCAATCCCATAGACTGTTTCAGTCGGAAAAACAACCACTTTACCTGATTTTATAAATTGAACTGCTTTGTTTATCATAAGCGGTTAAACTTAGCTACTTTATCAAATAATTCACAAATATTCTGTAATAACGACAAACGATTTTGAGCGATCTTTGGATCAGAGTCATTAACGAGTACATTATCAAAAAAGCTAGTAATGGGAGTTAATAGAGACGATAATAAATTTAAGGCTTTCTTATAATCTTTATCAGCTATACTATCTATAATTTGCGGAGAAATTTTTTGGATTACTTCAAATAATTCTTTTTCAGGTTGTGTACTAAAGAGACTCACATCAACTAAGCCGGTAATTTTCTGATCACCAATTATATTGCTAGCTCGTTTGTAAGCATTTAATAATTGCTTGCCTGCGTCTTCTATTAAAAATTCTTTTAACTCATCAAGCTTAAAGTTTGTATCTACTAAATTTAAGTCAAGCACTGCATTAATTAACGCAATATCATAGTCATTTTTAAAGTAAAATTTTGCTCTTTCTTCAAAAAAAGATATTATTAAATTCTTATTTTCGTCAGATGAATCTTTATATAAGTTTATAGAAAAATTAATTAAATCATTAAAATTTAGCTCTAATTTATTTTCAAGTATTATTCTTATTATACCAAGAGCTTGACGTCTTAAGGCATATGGATCACCTGAGCCTGTTGGTGTTTCCCCTGCTATCATCAAACCTACTAAACTATCTAGCTTATCGGCTAAAGCAAGTAAAGCCGCATTTCCACTTGGTACATTGTCGCTCAAACCTTGCGGTTTATAATGGTCTTTAATTGCAGCGGCTATTTCTGCATTTAGCCCTTCATGTTTTGCATAATAATAACCCATAATCCCCTGTAAATCAGGAAATTCCCTGACCATCTCAGAAACAAGATCACTTTTGCAAAGTCTAGCTGCTGTAATTAAATCCTTATTATTTGGAGCTATATAATTACAAATATCGGTTATGCGTTCAATTTTTTCTCTTAAATTACCAAGCTTTGCATGAAATGTTACAGCTTCTAATTGGCCTAATCTTGATTCTAAAGTTTTAGCTATATCCTGCTTACAAAAATATAAAGCATCCGAAAGACGTGCCGATAGAACTTTCTCGTTACCTTGAATAACTAGTTCAGCATTTGTAAATCTGCCATTACTGACAAAGAGAAAATACGGTGTGAAATTTCCTGTTTTATCAAATAAACAAAAATATTTCTGATGCGTACGCATCGAAGAAATAAGTACTTCTTTAGGTAACTCTAAAAATTTTTGCGGTATTTTTCCAAGCAGCACAACAGGAAATTCGCTAAGCCCTACTACTTCTTCTACTAAACGATTATCTTCTTTTATAATTAACTCATGAGAATTTGCTAGTTCCAGTAAACCGGTTTTAATTATCTCCTCTCTCTTTGCTCTTTCTAAAATAACATGATTTTCTAAAAGCTTATTTCTATAATCTTCAAAATCTGTTACTTCTAATTTTTTATTATCAGTAAGACGATGCCCATACGTAATATTATTAGCGGTTAAATGCCCAAATTGCATCGGTAATATTTCGCCGTCAAATATACATAAAATATTTCGCAGAGGTCTAATCCATTTTATTTTGTAATCACCCCAAAACATCGATTTTGCCCAGCTATATTTATTAATAGCCTCTATAATAATCTCCGGCAAAATCTCTTTTATTTCTCTTTCTTCTGTTTTTTTGACAAAGAAATAATATAGCTGATTACTAATTAATTTAGTAGGAAGCTCTAATTTACTAACATTATGAGCTTTACAAAAGCCGTTAATAGCGGCTTCCGGAGCTTCTATGCTTGGTCCTTTAATTTCTTCCTCTTTTGGCAAAGTTATCTTTGGCAAATGGGTAGCATGCAGCGTTATCCTGCGAGGTCCCGCGAATACTTGTACTTTTGCAAATATTTCGTTTTCTTCAAAAATTTTTGTGAATATATTTAAATAACCCTCTTCAGCATTTTTTTGCATAAAAGCCGGAATTTCTTCGCTAAATAGTTCTAATAATAACTCGCTCACTTGTTCATCTCCAACCATTTTGTACAACAAATTCTAGCTAAATGACGCACTCTTAAAACATAAGAAGCACGCTCAGTGACGCTGATTACTCCAAGTGCATTTAGTTGATTAAATGCATGACTTGCCTTAAGGCATTCATCATAAGCCGGCATAGGTAAATTAGCTTTGATTAATCTCTCACACTGGTCTTCGCTATCCTTGAAATGTCGCAGTAACATTTCACTATCGGCAAGCTCTAAATTATATTTTGAAAATTGCCATTCAGCTTCGAAATCCACTTCACCGTATTTTAAAGCTTTTTCGCCTACTTGCCCGTTCCAATCAAGCTCTCTTACTTCATCAACACCTTGAATATATAAAGCAAGCCTCTCGAGTCCATAAGTGATTTCACCGGCAACGGGACGGCATTCAATACCACCGATTTGCTGCATATAAGTAAATTGCGATACTTCCATACCGTTACACCATACTTCCCAGCCAAGCCCGGCAGCACCTAAGGTTGGCGACTCCCAATCATCTTCAACAAATCTGATATCATGAATTTTTAAATCTATGCCTAAACATTCTAAGCTTTTAAGATATAACTCTTGAATATTATCCGGAGACGGCTTTAAGATAACTTGAAACTGATAATAATGCTGCATTCTATTAGGATGCATACCATACCTGCTATCTCCTGGTCTTCTTGATGGCTGAACATATGCAACAGACCAAGGTTTAGTACCAAGGCAGCGAAGTACAGTTGCAGGGTGAAACGTACCGGCTCCAACATAGGCATCGTAAGGTTGCAATATTGCACAGCCATAATCCTGCCAATAATTTTGTAATGTCAGAATAATTTGCTGAAATGATAGTTTTTTCATAGGGTATTATTATTGGGAAAGAAAATTTTGATCAGTTAAAAGGATCAAATATTTTTAATTAAACATATTATAATGTTTAATATTTCTAGTAACTAGTATCATATTACTTTGTTTTGCCTGTGCAGCTATTAAAGCATCGATTACATTCGTACTATCAATACTCATTAATTCACCCCACTCCTCACATATTTTTTTGTCCATATTAAGAATTTTTTCATTATAATCTATTATTATTCTTTCTAACCATTTTTCTAATTTCAAACTTGCTATTTTATCTTTCTTGGCTAATTTTGATATTCCCTTTCTTATTTCGCCGATAGTAATACAACTTAAGTATAACTGGCTAGAATGAATAATTGAAAACAATGCTGCTACTTGAGAATTGGATTTTTTCTTTTGAATTTCAGATACAACATTAGTATCTAATAAATATTTCATAATTCAAAATCTCTAGCATATCCTTTTGCTCTCTGAATATCCAAATTATCTGTCTTAGGTATGCTCAATAAATATTCTTTGAAATCAGGTTTTTGTTTAGTAAGTTGTTTATAGTCTTTTATACTAATAATTACAACTGCTTCTTTACCCCTTTTTGTAATACATTGAGGGGTACCATGCATTGCAATATCAATAATATTACTTAACTTATTCTTTGCTTCGTGTAACTGCCATTTATTCATATAAAATCCTCATATAGCTAGATTGTCTAGATTATTAGAATATAAAGATGCAAAAAAATAAAATATTTTTTTATTAATTTGAGGTCTTAATAATACTCCTTGCCGATCTCGATTTTAGGACGATTGTTTGCTACTCGCCAATCGTTAGTATCACGGAAAGAATAAACACAGCCGCAAAATTCTTGTTTATAAAAGTTCTCTTCTTTTGCAATTTCGTACATTCTGCTAGCACCGCCATCTTTACGCCAATTATAAGTCCAATAGGTCACCCCTTCATAATGAGATGCCGCCCTAGTTCCTGATTCATTAATTTGGTTCATATCTTTCCATCTAGAAATACCAAGCGAGCTAGTTATAACTTTAAAGCCGTTCTCATAAGCATATAAAGCCGTACGCTCGAAACGCATATCAAAACACATTGTACAGCGTATACCTCTCTCAGGCTCAAGCTCCATCCCTTTAGCACGCCTAAACCAATTTTGTGGATCATAATCTGCATCGATAAATTCTATATTATGTTTCTCGGCAAATTTAATATTTTCGTTTTTACGAAGCTCATATTCTTTTTTAGGATGAATATTAGGATTATAGAAAAAAAGCATAAACTTAATGCCGGTATCGATCATTTTTTCCATTAAAGGGCCAACACAAGGAGCACAACAACAATGGAGTAAAACCTTGCTTTCACCGTTTGGTATTTCAAAAACTTCGCTCATATTAATTTACTAGATTCTTTTTATAGGTTTCTTTATAGAATTTTAGAATTATATAAGATAACAAGGCAAGTGCAATTAAATAATATGCAATAGCATAATTGTCTCCAGTCACTTTCGTTAACATCATTGCTAACATTGGAGCAGTACCGCCAAATATAGCAGCTGCAAGGTTATATGAAAGTGCAACACCGGTAAATCTTATGCTAGTCGGAAATATCTCTACTAAAACCATTGGAATAGGCCTCATATAGATGCTAATAACTCCAGCAAATATTACTTGAGATATTATAGCTAAAGTAAAATTCATCGATCCTAAGACTACAAAAATAGGATAGACTGATAAAATTAACAAGATAATCCCCCATATTAGTATAGGACGTCGCCCCACCTTATCCGAAACATACGCAGATATAGGAAATACTATCATCATTACGATTAATATTATACTACTAACAATTGTGCTTTGCTGATTAGTATAACCGAGTGTTTGCATAAAATTACCAATAAAAACCGTAGAAGTATAAAAAGGAGCAGTTACGGTAATATACAGACCAAGTGCGATAATTAGTTCTTTTGGGTATTTTGTTAATGTTTCTCGTAAAGGAAAACGTGCTAAACGCCTTGTTCCCTTAGCTTTTTTATAAATAGGACTTTCTGCTAGGTTCTTTCTAATATATAAACCTACGGAGCTAATAAATAAACCGGCAATAAAAGGTATCCTCCAACCCCATTCAAATAGCATATCGGCAGGCATAAAATAAGAAAAACCGGCTGCTGTACCAAGTCCAAGCAGCATACCGCTGCACATACTAACAAATGAACTACTCCCCGCAAGTCCTCGCTGCTCGAACGAAGCATGTTCTACAATATACGAAATACAACCGCTAAATTCCCCTCCTAAAGAAAAACCTTGTATGAGTCTGATAATAGTTAAAATAATAGGAGAGGCAATTCCAATAGTTTTATAACTTGGTAAGAGCCCTATCCCGGCGTCGTTATTGCCATAGCTATAATACCCATCACCAAAGCAGTACGTCTACCGAATCTATCACCTATATTACCGAAAATAATACCGCCGAGCGGTCGTACTACAAAGCCTACAGCAAATACCGCAAAAGTTAACGTCTCTTGCATTTCTGGATCCGGAAAAAATGCTGCCCTATAATATAAGCAAATTGCGCATATAATGCATAATCATACCATTCTAAAGCGTTGCCGATCATACCGGATATTACTACTTTTCTCATTAAGTTATTTTATTGATTTAAAAAAAGATAATAAGAGTAATATTTTATATTCTCAAGTAAAAATAGCTTTATTTCATGCGAATAGCTTTGCTTGCGTTGATACCGTAGTCGTCATTGCGAGGAGCGTAGAGATGTGGCAATCTAGAAAAATAATTAAAACAATTCTGATTTACAGAATTTTTACTGGATTGCTTCGTCGAATTACTGCGTAATTCTTCTCGCAATGACTATACCCTATCTATGTTTTTCATTAACCACTTTCTTAGTTAATTTAACATTGATTTGAGAAGGAGAAACTTTAATATTTTGTTTGATGTTTTTTGTTTTTTCTTGAGATAGAAGACGTTCTTTATCATTTTGTAATGTTTTCATAAACTTATCTATATTGCTTTGTTCTAGTTTTATTGCATTATCATTATTCAAAATTAATCCTCCAATTTTTTCACCAAGTTCAGGTGCATATCTGACGGCAAAAATTGATGCCGGTACAACTATTATAGAAAAAGCCGCTCCTGCAGTCGCAACACTGATTGCTCCGACTAATAAAGCACAAACAGCACCGGCGATTTTTCCAGTTGCTTGTTTAAATATATTACTTTTTTGTGTAAATACTAAAGACATCTCTAATATTTTATTAAATTCTTTCTTTATATAGATGGTTGCTTCATCAATATTATTATATTTCTTCATTACATACATTACAGAAGCCTTAAATAATTTTTTGTGAGACTCCGCATAATTTATTATTTTATCAAAATTCTTCTCTTTTAAAAGAGTTTTAAATATATTTTTAATTTTTTCTTTTTCGGTACTATTTATTTCATCTCCAAAATAAACTTCTACAAGATTTGCTGCTATTATATCTTGTGATTGCTCTAAAATATTATTCTTATTTTGCTCATTTTCGTCTTCAGAAGTAATCATTATTGCAAATAACTCTAATGCTACGGAAAAATTATCATCGTTAATAACCCGCATACCTAAATAATTTTTGAGTCTAGAAATACATTTATTAATATATTTTTCAGCCTCTGGTTTAGAATTAAGCCTTAGCGTATAATCTATAGCAAGCATATTTGCAATAGTAGAGCAAGTAGATTTCATAAGATTATTGACAAAATTATTAACAATATCTTTTTTAAATAAATTAGTATTTACGTTATTAAGTACTATTGCATTATTCATTTTGGTAATTTATTTTGAGGCTAATTCTCTGATATATAATATCAATTTAGCATAAATAAGATTAGGAGCATGATTTACTGAAAGTTTATATATATTCTTAGGTGTTAATACTTCTTCATTACGTACTCGTACAAAAGATATAAGAGTATTAGGAGGCATATAAGAATAAATTTCAGAGAATATTTTTAGAAAAGTCAAAAAATCTGCACATGCATATTTTATATTTATGCTATAATTATTTACATAAATCGATTCACCTTCTCCTTCAATCGCCTGAACATTATTTTTAAAAAATACTGAATTTATAAATACATCTATAGGTTCTACTAAATCATATTTATTGCTTAAGCTTTTTATTTTAGGAATTAGTTCTTGATAATTTAAGTAACTCACACTACTTGGCACGCTTAAATCTACATATTTTTTGTACGATTCTAATATTTCTTCTTTAGAGTTAATGACAGAATAAAGCTTTAAAACTTCCTCTGTTAGATTTTCTTGTAAAACTTGTTTATCAAGAATAGATTTACTGTATTCTTGCTGGAAAATTTTTATTATCCAAATAGTTAAGGAAATAAAGAAGAAATATATAATAAATTGAAAAAATATAAGATTCTTTAAATACATAATATATTTTTCAAACATTATTTTTACCTTGGGTTATTAGTGCCGTTGCATGGTTTATGTCATTCCCGCCTACGTGGGAATGACATGGAATATTACGTTTTATTATCAACTATATTAACCGATAAAGGAATTACTACCTTACCGAATATATCAAGTATTTTATCCTTATATATAACATAATCTATCTGCAAATTAGATAATTTATTTTTTACGTTTGTCATATGATCATCTAGCATCTTTAGAGATTCATATACCGATAGATTATTAGTATGATATTTAAGTATTAACTTGATTATTAATTGTCTCTTAGAAACTAACAAAATATTATCTATATTTGTTAATTCCCATTTAATTTCTTCTAATTTAAAAGCCGGATTTAAAGTAATTATTAGCCTTTTAAGTAAATCAAACGGCAGTGGTACCGGTGCTTCTAGTAATTTTTCTATTACATATAAATCAGCTAGGCTAGTAGTATTTTTAATATAAGGATATTTATATTTGATCTCATCATATTCTTGATTTGTTGCATAATATTTTTCATTAATAGAGTTTATGTCTTTGTAATTTTGTTTTGTATTATATTTGATAATACCAACCACTAATATTAATATTATAAGTAATGCACTATATAATTTAAATGTCAGATCCTTTATAGTAACTAGTTTTTTTATTGATTTTAAATTATTATTATAAGCGGGAAAACTCTTATATTCTAGAAACAGTCTACTAATATTCGTATCTATAAATCTTTCTTTTTCTAGAGTTCGCTTATTTAGTATATTATCAACCGGTATAAAGATTACAGGGCGTTCTTCAAAGTTTGTTGATTCTAATAAAGATTTTAACTCTTCATCTACTATAAGAATTATACAGGCTCTTTGGTCAAGATTACTTATATAGTTTTTAAATAATATCAAACAATCATTAATTTCTTGTTCTATAATACCTTGAACATAGCCGATTGTTTTATCAAATGGATACTCAAGATTTCTAATTGTTATTATATTATTTTTATGTTTGATAATAAATTTTATACCGCTAGCTTGTGACGCATATACACAAATTTGAAAATAATCGTTATATTTATCATTTTCTATATTCTGCACTATTTTATTTATAATAACTTTTAGCTCTAACGTTAAAAAGTAAATTCCTTTTAAATCAAGAGATCTTTTATCTATAATGCATGAAATTATATCACTTAAAGGTGTTTCAAATGGACACGACATAATTAAAGTCGACCAAATTTCACTTGGGGTAGTAGTAATTTCGTAAACACAATGTGCTATAATGTCTTCTTTATTAAAATAACCTTCAATAAATTGTTCAATAGGATCAAGTTTAACTATTGACTGTAATATAGGTATTTGATCGTGCCGTGTTTTACATTCACTGCCGTCAAGTAAAAAATAAATATCGCTTTTTGGAAATTTACTAAAAAAGTTTTTATAAGGATTTAAGTCTATCTGTTCCCGAGTAGGGATAAATAATTTATCTAATAATTTATTATCGAGAAAAGTACTAAGAAATACACCTTTATTACCTAGTAACACCACAATCTTTTTTCTTTTGAAAAAAAATATTTTTAATTTTGTAGCAAATTGAACAAAATGTAATTTGATCGAATCAAAAATATTTTTCATAAATAAATTTATTTTAATCATAATTCAGTGTATTTTACTATACTGGACGTCATTTCTGCGTGGATACCTGAACCGTCATTGCGAACGACTAAAAGGAGCGTGGCAATCTCAGGACTTTGGCACGAGATTGCGTACGTACAATTACTACGTAATTTTCCTCGCCATGACGAAAAATGATCCTCTCCGGAATGACATAACATTAAATAATATATCTTACCATGACTAAATTTACCACTGAAGAAGTTAGAAGTAAATTTATAACTTACTTTAAAGCAAATAATCATACACATGTACCGGCCAGCTCGTTAATTCCACACAATGACCCTAGCTTAATGTTTGTTAATTCCGGAATGGTACAATTTAAAAATGTTTTTACCGGACAAGGAAAAAGACCTTATAACAAAGCGGTAACTAGTCAAAAGTCTCTTAGAGCCGGCGGCAAGCATAATGACCTTGAGAATGTAGGTTATACGGCAAGACATCATACCTTTTTTGAAATGCTAGGTAATTTTTCATTCGGTGACTATTTTAAAGAACAAGCCATATATTACGCTTGGAATTTATTGACTAAAGAATTTGAACTCCCAAAAGACAAGCTGTATGCAACAATTTATCATACTGATGACGAAGCAGCTGCTTATTGGAAAAAAATAGCAGGTTTTGGGGATGATCGCATCATAAAGATCAAAACAAACGATAATTTTTGGTCAATGGGTGATACTGGCCCTTGCGGTCCTTGTTCCGAAATTTTTTACGACCACGGTGAACAAATATATGGCGGACTTCCTGGTACTAAAGATGAAGACGGTGATAGATTTATCGAGATTTGGAATATGGTATTTATGCAATATGAACAAATCGATAAAGATACTAGCATAGAATTATCGCAAAAATCTATCGATACCGGTATGGGTCTTGAGCGTATGACGGCAGTATTACAGCATGTTAACAACAATTATGATATAGATTTATTTCAGGAAATAATTAATTTTACCGAAAATATAGTAAAAGTGAAAGCAGAGGGAGAAGCTAAATTTTCTTACCGAGTTATTGCCGACCACTTACGAGCAAGTAGCTTTTTAATAGCTGACGGCGTTATTCCTTCAAATGAGGGGCGTGGTTACGTACTTCGCCGCATTATGCGAAGATCCATGAGGCATGCTCATATGCTTGGGTCAAAAGAACCTTTAATGTATAAATTACTGCCAAAACTTGTTGATTTAATGGGGAATGTTTATCCTGAACTTAAAAGAGCAGAAAGCTTTATAAGCAGTATCTTAGAACAAGAAGAAATTAGATTTAAAGCCACATTAGAACGTGGTCTCAAACTTCTTACCGAAGAAACAGAAACGCTAACAAAAGGTAATAAATTATCAGGAGAAGTAGCATTTAAACTATACGATACTTACGGATTTCCGCTTGATTTAACCGAAGATATTCTAAAAAACCGTGATATTGCCGTTGATCACAAAGGGTTTGAAGAACAAATGCTTATGCAAAAAGAACTTGCTAGAAAATCTTGGCTTGGCTCCGGTGAATCAAAAACCAATCAGTTGTGGTTTGATATCAAAGAGCAACATGGTAGCACGGAGTTTTTAGGATATACACTTAATGAAGCAAAATGTAAAATAATTGCATTAATCAAAAATAATAATTTAGTTAATGATATAAAAGAAATAGATACACAATTCCTATTAATCAGCAACCAAACTCCTTTCTACGGTGAATCAGGCGGTCAAATAGGTGACATCGGAACGATATCTGCAAAAGATTCTGAAGTAGAAGTAATAGATACTTTAAAATATTTAGGTTCTATTATAGTCCACAAATGTATTTTGAAAAAGGGGCAGATTAACGTAGGCGAGAATGCTAATTTTAGTATAGACATAAGATATAGGCAAAATTTAAGAATTCATCATTCGGCAACGCATATATTACATGCAGTACTGCATGAGGTACTTGGGAAACATGTTACTCAAAAAGGTTCGTTAGTCGCTCCGACTTATTTACGCTTTGATATTAGCCATTCTAAAGCTGTGACTAATGAAGAAATCACTTTAATCGAAGATAAGGTAAATGAGATTATTAGAGATAATCATGAAGTAACTACTACATTAATGGCAACTGAAGATGCAATTAAACAAGGAGCTATGGCACTGTTTGGCGAGAAATACGACTCTGAAGTAAGAGTAGTTAAGATGGGTGAGACTTCTTTAGAATTATGCGGCGGTACGCATGTCAGACGTACCGGTGACATCGGTTGCTTTAAAATCACAAGCGAAAGTGCTATAGCAGCAGGTGTTCGTAGAATTGAAGCAGTTTGCGGTGAATTCGTAATTACATTAATGAGAGAAAATGATAGTTTACTTAAATCGATAGAAAGCAGTTTCAAAACTAATAAAAATGAACTTATTACTAAGGTTAATAATATCTTAGAGCGTAACAAGGAAGTTGAGAAAGAGTTAGAAAAAACTCTTTTAGCTAGTTTAGATTTAAGTATAGAGCAAATTGAAAAGCAAGCTGCACAAATAACAGGAATAAAACTATTATATAAAAAAGTAGGAAATATAGACAATAAAATATTACGTCAAGCTGCCGAAAATTTAACAAAAAAAGTAGAAGATTTGATAATGGTATATATTGCCGAGGGAATTGGTAAATTATCTATTACGGTTGCGGTGAGTAAAGCTATAACAGACAAATACAATGCAGATATAATTGCAAAAAAACTTTCTTTATTCTTAGGTGGCAGCGGCGGAGGTGGACAAGCAAGCCTTGCTCAAGCCGGTGGAAATGATATAGGTAAGCTAACTAACATCCATGAAAAATTATACAGTTTATTGACAGTGTAGTAGTGTACTAATTTAGGACGTCATTACGAGTGTGCTTTGTAGATGGATACCCAGTTGTCATTGTGAGCAACAGTAGTACTTGTGTGGCAATCTCGTCAAATATCCTGAGATTACTTCGTAATTTCCTCGCAATGACAAGGTGGTATCCACATAACAATGCCTATGCAGGGAGGCATTGTAATGACAAAATTTATGGTTGTTAATACGCTGCTTTCACAAAATAAAGACCGGAGGCGGGAGCAGTAGGACCAGCGGCTTTTCTATCTTTGGCTTCTAAAACATCTTTAATTTGTTCTGCCTGCCAAATATTTTTACCAACAAGTACTAAACTGCCAACAATATTACGTACCATATGATGCAAAAATGACGGGGCTGAAAGATATAATTTTATTTCTTCGTCTTCTTTAATAATATTAAGTTCAGTTAAAGTTTTAATCGGTGATTTTGATTGACATGAGCTAGCCCTAAATGAAGTAAAATCATGTTTGCCTAATAGATAGGCGGCAGCTTGTTGCATAGCCGGAACATCTAAAGGTGAACTAATCCACCATGCTCTATTTAAATCAATTACCGATGGATAAGGTCTATTAATAATTCTATATATATAATAACGAGAGGTAGCCGAAAACCTAGCATGAAAATTATTGGGGGCTAATTCACAATTCCATACTCCTACGGCATACGGTCTTACAAAATAGTTGATAGCTGTAATAATTTTGTGAGGTTCTAAATATTTTGAAAGATCAAAATGTGCTACTTGACCTACAGCATGAACACCGGCATCTGTCCTTCCTGCCCCAAACAATATCACCTGTTCACCGGAAAATTTATAAATCGCTTCTTCTAATATCTGCTGTACCGACATTACTCCTGCTTGTCTTTGCCAACCTGCAAGATCCGTGCCTAAATATTCAATGGTAATTTTATATCGATACATAATAGCCCACTGTCATCCCGTGGCTTGACCACGGGATCTTGTATCACAGCCCGTGTCCTGAGATCCCAAATCACAGGATGACAGTATAAGTATTATCATGCTTCTAGTAAATCCGATGGATTACCATCACCACGCTTTCCTCCGCTTCTAAAGCTATTAAGTTTTTTGGATCTAATAGGATGTTGTAACTTTCTTAAAGCTTTTGACTCGATTTGTCTTATACGTTCTCTAGTTACTTTAAATTGCTGCCCTACTTCTTCTAATGTATGGTCAGTATTCATACCTATACCGAAACGCATTCTAAGCACTCTTTCTTCACGAGGCGTAAGGGTGGCAAGTACTCTAGTGGTAACTTCTCGTAAATTTGACTGAATTGCCGCATCAATCGGTGCTACTGCATTCTTATCTTCGATAAAATCGCCTAATTGACCGCCGTCACTATCATCACCTACGGGATTCTCAAGACTTATAGGTTCTTTAGCTATTTTCATGACTTTACGCACTTTATCAAGCGGCATTGAAAGACGGTTAGCGATTTCCGTTGCTGTTGGTTCGTATCCGAGTTCATTAAGCATTTGTCTTGAAGTACGTAGTATCTTATTAATTGTTTCAATCATATGCACAGGAATACGTATAGTCCTTGCTTGATCGGCAATAGCTCTTGTTATAGCTTGTCTAATCCACCACGTAGCATAGGTAGAGAATTTATAACCACGGCGATATTCAAATTTATCCACTGCTTTCATAAGTCCTATATTACCTTCTTGAATTAAATCTAAAAACTGCAATCCTCTATTAGCGTATTTTTTAGCAATAGATATAACTAAACGTAAATTCGCTTCTATCATATCTTTTTTTGCTTGTAGCGTTTGTCTCTCGCTTTTTTGTATAGTATTCACTAGTTTTTTAAAATCATTAACTAAAAGACCGGTTTTAGATTCTATAACCGATAATTCAGCAATCATTTGATCTATATAATCCGATTCTTTAGTCATTAACTCTTTCCAAGCGACTTTTTTATTTTTCAGCATTTTTTCTTTCCATGCTGCATTGATAACCGATCCTATATATTCATCAAGGAAATTTTGGCGAGTTACTCCATATTTTTCAGCAAGTTTTAAAAAAGCTGTTTCTTTATTAATTAAATCACGATTTATTCCATACATCTTACCTAAAATTTCTTCCGTTCTTTTAGAATTAAAATGTATTTCCGAAACTTCATTTATTAATAATTCCAAATTATTATATTTTTTGCTATTTTGTAAAACCTTTGGCTCAAAAGATTTCTCATAACATTTTTTAGCTTCAATGAGTAGCTCTTCGCAGATAAAAGCAATCTTTTTCATACGCTCTATAATATTAGGTAATATCTGCGTTTCTACTCTAGACATAGATAAGTGATTATCCTCATGCTCTTCTCCTTCGGTCTCACTACTATGTTCTTCATCATTTTCGGGTGTTTCGTCATGTAACATGTTAGCTTCTAAATCTATCAGATCACGTAGTAACATTTTTTCATTAACTAAATCTTCATACCATACTATAAAACAACGCATAGCAATAGGGCTTCTACATAAGGAAGCAGTCATTGTTTTATGTCCTTCCTCAATCCTTTTTGCTATTTCTACTTCATGTTCACGAGTTAAAAGATCGACTCCCCCCATATCCTTAAGATATAATCTTACAGGATCATCGGTAGTACCTATATTTTCTTCTTCTACCTCATCCTCAGGTTCATTATCAACATTGGTAGATAGCTTAAATTCTTCATCCATTCCGATATCAAGCTTAATTTCATCATCTTCATTAGATTCTAAAATATCTACTCCTGCATCGGAAAATTTTAATATAGCTTCCTCTAATTGTCTTATTGAAGGATTTTTATTAAGAGGAAGAGCGTTGTTTATATCATCATAAGTGACCGGTATCTTTTTAGATTTAGCTTTTTTAAGTAAACTATCTATTTTATCTAGATCATTGTCTATATTGCTATTGCTCATTAAATACCTATATGCTTTTTTCTTTTAAAAGAAGTTTGAAATAATTAAGTTATCGTGTGATTAATAAAAGATTCGTTTAAAACTTGCAGTTCATTTGCAATCTTCAGAATTTCTTTTTTATATAGTAAAACTTTTTCAAAGTCGTGATTGTCAGTACTGTTTATGGTAATAGCGTATTCTTGTTGTAAATTTATTAGATAATATTTCTTATGTAGCCACTGCCATAATAAATCCAGTCTGATATTATTTTTATTACATGAGATATCTAAAAACAAATTATCCGTTTTTGATAATAATAAAAAAATATCAAAAAAGCTAGTTTTTTCCACAATTGCAGTAATTTCACTTGCTTCTACGTTATTATCTATAATCTCGTTTAAATACCAATTACGGAATTCTTCAAGCGATTTATTATTAAAATTTAAATTTAAGATGAAATCTCTAATATCTTTTTCTTCAAGTATTATAGGAAATTTAACCAACAAAGCACAAAAAGCGTGTTCTAGTATTTCAAGCTCCGAATAGCCGTGACTTGAAATTATAGGAGCCAAATTTGAGTTTTTAGTTGTAGCTTTCTTCTGCGTTGTAACTAAATTTTGCCATATTTGATCTTTAAAAAACCTGTAATAACTTACTTTTAAATCACTATCCGATATTTTGCTGCAATAATTTTTTAAATTTTTCTCTAAATTAGCTTTTTCTTCCGCAGTTTTAAAACTCTTGCCGCTATACTCAATATGCCAAATCATTTCTGATAAGCTTATTCTTTTATCTATAAGCTTTGCAAAAAAATCAGCACCGTTTTTATTTACTGCATCATCGGGATCAAGTCCGCTGGGTAACCTAATAAAAGAAATTTTCTTTTCACTATTAATAAGCGGTAATGCTAAGTTAATAGTTCTTATACTAGCTTTTATGCCTGCATTATCTCCGTCAAGACATAATATAATTTCATCGCCAGCACGCCACAATTTATGTAAGTGATTCTCAGTAACGCTAGTACCGAGACTCGCAACCGTTTCACTAAAACCTGCTTGATGTAGTGCTATAACATCAAAATAACCTTCTACTAAAATCGAATGATTTTTTTTATAGCTACTGCTTATCGCTTTATGCTCACCGTATAGAGTTTCACTTTTTTGAAATACTGTAGTTTCAGGTGAATTTAAGTATTTAGGCAGCCCCTCCCCTAGTACTCTACCGCCAAAGCCTACAATTTTATTGTAAATATTTCTAATTGGAATAGTAATACGGTTAGAAAATAAATTATATATTTCACCGTTTTCTCGCTTGCCGATTAGCCCTGCTTTACCAAGTTTTATAATATCTATATTTTTATCGTGAAAAAATTTTTCAAATTTATTATTCTTCGGGGCAAAACCTATTGAAAACTCTTTTACTGTTTCTTCGGTAATACCCCTTTCGTGTAGATAATGTAATATTTCAGGTGTTAATTGTGTCCTGAAAAACTTATTGGCGAGTTCTAAAATATTTAGAATTTCATCGGATTCTTCATAAAATTCTTTCTGTTTTGCAGTTAATTTCGGTATCTCTATACCGTAATCGATTGCAAGCTTTATAGCAGACTCATTATAAGATAAACCGCTAATATTAGAAGTAAATTTTATAACGTCACCGGCTGCTTTACAACCAAAACAATAGAAAAATCTCTTACTATTACTAACCGTAAAAGATGGGGTCTTTTCTTGATGGAAGGGACATAAACCTACATAGTTACCGGATTTTCTAGTTAAAGCTACTTTTTGCCGCACTACATCCGATATGTTAATACGGTTTCTTAAGAACTCATAAAATTCTGGTGCAACTCTCATTATATTACAATATGTAGGAAAGAATAGCTGTAGAAAGACAATAAGAAAGCGGTATAGACAAATTATCGTTAATTTTTAAATCTTTTGAATAAAATTCAGCTAATGTAGCCCCTATGCAGCTTATAATAATACTAATAAAACTTGTATTATATCCTAAATAGAAATACACTAATATACTTATAAAAATTGCAGAAGCTAAAAAGGTAATAGAACCGGCTATAGATTTACCGTTACCTAAGCTATTTCCTATTTTAACGCCGACAAGAGCCGCTAAACAATCTGAAATAATTAAAATCAACCATGAACAAATCACTAAATTTTTAGGGAAAAGAAGAGCAGTTAAGAAAAAACCGATCATCATAAAGCTAACGCCGCTTAAAGCAAAAGAACCGTTATTTTCTTCAAGCCTTATAACTTTTGAAAAAAATCTAGTTACAAATTCGCTAATTTTTGCATTATTATGACGTGATACATCTAAATATAATGTAATAGCCGTTATTATAAATAATAATAACGTAATAGCGGTTCTTGGAATAAATAAATAAAGCAGCGGAAATATTATAGCCAATAGGTGGAAAATTTTACGCTTTTTCTCAAAGTCAAAATCTTTAATTTCCATAAGATTACTAATTTGTTGCTATTGTTATATGAGAAATAATGCCAACATCATTGCAAACAGTATTCGATGTCATGCCTGCTTTCGCAGGCATGACATAACAGAATCCGCTTAGACAAGGACCACTTGCAATGACAATATTTAGGCAATGCCAAATAATTAAAAAGGCTTATTTGACAAATTTCACTATTACAAATATACTTGCTGAAATCTATATTATTGAAAATAGTATACTAAAATTACTAAATCTATACAATATAATTATGAATACAAAATTTCCTATCACCGCTAAAGGTTTTGAAAAATTAGAACACGAGCTTAAACATTTAAAACATGTAGAACGTAAAAAAATTAGTGCAGATATAGCAGAAGCACGAGAACATGGCGATTTATCCGAGAATGCGGAATATGAAGCGGCACGTGAGAAACAAGCATTTATAGAAGGGCGTATTAAAGAGCTTGAAGATATGACGGCAAGAGCGGAAATTATTGATATTGGTAAATTATCGGGAGATAACATAAAATTCGGGGCTACGGTTACTTTGATCGACGACGATACTGAAGAAGAAGTAACATATATTATTGTAGGAGAATATGAAGCCGATATAACTAGAAAAAGAGTTTCAATCGCTTCTCCTATAGCAAAAGCTTTGATTGGAAAATCGGTAGGTGATTTTGTAGAAGTTACAACACCGAAAGGATCTAAATCATACGAAGTAGTTACCGTTGAATATAAAGAACTAGAACTTTAATTTGATTTTTTTGTCACTATAAACGTTAACCGTATGGCTTGTTATGTCATTCCCGCCTACTTAGAACGACATCGAGTAGGTTTTTCGATCCATGTAACAACCCCTGCTCCTTGCAATGACGATTTGGGTATCAACAACGCAGGTATGACATTATTAATTACTTCTTCTTAAACATCTCGAGCATTCTTTTTGTTACTATAAATCCGCCGAAGATATTTATAGAAGCAAGCAGCGTTGCAAAATACCCTAGTAGACCAGGGAACCCAAAAGCAGAGCTACTTGCAGCAATCATAGAACTAAGAACTATAATACCTGAAATAGCGTTAGTAATAGACATAAGCGGAGTATGGAGTGCAGGCGTTACTTTCCACACAACATAATAGCCCACAAAAGAAGCTAATACAAAAATAGTTATAGCAAATACTAGCGGATCTATAGTACTTGTGTTTGTTTGCCAACTAGTATCTATTACCAAATCTTTTAATTTATCTGATAATTCTTGGGTATTATGGGCAATTTCAGCAGCCTGTTTAGCCATCGTCGGTAATTGATTCATATATTTAATTTCTCACTCACAATTTTTCCGTCTTTAGTAATCAACATCTCACGTACTAACGCATCATCCATATTAAACTTACCATCTTGCAATGCATAGGTTAGAAAATTATACAAATTCTTAGCATATAATTTTGAGCTGTCGGTAGCAATTTTAGTAGCAAGGTTTGATAAACCTATTATGGTCACTCCGTGCTTAGTAACGATCTTATCCGGTTCTGAATCTTCCACGTTCCCGCCTGTACTAGTCGCTATATCAACAATCACTGAGCCGCGCTTCATAGATTCTAGCATTTTTTCCGTAACAAGCAGAGGTGCTTTTTTTCCCGGAATTTGTGCAGTAGTAATCACTATATCATATCCTTTAATAATTTTTGCTAAAAACTCTTCTTGTTTAGCTTTATAATCTTCCGAACTCTCGTAAGCATAGCCTGATTTATCTTGTAAATCCTCCTGTAATTCCGGTGAAACAAACTTAGCTCCTAAGCTTTCTACCTGCTCTTTGGTAGCAGCTCTTACATCATATCCTGCAACAATGCTACCAAGCCTTTTTGCCGTTGCAATAGCTTGAAGACCGGCAACACCGATACCAAGCACTAAAGTTTTACACGGTGAAATCGTCCCTGCTGCCGTCATCATCATAGGAAAAGCCCTTGTATAATGATAGCTTGCTTCAATTACCGCTCTATAGCCTACTAAGTTACTTTGAGAAGATAAAGCGTCCATATTTTGAGCTTTAGTAATTCTCGGCACAAACTCCATAGCAAAAGTCGTAAGGTTTTTTTTAGCTGCCGCTTTTATATATTCATGATTTAAATAAGGCGATAATAATCCTACAATAATTGCTCCTTTTTTTGCAAATTCAAGCTCACTATATTTATCTGTAACGGATGAAGGTTGCACCTTTAATATAATATCAGCATCAGAAATAATTTCGAGTGGTACCGAAGATATTTTAGCACCTAGAGCAACATATTCTTCATCAAGAAAACCGGCATGAAGCCCTATATCTTTTTCTACCATAACCGTATAGCCTTTTTTGACTAGCAATCCTGCTACTTCAGGAGTTATTACGGCTCGTGTTTCATTCTTGGCTTTTTCTTTTAAAGCAACGATTTTCATAAATACTAATTATATTTTGCATTAACTGAATACATAAGGTATTTTAAACATAATTTAAAATATAAAACAACGAAAATGAAAAAAATATTTTTTCTAATCATTATTTATCTTTTTGTGAATTCAAGCTTAGCATTTGGGGCAGATGATAAAACAGCTATTTCGGAGCTAAAAACTTATCTACGTAAGATAAAATCGGTTGCGATAGATTTTACTCAAGAAGATTCGTACGGTAAAATAGTTAAAGGAAAATTACTGATCCATAAACCTTATAATTTTAGATGTAATTATTATCCTCCTTTCCCTTTAGTTATAATAGGTACTAAAAATTTCGTATCGATGTATGATTATGATATGGAGCAAGTAAGCCGTATTAATAGAAGCGAAAATACATTTAATTTTTTATTAGAAGATAATGAGCATTTTGACAAGGATTTTGTTTTTGAAGCGGTAATTAACGCAAGAAATATTTCTAAAATTACTATCTATCATACTCTAACAGAAAAACGTAGCGAAATTACTTTTAATAAAGCTACTCAACAAATTGAAGCATTAAAAATATTTGAAGATAATAATATAGTCACTATTACTTTTGATAAAATAGCTAAAGTACAAAAATTTTCCGATGATTTGTTTAAAATAAAAAACCCTGAAATATTCGGTCCTCCTAAAAGATTAACAAAATCGGAAATAGAAAAAAAATATATTGTTTCTTAAAAATAAACAGGTTATGTTAATTATGCTAGTAGTGGGCATTGTACCTGTTTAGTCGGTCAGGTCTGAAAGGAAGCAGCCAGAGTGGGATTCGATGGGTCATTACTAGCATTATTCTAATTTTGATGTCATTAAGGCGGCTCGTTTTATGTCATTCCCGCGAAAGCAGGAATTCTCAGTAAAACATATACAAAATAAATTTTTTATAAAGTCTTATAACTATCGTGCTAGATATAAATTCATCAAATCAATATATTCCTTTTGCAAGGAAATATCGTCCTAGTAACTTTGCCGAGCTTCAGGGGCAAGAGGTATTAGTCAAAGTTTTAAGCTATACTATTTTAAACGATAGGCTCGCCGGAGGCTATCTTTTAACAGGTATTAGAGGAGTCGGTAAAACTACTTCCGCCCGAATTATTGCTAAAGCCGTCAACTGTTCTGCTTTAATTACCGAAAATACGACTATTAAAACATGCGAGCAATGTACGAATTGCATCAGCTTTAATAATCATAATCACCCTGATATAATCGAAATTGATGCGGCAAGTAAAACTAGCGTAGATGACATACGTAGAATTATAGAATCCGCCGAATATAAGCCCCTACAAGGTAAGCATAAAATCTTCATTATTGATGAGGTGCATATGCTCTCTAAAGGGGCATTTAATGCACTTCTTAAGACACTGGAAGAACCACCACCTCATATAATATTTATCTTTGCAACGACGGAAGTACAAAAGATACCTGCAACTATTATCTCAAGATGTCAACGTTATGATTTAAGGCGGTTGAGTTTTGAAGAGATTTTTAAGCTACTTGAATATATAACTAAGCAAGAAAATTTAAAAACCGATATAGAAGCACTAAGAATTATAGCTTACAAATCGGAAGGGTCGGCACGTGATGCAGTCTCTATTTTAGATCAAGCAGCTAGTATGTCGGTAAAATCTGACAATATAATTAGTCCTCAAGTAATTAATCAAATGCTTGGGCTTGTCGATAGTTCGGTTATAATAGAATTTGTCGAATATATTATCCACAGAGAGACGGAAAAAGCTATAAATTTAATAAATAAACTTTACGGTTCTTCGGTTAATCTTGAGATTTTTATAGAATCGGCATCAGATTTTATTGCTTATCTTAATAAAGTAAAAATGTTACCTAATTATAGTTTGCCTATATATGAATCATTTAATGATAGAACTAAAAACATATTAGATAAAACCAGCTTGCCACACTTATCAATCTTATGGCAAATATATAATAAGGGAGTAGGGGAAATAAAAATTTCCTATAACCAACTAACAGAAACGGAAATGTTAGTTATAAAATCTATATATTCGACGTCGCTACCCTTGCTTACAGATTTTGACGGTAATAATCAAAATTTAAATCAATCAATTAATCCGGAAATAAAAAAAAATTTTGAAATTGTAGATTTTCTTGAATATTTATATAAAAATAATGAGATAGATATATATTATTTCCTGCTCAATCATACGGAACTTAAAAATCTCAGTAATAATAGATTAGAGTTCGTAAGTCTTAAAGTTACAAGCAAAATAAAAAGACAAATAGACGATTTGTTAGCTGCTTTTACTAATGAAAAGTTTGAGATAATAATAATAAAAGAGCAGAACAAGCAAACCTTAAAGAATCAGTTAATTGGTAAGATTGAAGCAAGTAACGATTTTGGTTTAATTAAAAAACATTTCCCAAATATAACAATTTCGGATATTTTACTTAAAAGCTAAAAATATATAGGATAGAATTATGGTAAATTTTAATCAGTTTTTAAAGCAAGCCCAATCAATGCAAAAGAAAATGCAAGAAGCTCAAGAGCAAATGGCAAATGCAAGATATACCGGTAAAGCCGGCGGCGGGCTTGTTGAGGTTATTGCAACCGGTAAAGGCGAAGTTGAAAAGATTTCAATTGATGAATCTTTATTAAAAGCAGAAGAAAAAGAAATGCTTGAGGATTTAATTAAAGTTGCCTTTAATAATGCTCAACAAAAATGTGATGAAGATTCTCAAAATTCTTTATCAGGAGCTTTAAACGGTATGAGATTACCACCAGGCTTTAAAATGCCGTTTTAACACGGCTCTTATGTCATTCTTGCAAAGAGATCGTGTTGAGTGGATACAAGTCGTCATTGCACGCGAACGTTAGTGAGCGTGGCAATCTCAGGAATTCTTCCCATTGCTTCGTCAATTTACTATTGTAAATTTCCTCGCAATGACGGAAAAACTGCTCCACGCAACAACGTCTTTAGTCGCTTAGCTCATGACGATTTGGTATCCATATTTATTCACAACATATCATCACAATAAGATGTATTATCCCCAACATCTCGTTAAGCTCTGTTTGCACTGTCTCAGGCAAAACTTTAAGTTTCTCTTTTAATATTTGATATTCTTCATTGTTGTCATCATTATATATTTCTTTATATTTCAATAGCGTTTTATCCCTATTTTATCCTTAAGAGAAGGGGAATCATATCGTTTAGTTTATCTAACTTTTGCTCTAATTTTTCTTTTTGCTCTTCTGTTAGCTCTTTTTTTACCGGTTTCTAAAAAATTTTTCAAATTACAAGCATCTTGTAGATAAAGTTTAACAACATCAATATTATAATCTTATTATTGACAAGTTCTTTGATCTTTTTAATGTCTTCATTGTAAATAGCATTAAACAAATTGATTTCGTCATATTTAGATTTATACACAAAACCCCTTTTATTTAAAAAAGGCATGTTAGCACTTTTTGATATAAAGGCCAAGAAATAATTAACAATTTAACTATTTCTTAATAAAAAGGAAATTTGTAAAAAATAGACATCTTTCCAAAGCAGTTTATAGAGAGAAATTTAAAGGATACACGGAAGCACTTGCCGCTGCAGCATATATAGACATACGTGAAGATTAGGGATTAGGATCGACGTACAAATTGCCTTTAGAAGCAAGTTATGCAAGAAGTTTAATAATTCAAGATCAATAAATCCTTATCAATCCTGAAACCTTTGAAACGCTCAAGTAGCGACATACCAAGAAGCGAAATATCAAGGTCACCAAGACCTACATGTCCTTTGATGTTCTTAAATTCCTTACCGATTAGTACACTATTTAAGGTTATAGGGGCGGCTTTATTTTCGCCGTTAGCTGTTAGATAAGTTCTAGTATATTTTAATTTAGTTAAGTCAAAGCCTAATTTTTGAGCATCTTCTTTAGTTAAAGCTATATCACTTGCCCCTGTATCTACCATAAATTTTATTTTAACGTTATTTACAAAAGCATTGATATAAAAATGCCCGTCTCTGCTACGGGCTATAATAATTTCTCCGACTTCAGTAGACCATTTATATGATGGAATTAAAGCAGACATTACTCTATGATAAGCGTAGTTCAGCTCAAACCTAAAAGCATAACCGGTTATTATAACTAAGAAAATTACTGCCCACATTGCTAATTGCAAACAAAATCTGCGTATTTCATTTTGGCTAATAGTACTGTAAATTATACTAAATAATATTAATAATGACGCACAAAAACTCCCTATATTTTGTGGTGCTTTAAAAAATTTTGGATAATGTTGATTGATATATTTGTATAATAAACCGGTTACAATTACGGTGCTACAAATGATAAAAATAAGTTTTATGAGTTTTTTATTCATATAATATACTACAAGTAAATAAAGAATAGGTATACGCAGTTCTATCTGAGTATATAAATTTTAATCTATATAATCAAACCAAAGTCCCAGCCCATTTTTAAGTGGAAAACTACCTTCTTGGTTCACTAGAATAATAATTCCAAGTTCTTCTGAAGGTATAAAGCCAATAAAAGAATTAATACCGTTAATTATATAGCCTGAGTGAAAAATTAAATCCTTATTTGAGCATCCTTTTACTTTAAGAATACGCCATCCAAGAGCATAATATGACTCAATCATTTTTTGATCAATAGGCCAAATCGGTTACCATTTAAATCCAAAAACATCTTTGTTTGATTTTACTATTTTACACATACGATCTAAAGTACTTTTAGCAATAAGATTCGGTTTATAACCAAAACTAAGTGTGAATATTTCAATCATTCCATCTATCGATGCAAAAATACCGACAGATGCAGGTACCGTCTTTGGGTAATAAGGCGGAAACGGCAGCAATGTTATTACCTCCTGTCCGTCTATTATTGCTTTAGAATGCGGATAAGCAAGTTGTACATTCGAGGCCCTAGCGGTAATATTTGTATATTTTGCGTTTTAAGCGTTGTACGCAAATTATCTATTGCAGCATTTAAACTTGATTTTTTACAATTTAAAGTTTCTTCAAGTAAACTAAAATATGTTACTATACTTATAGCATTGCCCGGGTTTACAACTAGCTTGTTGTTTTTTTAGCAACGTTGCTCAATTTCAATATTTCCTGAGAATTGATAACCTGTTGTATGGCTTAAAATATTATTAAGACTAATAGCATTTTTAGGTATGGTAATTTGAATTTTTCATCAAAATCTCAACTTTCTTGATCTACCATTAATGCAATTGCCGTTGCTGAAACAGCTTTTGAAACCGATGCTAAAGGAAATAAAGTTTTATCCATAAATAACTCCACTATTACCTTTCTGATTTCCAAAAGTTGTTTTATAAATAACTTCACCTTTGTATAAAATTGCAATTGCTCCTCCTTGTAATTCAAGTTTTTTAGTTTTTGCGGTCATTATACTCATGTCTATGCCAAAACTGTACGATGTGATAATAGTAACATTATACTAAAAAATGGATAAGCTTTTTATTCATATGGCGATATTATTTATTGATTCTATGTCATTCCTGCGAAAGCAGGAATCCAGCTTTCTAAACAAATTATATACTAATTAACCGCTATTGCCTTTTCTTTATCTTTTAATCTAATAGTAGCAAGCTCTAATAAATATTTGTCATCTAAAGCTTCAATAATTTGCTCATATAATTCAGCTGGCATTAGATAAGCAGTCGGTTTATTATGATTTAATAAGGCAACAGGCTCACCACTTGCCTTATCCAATAATGCAGTAGGGCTTTTTTTAAATTCTGATATACTAACTGCTAGATTTGCATGAATATGTTCCATTATTGACTCCAAGTAAACGAAGAAAGTTATACGAAGATCAACTTGGAAAAGAGCAAGGAGTCTACAAGACTAGGAGCGGAGCGTATCCTTAATACGTGGCTACCTGCGAACTTATTTAGACGACGTAGCCAGTTTTTTAAATTCATTGAGGATACATATAATTAATACTAATTATAGGCTATCATTTTATCTTTATCAAGAAAATCACCTTAAATCGCCGATATTCTCTAAAAACAACCTAGCTCGATGCGATGCCGGTTTATTAAAAAAATCCTCGGCAGGCTGATTTGCTAAAATCTGTCCTTGATCCATAAAAATAACACGATCCGCTATTAATTTTGCAAACTTCAAATGGTGCGTGACCACTACCATGCTCATTTGATCTTTTAATAAATTTATATTCTCTATAACATCTTTAATATTTTCAGGATCGAGTGCCGAAGTCGGTTCGTCGAATAACAAAATTTTCGGCTTCATCATTAAAGCCCTTGCTATTGCGGTGCGTTGCTTTTGCCCTCCTGATAGGCTTGCCGGATATGAGTCAAATTTTTGCGTTAACTTAAATTTTGCAAGCAATTCCTTTGCCATAGAAATTGCCTGTTCTTTTGGCAAATTTAAAACATTTACCGGTGTATAGATTAGGTTTTCTCCTACCGTTAAATGCGGGAATAGATTAAAATTTTGAAAA
Organism: Rickettsia rickettsii; assembly: GCF_001951015.1. NCBI lineage: Bacteria > Pseudomonadati > Pseudomonadota > Alphaproteobacteria > Rickettsiales > Rickettsiaceae > Rickettsia > Rickettsia rickettsii. The sequence continues at coordinate 1,245,679 of NZ_CP018914.1, forward strand.
ACCATACCAACTTTTAAAAGAAGCTTTCTTCTATTTTTAAGCAGTAGCTTCTTCCCGTCTACCAAAAAAGTACCACTACTTGGTTCTTCTAAATTATTTAAAATTCTAAGCAGAGTAGTTTTACCGCTTCCCGAAGGACCGATTATTACAGTAGTTTCCTTAGTAGTAAAACTTAAATCAATATTCTTAATTGCGTAATTCTTGCCATAACGCTTACAAACTTTTTCTAAAATAATCATAAACTAGACCGTAAATTTATAACCGTCATAAAGCGGCTTAACGTTATTTGGAAGCATTTTCGTAATCTCATGATAATCTATCGTGTGTCTCATATTGGTTAATAATATCTGCTCAGGTTTATATTTTTCACGCCATTCTAGAACTTTGTCAAGCCCTGCATGATTTGGATTTGATTTATAATCCATACAATCTAATATCCATATTTTTATATCTTTTAAAAATTTATCTGATTCATGAGGAAAATCGATTAAATCGGGCGAATAAACGAAATCACCTATACGTAAGCCCAAGCTATCTATAGGACCGTGATGCTGTCTAAAAAATTGTATTTCGATAGTATTAATCTTAATTTTATCAAAAAAACTAACAGATTGAGTTGTGAACAGTCGCCCAAGCTTAAATAACTTATTGTTAAATAGATAATCAAATTTTGTATGGAGCTTTGCCGTACTATCGTGATCTGTATAGATTTCAAATGGCTTGCCTTGCATAAAAGTAAATACTCGTAAATCATCGATGCCGTTAACGTGATCGGAATGATAATGTGTTAATATAGCACAATCGAGCTTATTTATCTTTTCTCGTAATAGTTGATTTCTAATATCAAAACCGAAATCAACTAATATTTGACTATTTTCATCGTTAATATATATTGCTGATCTAGTCCTTTTATTGTACTTTGAAGGAGATGTGCAAGTACTACAATCGCACCCGATCACCGGTACGCCTATAGATGCTCCACACCCAAGTATTGTTACTTGTAACATAAATATTTAAAATAATGTTTGAAGTTTTTTATAATTTTTGCGGCTTAAATCAAGAAATATTCTTATTTTTGAATAAAATTACTAATATCGGCTTTATACCTTATTTTTTTAAAATAATTTCGTTTTGTTTTAATATCGCTAATTTCGCTTTAATATATATTTTATACTGTATATATTTTTATATTCAATTAAAGAAAACCAAAAATGATAAGAAGCGGCAAAATAAATTCTGGCACAATTATAATAAGTTAGTTGAAATCGGTATAATATACGGGGTATTCGGTTTAATTTTTACCGCTCTTAAATTTTCAGTTAATTTCCCTCGCCCTTATTGCAGTCTTCCTGTAGATAGTTTCATGACCATAATAAATACTGCAAACGAAAGATGCTTTTCAAGCTTTCCAAGCAGCCACGCAGCTCTTAGCGTGTTAGTAACGTATTTTGCTTGGAATTATATAAAATTACCATTAAAAATCTTAATGATTTGTGTTATTGTGCTCGTGTCTTTATCTCGCATAAGCCTTGCTATGCATTACCCAAGTGATATAATCTACGGCATTATTATTGCATTTATAACAATACTGATAGGTAAGTTAATTTATCGCATCTTTGCAAATCATATAATAAGAAAGATCGGGGATTTTCTATTAATGAGGCAGTAATTAAGAAAAAACATATAAAAAACTTGTTTTTTAATCTTGAAAGTTTTTAATATGCACGCTACAATGTAGCTACATTATTGAAAGAAGATTTTTATGTCTGCTGATTCTATTGTGCGAGCCCGTATTAATGAAGACGTGAAAGAAGAAGCAGCTTTAGTGCTTGCTGCTATGGGACTTACTTTATCTGATGCTGTTCGTATGCTGTTATTTCGTGTTGCTCGTGAAAAAGCATTGCCGTTTGAACCACTTATCCCAAATGATGAAACAATTAAAGCTATGAAAGCTGCAAGAAGCGGCAAATTAGTTCATGTTGGTAATATCAATAATTTGTTATCTGATTTAAATGAGAACGATTAAACGTACTGCACTGTTTAAACGTGGAATAAAGATGATATTTTACTGAAAGCAGTTAGATACTTGGTTGCTGATATAACATGACCTATACATATGAGAGATCATGCCCTTATAGGTAATTGGAAAGATTGTAGAGGTTGTCATATTAAAGCGGATTTAGTATTAATTTATAGAAAACCCGATGCTGACACATTGGAGTTAATACAATTAGGTTCAAACAGTACACTTGGTTTTTAATTATTTTGAAATGAACCAGAAACGAGTTCCCCCAAAAACCATCTAACCATCCATAGTACTGGACAGTTTTTGAAAAGCGTTTGATGTCGCTCCTAGCTAAAAACGAGAATGACATCAAAAAACCAAACAAACATTATGCTACTATACCGAAAATACTTTATAAAAAATATCTTACCGCTGCTTATAGTCGTTACTTTTTCAGTGACTAGTATAGTATGGATAACGCAAATATTAAAACTTTTATATTTATTTGATAAAGGTATAAAAGTTATGGACTTCTTCAGTTTAATAGTTTTAGTACTTCCTACTTTATTATTTATTCTGTTACCGGTAATAATGGTTATTACCGTGATCTATATCTATAATAATTTAAAAGTCGAGCGACAATTAATTATATTACAAGCTTCAGGAGTTAATAATGTACAGCTAGCACTGCCTGCTTTATATGTCGCATTAATAGTGATGCTACTTGCTTATTATATATCTTCTACAATCCTGCCGTTATCTCATATAAACTTAAAATCACGTTTAAACTTTATAAAGAATAATTATATCTCAAGTATGATTGAAGAGAAAACTTTTAATAAAGTAACGAAAGATATCACTGTTTTTATAGATAAAAAATCAGCAGGAAATATTATGAACGGCGTAATAATATTTGATAATCGCAACGCTGATAACCCATCAGTAGTATTTGCGGGTTCAGGTACTCTTAATATATATGATAATAGCCCGATTTTTGAACTTAATAAAGGCATAAGACAAGAATATGACGTAAACGGTAATTTAACTCAATTAACTTTCGATTCTTTAATGATAAAACTGCAAAATGATAATCCTTTAGTATCACAAAGAACTAAACATAATAAAGAAGCAAACGAATATTATATAAGCGAATTACTTGCCCCTCCTCATGATTTAGCTATTACTAAAAAAATTAAATTAATTGCTGAAGCACATCAAAGAATAATTTGGCCTTTATACAATTTTGTATTACCTTTTGTAGCACTTGCAGTTTTTTTGAGATATCCTTATAGCAAAAAAACAACTTTTATGCCGGTATTATTTTCTGCCTTAACAGTATTGCTAGTTACTTCAATTCATTTTATATTACAAAATTTTGCTTCAAAAAATCTAGATTTTATTTTTGCTTGTTATTTCAATTTGGTTATTGCTTTAACGATCGGATTATATTTATTTGTACGTAAAAGAATATAAATTTATTAGACTACCTTATTCCAAGCTCCACGAGGATTTTGAGTAAAACAATCTATTTTGTTTTCCTGTTCGGTAAATTTATTTATTTTAACTGTTAATTCTTTTAAATCTTCGGGTAAATCAGTTATTATAATTATCCTTTTGAAAACTCTTATATACTCTTTTGCTTGTAAAATTTTTCCTATATCTGTAGGCGAAATAATAACAAGCACACTAGCATTATTAGGATTTTGTAACTCATCGGTAATATAAATCGGCTGTTTTTCAGGCTGCGGATCAAGTTTACTACCGTGAGGTATAAATTGCTTACGTGAATAAGTCCAAAGATTTTTATTGAGCATTTCTTGTTGATCTGCATCTGCAGTTAATATCACGCTTTTAAGATCAGAGTGATAGCATTTTTCTATCAGAAGCAATATCGATTTTAGAAGCAATTCATCGCTTGTTTGATAAATACTAAATTGCTGCATAAAAATTTTATGTTATTTTTTATGAGAAAATTTAAGTGGTACGGATGAAGGGACTTGAACCCCCACGCCTCACGGCACAAGAACCTAAATCTTGCATGTCTACCAGTTCCATCACATCCGCATATGGTAATGCCATTCCTGTAAAAGGGTGGCCTTGTTGCATGGATTCTATGTAATTCCTGCCTCTGCAGGAATTACATCAAAGTATTTCCATCAAAAAGTTATAATACACATCATATAATTTTTGTAAATCGCTAATTTTTGTGTATTCGTTTATCTTATGTGCCGTTTCGGATAATAAACCAAACTCTACTAACGGACAATAATTTTTGACGAATCTTGCATCCGACGTACCGCCGCTTGTAGAGAATTCAGGCTTTATTTTAAGCGTATGCTCTACTACTTTAGCAAATTCTTTTATTTTATCGCTAGGGTTCTGAATAAAACTTTCAGCAGAACTACTATATTCTAACTTATAATCTACTTTATATTCTTTACAATGCTGTTTAATAATTTCTTCTACCTGTTTTGCTAAAGTTTCTGCACTATGTAAATTATTAAAACGTATATTGAAAGATGCTTCCGTACTGGCCGGAATTACGTTTGAAGTATTATTACTGACCTCGATATTCGTTACTTCAAGATTTGAACGTTGAAAAAATTCAGTACCTTCATCAAGTTTTATATTTGTTAACTCATTCAATATTATTATTAAGCAAGGCAATGGGTTATTTGCTTTATGAGGATAAGCTACATGCCCGCTTAAACCTTCTATATTTAATTTAAAGTTAACACTTCCTCTTCTGCCAATCTTAATTGCATCGCCTATTTCTTTTTCACAAGTAGGTTCACCGACAATAGCAAAATTTATCTTATATCCTTGATCATAAATATATTGCAGCATTTCTTTAGTACCATGCTTTGCTTTTCCCTCTTCATCACTAGTAAGTAAGAAACTAATGGAACCTTTAAAATCGGTATTATTTTTTATAAAATCTAAACTGGCAGCTAGAAAGCACGCTATAGCCCCTTTCATATCCACCGCACCTCTGCCATATATCTTACCATCTTGCTGGCTAACTTTAAATGGACTCGCATTATGCCAAAGCTCATGATTGCCTTCCAACACTACATCTACATGACCAACAAAGCAAATATTAGGCTCATTGCTACCGAAAACAGCATAAAGATTAGTGACTTGCTCACTTTTAGAATCACCGAATATTTTTATTTCGGTCTTAAAGCCGTGCTGTTTAAGCAAATCATTAATATACTCAATAGCCCCATCGCTCTTAGGAGTTACAGACTTAAAACTAATCAAATCTTTTAAGTAGTTAATGTACATCAATTATTGCCAAAGAGAATTTAATGTGGTTTTTAGTTTGTTTTCAAATTGTTTTATATAGTTTTTAAGGTTGTCAATCTTACTTTGATTATTATCAAGCTCTGTTACCATTTTTTGCTGTTCTTCAAGAGGCGGGATAGGAATTTGTAAATCCTCTAAATCTTTCAAATAAACGTGAGGTTGACCTGATCCAGCTTGCTTTTGGTATATTATATTTTGCTGAGATTTTAAAATATAATATAGATATTTAGTTAACAATAGTTTTTCATTAAATAGATTACGTTACAATCTGAAGTCCACATTGGTGAATTATGATACCAAATATATCCAGCATATGCTCCCGATGAAGAAATAGTGATTATGTTACCGTTAAAATTATATTGATTATGTGAATAAGGACTAACCCGATGCTATTACTGGAATATCCCCCTTAATTGCAGTATTAATGTTAATCATTTTACCTTTTTTACCTACTATTAATGTTGTATACTCCTTATGCTCAAGAGATAAAATATTACTTTTTAATTTATTGATAACGATATCGCCAAATTTAACAATTTCTCATTGTTTATTTATTTCAAAATAAGGATGCCAATTATCTATTATCTGTTTTGCCCCCTCTATTATCTTTTGATAGCTATTCAATTCTTCAATAATTTTCTGTTGTTTTTCTAGAGACAGAAGAGGAATATAAATTGAGTTTATATGTTCTCTATTTAAACCAGGCTGAGCACCTTTATTATAAGCTAAGTTCTTATTAATTTGATTTAATCGCTATATTTAAACAATAAAATAAATAAGATTGATGTATAATATTCGGTTTCCCTCTAAAAATATAAACATGTTCATTAACCATTACTCCTATTTGCGGTAAAATTTTATCATATACAAAACACACTTTACCCGTTAATGCTCCGTCTTTACACATTAAAATATCATTGTTTTTCACCAATCCTTTTTAGCTATTTGATAAAAATCGAGATCTATAAAAGGAATTTTAGATAAATTTAATTTTCCATCCTCGCCTGTTTAAATCATTTATACCGACAATTTTTCTTTTTTTATTATCTAGACGTAACGCCGATATTCTTAACCTCATAAAACCAATATTCTTTTTGATTATTCGGTTTATGTGCATAGTAAAATAAAGTATTGACGTTTTTACTCCTGTATAAGGTAAAAAAGTACCTTGCGGTAGAGAGATAACGAGTTGCAGCTTTGCTTTTGATAGTAAAAATTGATGCACAGCAGAGGTGTCTTTTCTGAATAAGAACCCTTCAGGTACTACCAATGCCATTCTACCACCCTCTTTTAAATTTTGCAGGCAATGCAAAACACAAGCAGCATCACCGTTATTTTTTGCAATGCCGTTATTAAAAAGAAAAGTTATATGATTTTCTGTTATAATTTTGCCGTTTTTGCTAGTTTTTTTAGTGATAGCTTGAGAAAATGGCAATTAGCAACAATTATATCAAACTTTAACTGCTGATCAGTTAAGAGTTTAACATCATTGCGGTTTTGGTTAACTCTCGCCCATATAATGTATTAAATCTTAATTTTTCTAAATCTTCATCGGTATTAATTATATTATTTTCTTTGATATAATTAAAAGCTTCAGTTAAGAACCCACCGGTACCGAAAAAGGATCATAAATTGTTTCTTTAAATTTAGGATCAACCAAATTAATAATGGTTTTAACGATATTTCTCGGTGTAAAATATTCGCCTAAATCATTTTTCCGTTGATGTAGTTTTTTCTAAGAAATACTCGAATACGCCGCCTTTTACATCTGTATCTATCGTAGATAAAATAAGAGGATCAATTGCATCGATAATGTGGCGGAAAGTAATGTAATTGCCTAGAGAAATAGGCGTAAAAACATCACCACCGTATTTATTCTTAATTTGTTCTATAACATAGCTATTAATGTAACCGATAATATCATCGTTTGATTGTGCTTTGATATTATTCCACAGGATTTTTCGTTGTTTTCACTTAATAATTTTAAGAATAATATATTTGCAAATTCGCTAAATCTTTCTATTTCTGCTCGGAGCCCTTAATTTCTTAAAAGATTATTCAAGTTTTCAAATATCTATATTAATTCTTCACGTGATACTTTAATTTCTTTCGGTATAGTCCAAACTTCATTACTGCTTGCTTCTAAAAAAGCAGATAATAATTCTTTTTCATGTAGTAATTCCCTTACTTCATCACCGTTTAATATAAGCTCTTTATTATTAGCAACAAAAACGAGTTTCGCAGTAAGCTCCATTCATTGCGAACACTATAGGTACATCAAGCAATTTTGCATATTCCGTTGCTTGATCTAAAGCTTGCCTTAAATCCACTCCTGCTTTTTTGCTTCTATTATTGCAATAGATTACTTTCATATAAGATATGATCCGGTCTTTTTCCGTTTAATCTTGTCTGTTCTGTTTTTGATTGTGGTTTTTGGAAATAAACTCTTTTTAATATCATTATCTATATGCCATCCCTTATTTACAAGGTTATTGCTGATAATCCATTCGGTTTGTTGTTCTGCTAACATAAGAATTGCTTAGATATTTTTTTGTAATTAATAATTATATCTTCTTACACTTAATTATACAAGCTTATAAAAGTACAAAAAACAACTTTTATAGAGTTAGTTAATGACGGTCTCATGACTTTCTTCTTTTTATTAATAGGTTCAGAGATGAAATTTCACCTAGTAGAAGGTGAACATAAAAAAACTAATATTACCTGCAGCGGCAGCCCTTGGAGGTGTGGTAATTCCTGTCTTAATATACATGTTTTTTAATTACGGTAAACCGGAATTAATAAAAGGATGGGCTATTCCTATCGCAACTGATACTGCTTTTGTCCTTGGTATTTTATCTTTTTTCAGCCGACATATATCTTTAGAATTACGAGCTTTTATTATAGGTTTCTCATTAATTGACGATGCTTTTGCGTTAATTATACTAGCTTTGTTTTATGCTAAAACAATCAATACTCTGGCATTATTAATTTCTTCTATAATTATATTCATCTTGTTTATATTGAATTATCGACAAGTTAAACAATTATTTTATTATATAATTGTAGGTTTATTATTATGTATTAGTATGGTGAAGTCAGGTATTCACGATACCTTATGCAGAGCCATTATAGCACTTTTTATACCTGTTAATATAAAAGGAGAATTTAACACTTCTTTTAAAAAACTTGAAAACTTAATTCGTCCTTTTGTAAATTACTTTATTTTACCGCTTTTTGTATTTATGAATTCCGGTATCCTTTTAGAATATTTTGCATTTAAAGGCATTTGTTCCAACTCAATACTTGCTTTAATTTATGGGATAATATTTGGTTTATCTGTAGGTAAGCAATTAGGTATTATGCTATTTTCATATCCATTTGTAAAATTTAAACTCTGTAATTTACCAAGTGATACTTCATGGTTAAAATTTTATTCTATAGCTATACTTAGAGGGATTGGATTTACCCTAAGTTTATTTATAGGTAGTAACGTTTGAGAGCAGCTGCCCTTCAAACTCTATGAGAGCTGCAGTAATAATAGGCTCTTTAGTTTCTGCATTATTGACGTAGCCGTTCTAAAATATTGTACTGGAAAAGAGTAAAGTAAGCAAATTAAACGAGTATACTCATTAAATAACGATGATAGGATTTTAATAACACATCATATTTTTGTTTGGAAAAAACAGGATATGGTACTATATAGATATTATTAGAAGAAGGAATCGCTTTTTCAAGCTTATTTAGCATAAAAGGCATATTATAATTATGCTCTACTAAAATTATTGAAGTAAGATTGTAAGTTACAATAAAATCAACCACTTTCTTAATATTATCTTCTTCAGACATTATTTTATTCGGAGCAAATATTACCTGCTGTTCTATAACATTACGTTCCTTTAACAAAATTTTTAATTGCTCTGTAGATTCTATACCAGTAATAAATAATATAGGTGCATAACCTGCCTTAAGCCAAGCAATACCGGTTTCAATTTTATGTCCTCCTCCTACAAATACTATTATTGCATTAGTGGTATTACTATTAAGCTTATAAGAATTTATTAAATATAAATAATAACCAAAACCACCGACCCAAAGAGCAAAAATTGTGAGTAGAAATTTTCTGATCATTTAAATATTTTATTAAATTCAGTTTGAATAATTTTATCAAATTCAGACATTTCAACATGAATCCCTAACTGATTTAAAGATGTTACTAAAGAATTTTCAAGTCCACAAGGAATAATCCCACTAAACTTACTTAAATCTGTTGAAATATTTATAGCTACACCGTGATATGTAACCCATTTTCTTACTCTAACACCTATTGCAGCAATTTTAGCAAATTCATCTTTCCTTACTTTTACCCAAATTCCTACTTTATCTTTAATAATATATGCTTTAATTCCAAAATAATTTAAGCTATTTATAATCCATTCTTCAAGCATTTTTATATATAGCTTTAAATCTTTGTATCGATTTGGTGAATCTAAATTAAGAATTGGATAAATAACACGCTGACCCGGTCCATGAAAAGTAAATTTACCGCCACGTCCTGTGTAAATTACCGGAATATCACCGTAATTTAATAATTCTTCTTGTTTATAATTAGTACCGGCTGTATATACTTCCGAATGTTCAACTAAATAAATAATTTCCGGCTCATGATCATTAATTACTTTGTTAACGTAATCTTCCATTAATTTCAAAATAACTTGATAATCCGCAAAATCCGGTATAGTTATAAATCTAATCATATTAATTCAGATTTATATTTCAATATTAATGCATCTAAAATTGCTATGGTTTCAGCATCCAAATCGCCAGAAAAATTACTAGGACGAAAATGCATTTGAAACGAAATTATAATATCTTTCATTTTAGAGTCTAAAATTTTGGTAACTTCAAGTTTATAACCGTATGTAATAAATTTTTGCTGAATTGCTGCAATATCGGTTATGTCGACTTGCGGCAATAGATTGTTAAACACCTGTTCATCATACCAAGCTCCAATATCGTTATCATATAATAGTTTCCAAGGAAATAGCGGGCCAGGGTCCTGTTTTCTACCTGGAGCAATATCAGAATGCCCAACTACTCTAGTAGGTCTAATATCATATCTAGCAATAATCTGTTTACACAAACTTATAACACTATTAATTTGCCTTTCCGAATAGGGTAACCAAACTATATCATTGTTTTTTGCATTTACTTCAAAAGCAGGATTTACGATTTCAATACCGATTGATGTATCATTAATACGCTCATGACCTTGCCAGTAACTTACTCCAGCATGCCATGCTCTATCACTCTCTTCTACTAATTGAAATATATGTTCAGGATTTTCATTGTTTATTAAATAATGGCTACTTAACTTTTCACCGGTTAGAAAATCTAAAGACTGCTTAAAATCACACTGTGTATAATGTAGCACTAGGAATTTAATACGTTTATCAAATCCCACAGCTCTATAAGATGTTTTATCGATTACTATCATATATAAAAATTTTAAAGGATGTCACTATTGTATGTTTTTTTCTATATAATTCTTGTGAAAGCTTGCTTGCATGGATTGGTAAATCGTCATTGCGAGAAGAATTACACAGTAATTCGACGAAGCAATCTCAGGAAAAGTGTGTTATTATTTCATGAGATTGCCACGCAGCCTACGGCTGCTCGCAATGACGATTTGGTATCTATATAAAGATAGTCCCAGTATGACAAGAAAAATTTTGATGGTGCCGGATATCGGATTTGAACTGATGACCTACCGCTTACAAGGCGGTTGCTCTACCACTGAGCTAATCCGGCATATTAATATAGAGAAGAGATATGTGCTGTCATACCCGTGGCTTGACCACAATATCTAGAAAAATAACTTGTAATAGTCAAATTTACTAAATCCCGCAATCAAATAGCGGGAGATGACAGGGGCTGAATTGATCCACACAGTCAATGCCTGCTCGCAATGATGAAAACACACTATAAACTAAGCTTCTTTAGCTTCCTTTTTACTTAGTCTAGCTTTGCGGTTTTTTGCTTTCACTTCCATTTCCTTTTTAACTTTCTCAGGAAGAGTAACACCCGCTTGCTCAATAAATTTTGCGACTCGCTCAGTTGGTTTAGCACCGGTGCCAAGCCAATATTCTATACGATCTTTTTTTAAAACAACACGCTCACTATTATCTGAAGCAAGCATTGGATCATAAGTTCCGACTTTTTCTAAAAAGTCACCGTCACGAGGTGCTGTTGCGTTAGCTACTACTACACGGTAAAAAGGACGCTTTTTAGCACCGCCTCTAGCTAAACGAATTTTTACTGCCATATTATATTACTTACAATTATTTTATTTTTTCTTCTTTAAAAAGAACATGTTTTCTAACTACTTTATCATACTTACGAAAAGAAAGCTTCTCGGTTTGGGTCTTCGGATTACGTTTCTTTACCCAAAAAACACCTGTGCCGGCAGTACTTACTAGCCTTACCAAAACATTTTTATTTTTCTTTGCCATTAGCTGACACCTTAAATCAAGATATTATTTTATTATTCTAAGAAAAGCAGAATAAAACGAAATTGAAAAATAGTCAAGTAAAAACTAGGCATTGCAAAATAAAGAGAGATACGTCATTGCGAATGACTAAAAGGAGCATGGCAATCTAGTTTTAATTTCCGGAGATTGCCGCACTCCTTGCAGTCGTTCGCAATGACACCAATTTTTCAAATTAAACAAGTTACCGTCCAAATAAGCGTTCGATATCCTTAAGCTTCAACTCAATATAAGTAGGTCTGCCATGATTACATTGACCTGAAAGCAGCGTATTTTCCATTTGACGCAGTAAGGCATTCATTTCATCTGCCGATAATTTTCGTCCTGCTCTAATAGAGTAATGACAGGCATAAGTTTCCGTTACATGCTCGATTAACTCTGTCAAAGCTATATTCTTGCCAAAATCCGATAAATGATCGGCGAGATCCTGAATTAACTTTTGTACGTTTACATCTCCAAGGATATTTGGAATTTCAGTTACTATAATAGATTTTTCGCCGAATTTTTCTAGAGTTAAACCAAGTTTATATAGTTTTTCTCTATGGTCATATAAACAATCTGCTTTTTTTTCATTTGGCAGTTCTACTATCTCAGGGATAAGCAAACGCTGTTTGATTAACTCTTCCGTTTTAAGGTAATCTTTTATTTTTTCATACCCTAAACGTTTGTGTGCTGCATGTTGGTCGGTAATCACTATACTATCTTCGGTTTGTGAAATAATATAAGTCGTATGAAGTTGTGCTTTAGCTGCCCCAAGTTTATATTGTTTACGGATTTGCTGTTCATGTTCTATACGATTTTCTACTTCTTGTTCTATTTTAGCATGTGATAATGTATCGATTAATTTTTGACAAACATGATTTTGAGGAACTGTATTAAGTATAGAATGAGTAGTAGGTCTATAATCTGCCGATTTACTATTAACGTTTATAACTTTACTTACTGGAGATTGTTTGTTAACTAAAGGATTTTTAAATAACTCAAGAGCATCAGAGGCGATAGTAGTAGAAGTAACATGGCTTTTATTTGTTAAAGCATTTTTAATTGCTTCTATTAATAAGTTTCGCACATAATCCGGGTCATGAAACCTAACCTCTGCTTTTGCCGGATGTACGTTAACGTCAACAAGTTGCGGATTGATTTGTAAAAATATAGCACATATCGGATAACGATCACGAGCTAAATAATCTTGATATGCTACCCTTAAAGCTATCTGTAATAATTTATCTTTTACTGGTCTATTATTAATAAATAAAAACTGATCTTCACTTGAAGCTCTATTATATGTCGGGCTACTAGTATAGCCGCAAATAGAGAAATCAGGTGTTTTGAAGTCTATATAAGCGGCGTTTTTTATAAAATCATCACCTATTACATCAATTATACGCTGTTTTAGGTTAGTTTCAGCATCTTTATTTTGTCCCTTTAGTTTTAATAAATTCTTGCCGTCATGTGTTAAACTAAAAGAAATTTTAGGATGTGCTAGAGCGATTTTCTTAACCACACCTACAGTTGCTGCAAGCTCTGTTTTATCGGCTCTAAGAAATTTTAAACGTGCAGGTGTTGCAAAAAATAAATCACGTATCTCTATTTTAGTACCTTCATTATGAACAGAAATAGTAACTTGTTTTTCATTGCCGCCGATTAACTTAATCTGAAATGCTTTGTCGGCATCTCGTTTTTTAGAAGTAATTAGCATTTTGCTAATAGCAGCAATAGACGGCAGTGCTTCACCCCTAAAACCAAAAGTATTAATATTTAGAAAATCGCTTTCATCAAACTTAGAAGTTGTATGACGTTCAACAGCAATTTCTAATTCCTTATCAGTCATACCGATACCGTCATCGGAAATAATGATTAGATTTTTACCGGCACGTTCTAAAATAATATCTATTTTAGTACTACTTGCATCAACAGCATTTTCAACTAATTCCTTTACTACCGATGCGGGCCTTTCTATAACCTCACCGGCAGCAATTCGGTTGATAGTACTTTCTGACAGAAATTTTATAGTCATTTTGTTACTAGTTTAAATTTCTTACTACAATATGGGCAGATAACTTCTTTTTTTTTTTATCTATCTCTAAATAAACTTTCGGATGGTCATATTGAGGTTCTTTGCCCTGGCAAGATACAGATGCATCAACACTATTAACAATTTCCATAGATTTATACATTATTTCTTTAAGTGTAATCTAATATAAGTTACTTTTAAATAAAAGACAAATATTACTTGATTAAATATGTCATCCCGTGACTTGATCAGCTTTGTTGCATGGTTCTAATTTTCTTGTCATTGCGAGGAAATTACGTAAGTAATTGACAAAGCAATCTAGTGCCAAAGTTCTGAGATTGCCACACAGCCTATGGCTCTGCTTGCAATGACGATTTAGCTGGCTGGTACAAGCCACGGTATGACAGTACATTAGTAAATAATGCAGGTATTCAGCATGTTGCTCCTATCGATGAATTTCCTGAAGATAAATGGGAGCAAATTTTGCGTATAGATTTAATAGCATTTTTCTATACTAAAAAATATGCAATACAGATTATGAAAAAACGGCTTCAGGCGAATTGTTAATATCGCTTCCGCTCATGCATATGTCGCATCACCTTTCAAGTCGGCATATGTAGCAGTAAAGTACGGTATCCTTGGACTTACCAAAACCGTTGCTTTAGAAGTGGCTGAGAATAATATTACAGTTAATGCTATCTGTCTCGGTTACGTCAACACACCATTAGTAAGGAATCAAATAGCAGATACTGCTAAAGCTAGACATATAAGTGAAAAATCAGCGTTAAGGGATGTAATCCTTAAATCTCAAGCTACGAAAAAATTTGTAGAAGCTGATGAAATAGCAAACTTAGTAATATTCTTATGTGATAAAAAAGCATCATCAATAACAGGTAGTGGACTCTTGATAGATGGTGGCTGGATGGCACAGTAGTTTTTAATTCTTAATATTTGTTATTTATTGAGAAATAACTAACAATAAAAACTTCTTGCAAAAATTTAATTTACTCCTTTACATTTAAAATAAACCACAATTTATTCAAGGAGGAATTTATGCCAGAAAAAAACATCTACATTTTCAAACTGAAGAAACTGACTTAAATAGAGTAAAATGCCAAATTAATTCATTTTAAAGATGAACTGGACAGCCCCATAGATGGGCAATTAGTTATAGGAGAAGTTGAAGAAGTAAAAGAAAAAGAATTTTCTAGACCCGTAGAAGTTGAGGTAAAGCGTAATTTGGGTAAGTTTAAAAAAGCTCTAGCCTATCTTGGAATTATTAAAAATACGAAAAAAGTAGTAAGCAAAGAAGAGAAAATTATAGGCACCCATGAATTAGGCAATTTTACTAATGATAAGAATTCTATAGAGAACTTTTTAAACAACCTAGATTTCCATGAAGAAAAACTTTACGCATATGATCTTAGTGGTACAAAAGTTGGAGAAGTAGGTGATTTTGGTAAAGATGGTAAATTCTTAGATTTAGAAGGTAAAGCTTTACAAAATCAAAATCAGTTTATACAAAAAGGTAGCGGAGTTTACCATTTAAGTATTGCTACAAACGTAAAATATTTTGATAAAGATTTGAAAAGTATTAAGACTTCAAAAGGTGTTACGAATATTAACACAAAGCCCGTAAAAAGTGCTCTTAAAGGTAGCAGAGAAGCTGCAAAAATAGGAAAAAAACTATGAAAACAACAAGAAGAACAGAAATTTGCAGGAATTAAAAAGCCAAGAGGAGCTAAACTTACAAAAGTAGGAATTCCGGTACCACTAGAGTATAACTAGGTTATAAGTGCTTGACCATTATAACGTGTATATCATAATAATAATAATGACCAAATTAATATGTACGTTATAATAGTCATAATTTATTATGACTATTATTTAGCCTTTTGCATGTCTAATGTTTGTATTTGAGCTTGTGTCTCAAAGTCATTTGGCTCTAATTCTAATGCTTTATTGTATGATTCAAGAGATAAATCGTATTTTTCAAGCTTTCTTAATATTTCTGCTTTATTGTTATAAGCATAAGGATGACTTGGATCTACTTCGATTGCCTTATTATAAGCTTCTAAAGCTAAATCGTATTTTCCCAACTGAATTAATACCGCTCCTTTATTAAGATAAGCCTGAAAATGATTAGGGTTTAGTGCAATTGCTTTGTTATAAACTTCAAGGGCCAACTCATATTTTTCAGGAAATCTAAGTCCCAGTATTCTTAGTCTAAATCCATACCCAATATATGCATCATTCGGATTTTGTTTTATAGCTTTATCACATTCTGCTAATTCTTTTTCAAAATCATTTGCAACTGATTCAGGTTGTTTATTAAACAAGAACTTATAACCACAAAAACATATTACTATCACCACAAGAATTAAAATACCGACAATTAAATATTATAAATTACACTTTATAAATTATGTAACTTGTCTATAATAACTAATTAGTAATTAAGTTATTTAAAGCTCGATGAATAATAGGTCTAAGTTCATTTTTTTATCTGCTATTTCAGGTAATGTACTCGAATATTATGACTTTACGGTATATTCAGTTTTTTCGCTGATTATTGGACAAGTTTTTTTTCCAGGCGAATCAGAATTCATTAGAATTCTTCTAAGCCTTGGAGTATTTGCGGTTGGCTTTCTGACAAGACCGGTAGGAGGCATATTATTCGGTTATATCGGTGATAGATACGGTAGACGTATCGCTTTGATAATCTCGATGCTAGGTATGACTATTCCGACCTTTATTATGGGTCTCATACCCTCATATGCAAGTATTGGGATTTATGCCCCTATAACTCTAGTTATAATGCGACTTATTCAAGGTTTATGTATTAGCGGTGAAGGAACGGGAGCGGCTATTTTTATCCTTGAACATCGTCAAAATTTAAGACCGGGTTTTACGGCAGGTTTAGTACATGGTTCAAATATCGCCGGTACCTTAATTGCAACACTTATCGGTATTATAATAGAACGTTATTTCTCTCATATAGATTTTGCTTGGCGTTTTGCTTTTCTGCTTGGCGGATTTATGGGTCTTGCAGGATTTTACTTGCGATTGCGCGTATCGGAAACACCGATTTTTAAAATGCTTGAGAAAAAGAAACAAGTTCTTAAAGCACCTTTTTCCAATGTAATTAGAACTGCTTGGAGATCGATGTTTTTAACTATGTGTATAGGTGCTATCGCTAGCAGCGTTATGTATTTAGTAAAAACATATATAAATGTTTTCTATTATAATGTAATGCATCTTAGTAATACTATTGCTTTATCATATTTAGCGTATAGTTCGTTTATTGCGATGATAGCGATGCCGCTTGCCGGCGGTACTGCCGATATTATCGGAAAATTTAAAATGGCAATGCTTGTTGGTGTTGCTATCTTGATATTGATTTTACCGACCATGTTACTTATGTCGACAGAAGAGATGTGGCAACAAATTATAGCTCTTACAATGCTTGGTATGCTCGCAGGAAGCATAGCAGGTACAGCTTATATACTCGTTATATCCTTGTTTACGGCAGAACAAAGGTTTACCGGTGTTGCTTTCAGCTACAATTTTGCAATAGCGATATTCGGCGGAACTTCACCTATTATTTCTCGTTGGCTTGTAGAGCGCACAGGCTTATTTTATGCTCCGGCTTTTTATATTATGATCATTGCTGCCGTATTTTTAGTGATTATGTATATGATGAGGAAAGTAATTAAATCGTTGCTTAATAATTATGAACATAGAAAATAAAGAAATAACAAGTAGTTGGTTTACTAATTTACGTGATTTATTGTGCAAAGAATTTGAAAAAATCGAAGAAGAATATGCACAAACCAAAGGTTTAAAACCGGCTAAGTTTGTACGCTCAAGCTGGCAACGTAACGGAGGCGGTGGCGGTGTCATGTCTCTCATGAAAGGAGCAGTATTTGAAAAAGTCGGGGTTAATATATCTACCGTATTTGGTAAAATTTCTCCCGAATTCCGCAACGAAATTCCAGGAGCAGAGCTAGACGGGAAATTCTTTGCAACAGGCATTTCATTAGTCGCACATCTTAAATCTCCGCTAATTCCCGCTATGCATTTTAATACTCGTTATATAGAAACTTCTAAAAGTTGGTTTGGCGGCGGTGGCGATTTAACACCTTTTTATCCGGAAAAAAACGAAACTGTAAAGTTTCATGCAGCTTTTAAAGAAGTGTGCGATAAGTATGATTCTAGCTATTATCCTAAATTCAAAAAGCAATGTGATGAATATTTTTATCTAAAGCATCGAAAAGAGCCAAGAGGAGTAGGCGGAATATTCTATGATTATTTAAATAATGGTAATTTTGAACAGGATTTTGCCTTTACACAGGACGTAGGTAAGACTTTGTTATCGGTATATCCTGAAATCGTTAGAAGTAAGTTATTTTTACCTTGGACAGCTGAGCAGAAAGAATACCAGCTTATAAGGCGAGGTAGATATGTAGAATTTAATTTGCTATATGACCGCGGTACTAAATTCGGCTTAATGACCGATGGAAATGTCGAAGCAATATTAATGTCATTGCCACCTGAAGTAAAGTTTAATTGACTTTTTTAAAATCATAACCGGAATGGCAAAATGCTATTTCGGTGTGTTGAAACTTTTGTCAAAAGTGAGAGTATTTTCCACAAAACCAATTTTTTTAAGAATATAGCGATGCCAACCCATTTACGATATGAGATATATTATTTAAAAATTAAAAAATGTCACCTAATTCAATGCATTTCACTATAACAAAATTTTTTACTTTGTAAGTTTAGGCGGTAAATAATGTTCTGTTGAGATTACTTTTTTACCAGTTTTATTTTCCAAGGCCGTTTTAGCGTTTTTAGCTATACTTCCTCCTATTTTACCTGCAACCTTATTTTCTTCCATTCCTGTTACATTATTGGTTTCTACTACCTGACGAAGTAGATAATTCAGCAAGAGCAGTAAAAATTAATTCTGCTTCATTCATGTGATCACGTAAACTTTGATTTGTTAAGCCCTTAATATTTTTGTGTTTCTTTAAGTTATACCAGCCCATTCTTGATGAATAATATTAGTTAATATAGCAAATTCATTCTCTTTTGTTACTTCATGGTTTTTCCAGTAATCAGTTAATTTATTTCGTGTTTCCTGCCCCATCATACGTTGTTGAATCCATTTCTCGCTACGACCGTGTCGTTTCCAATTATCCCTTGCTCTATCAATTGACTTTTCCGGATCAGAAATTTCTTGAATCCTCTCATAACCGACTTGCAAGCCATTGTTTAAATGGTTCTGCCTTTGGAGACGGAATAGATTGTATAATACGAAGTAATGACTCTGTATTTGCACAGTCTGTTATATATTTTTTTCCATCTGTGGCAGTTAATTTCAATCCGTGACAGTTTGTCATGACCTCACTTTTTTCTTCGTTTAACCTTTGTTTTAGTTTTCTTCAATAAGCTCCGGTCACTACTATCAGTCAATGCTCCTACTACGTCGACTACTGAAAACCACCAAAGGAAGTTAGGTATAAGCTTTAACTGAAATAGTAAAACACTATTTCGGGGTGTAGAATCTCTACCAAAAGTCAGCTATAATAGGAATGTCCAGAGCTTAAAAGGAATGCTTTAGTTTAATTAATCGGGAGTAACTACATATCCAACCAAACTAACAAGAGCCTACCTGAACTCGTAGCAGAGTCTACTTCAAAAGAAAATATTGACGAAACACAATCTTAGAAGTTTGTTATTATTTCCTGCTCGCAATGACTATATATCTTTAACAATCCCTTTTCAAATAACAAAGAGTATACTAGTCAAATGGTTTCACTATAACCATAATCACTGCAACAATCATGCAAATAGTCGGAATCTCATTAACTATGCGATAAAATTTTTCTGAATGGACATTCTTACCATTTGCAAAATCTTTTCGCCATCTTGCAAGTAAACCGTGAAATATCACTAAAACTAATACTGCAAACATTTTAATGTGAAACCAAGTATCAAGAGCAACAAACCCGTAAATATGAGCATTTATTAAACCAAAAATAAATGTGCTAATCATTGCTGGATTCATAATGAATCTGAGTAATTTTAGCTCCATTACTTGTAAAGTACTATCTAGCTCACTACCTATTTTAGCTTTGATATGATAAACATATATTCTAGGTAAATAAAGAAGCCCTGCCATCCAACATATAGCAGATATCAGATGGACTGACTTAAACCATAGATAGTAACTTGCCATTCTTTTCCTTATTAACTTGTTAATTTACACAAACATTTAGTAAATTCGTTTGGACATATTCTTGTACTAGAGCTACTCATAACTAAATTAGTATCAACCTTATTAATAAATCGCAGCAATATATTTGTCAAACTATTAATAAAAATTTTATTTGTTCCAAGTGTCGGAATTCGGGTATATTGAATTTCATATTTATCTGCGATTAATTTATATTCAATATCAAGCTCTACTAGTGTTTCAACATGCTCGGATACAAAGGATATAGGTACGATAATTATGTCTTTTTTTAACTTTCCTGCTAGTTCTATTTCGTCTTCCGTATTAGGTTTTAACCACTCTATAGGTCCTACTCTGCTTTGATAAGTTATCTTATAATCTAGATCTTTTATATTTAATTCTTTAACTATTGCTTGTACTGTTTCTTTTATCTGAAAACCATAAGGATCACCTGCTTTTATTATTTTTTCGGGTAACCCGTGAGCAGAAAATAATATACGAAAATTTTTATCGTATAGTTTTTCTTTAATTAATGAAACATGAGCTTTTATAAAATCTTTTTCTAGAGGATAACAGCAAATTGTTTTAATTGGAATATCAATATCAAGGTTTTGTAAAAAATTTTTAACCGATGATCCTGTCGTAGTACTTGAAAATTGAGAATATAGAGGCAATAATATTATTTCGCTTGGATTATATTTTTTTATTTGACCTATTACTTCTTTAGCAAACGGTGCTGAATATCTCATATTTATAAAAATAGCGAAATCTTCTTTTATAAGTTGCTTTAGCTTTTCAGTTAGTGCTAATTTCTGCTCCTCTGTTTCCTGCAGTAAAGAAGATTTACCACCGATTAAAGAATAAATTTTTTGAGATTTTTTCTCTCTAGTAATAGAAATTATTTTAGCGATAATATAACGCAAAGGATTTGGTAGATTAATTATAGCTTTGTCATAGAATAGATTAAATAGAAAAGGCTTCACTGATTTAAGGTTTTTTGGACCGCCTAAATTAAAAAGTACTATTGCTATTCTTTTCTTCATATAACCTAACATATTCTGTCAAAAATTCTACATTTTCCGTAGGTGTTTCAGGCAAAATACCATGTCCTAAATTAAAGATAAAATTCTTTCCTTTCATTGCCTGAAGAATTTTATAAGTTTTTTCTTTAATAATTTCTTTATTAGTTAATAATACAACCGGATCTAAATTACCTTGTACTATTACTTTATCACTCCACTCTTTCATTTTTTCAAGAGGAACCATTTGATCTACGGCTAAAACATCTATCGGTACTTCTTTTATAAATTTTTCGTACAATAATCCTGCTCCTTTAGGAAAAGCAATTATAGGAGTTTTTGGAAAAACTTCTTTTACTTTTAGTATAATCTTTTTTGTCGGCTCTATTACAAATTTAGTAAATTCCTCTTCTGCAAGTACTCCTGACCATGAATCAAAAAGCTTTAAAACATCTGCTCCAGATTTTGCTTGATTTATAAGATGATCAGCTGTTTTTTCCGTAATAAAATTTAATAATTCTTCAGCAAGTATTTTATTTTCATATATGAATTTTTTGCTCGTTTTAAAATCCTGTTTTCCTTTTCCTTCTAACATGTAACTCATCACTGTCCAAGGACTACCTGCAAATCCTATTAAAGAAATGGGGGATGGTAATTCTTTTTTTACTTTTTTTATTATTTCATAAACCTTTTCTAATTTATAATTCGGATTGATTTGCAGATATTTAAAATCTTCTTGTGATTTGAATTGCTTTAATATAGGCCCTATATTTTCTTTAAAATCCACTTCCCATCCAAGAGCATGAGGTAAAACTAATATATCGGAAAAAATAATAGCTGCATCAAATCCATAACGTTTTATCGGTTGTAAGGTTACTTCTGTTGCTTTGCTAACATCATAACAAAAATCTAGAAAATTTTTTGTTGTTTCTCTTACTTTTTTATATTCCGGCAAATATCTACCTGCTTGACGCATAAACCAAATAGGTACTTTATCATTATTTCCTTTTAATGGATTTATAATTTGCTTCATGCTATTACTAAAAATATTAAAATAATAAATATATTTATTATTTGTTGTTTATATAAATAGAATTATGTAGATTAAATGTTTTAAACAGAGTTATCAACAAAATTTTCATTAAAATTTTCTTAAAAATATAGGTATTTTTAATTATTATTCACATAAGTTTGTAATGAATTTATACAAGTGGATAATTAAGTGTAAAATTCATTTATAGCTTAGAAAAGACTATTTTTTCAAAGAAAAATGATATTTATTCACAATTTTATCCACAAACTATTTATTTAAAAGAAAATACACTAGATTTACTTGATTTAATAAGGATTTGAGGAAATTTTTAATAGGTTTTAATAGGAAAAATAATAAGTTATTAAAAAATTTATCCACAATTACATATGTAAAGT